>NZ_JAMGZK010000048.1 GCF_025564065.1 Silvania hatchlandensis | reverse complement strand
GAACGTTGAAGACGACGACGTTGATAGGTCGGGTGTGTAAGCGTAGCGATACGTTGAGCTAACCGATACTAATGAACCGTGAGGCTTAACCTTACAACGCCGAAGCTGTTTTGGCGTGAAGAGACAGGTTTTCAGCTTGATAACAGATTAATCGACAGGTCAGAAGACGTGTTGATAAACAGAATTTGCCTGGCGGCTGTAGCGCGGTGGTCCCACCTGACCCCATGCCGAACTCAGAAGTGAAACGCCGTAGCGCCGATGGTAGTGTGGGGTCTCCCCATGCGAGAGTAGGGAACTGCCAGGCATCAAACAAGTAAGAAGCCCTGTACTGACGTACAGGGCTTTTTGCGTTTTTGTCTTCGGGAAACGTTGCTGCATGTAGCGTCCCCGTTCGACAAAGATATCCCCTAATGCCTGACATATACGGTAAACTATCCCGGTTTTTGCATCTGGATAGCGTCTATGAATCACTCCCTTAAGCCCTGGAATACCTTCGGCATTGACCGAAATGCCCATCAGATCGTACGAGCTGACGATGCCCGGCAGCTGCTGGCTGCATGGAATCACGCCACACAAAACCAACAGCCCGTTCTCATTCTGGGCGAGGGAAGTAACGTTCTCTTTCTGGATGATTTTGCCGGAACGGTGATCGTCAATCGCATTCGCGGGATCGCGGTGCAGGAGGCGGAGGATGGCTGGCATTTGCACGTGGGTGCAGGTGAAAACTGGCATAGCCTGGTGCAATTTACCCTCGAAAACGGGATGCCCGGGCTGGAAAACCTGGCGCTGATCCCGGGCTGTGCGGGATCATCCCCGATACAAAATATCGGTGCTTATGGCATCGAGCTTAAGCATGTTTGCGAATACGTTGATTGTATCGAACTGGCAACCGGCCAGGCGGTACGTTTGAGCGCCGAAGAGTGTCAGTTTGGCTATCGCGACAGCGTGTTCAAGCATGATTATCAGGATAAATTTGTCATTGTTGCGGTGGGCCTGCGCCTGACCAAGAACTGGCAGCCGGTTCTCTCCTACGGTGATTTGACCCGTCTGGATCCCGCGACAGTGACTGCGCAAGAGATTTTTGCCGCAGTCTGCCAAATGCGGATGAGCAAACTTCCCGATCCTAAAGTGAACGGCAATGCGGGGAGCTTCTTCAAAAACCCGGTCGTCACGGCAGAAACTGCGCAAGCCTTGCTCGCACAATGGCCGCATGCGCCGCACTATCCGCAGGCCGATGGCAGCGTCAAACTGGCCGCGGGCTGGTTGATCGATCAATGCCAGCTCAAGGGTACCACCTACGGCGGTGCCGCAGTCCATCGTCAGCAGGCGCTGGTACTGATCAACGAAAATAACGCTACCAGCCACGACGTCGTGCAGCTGGCGCATCAGGTTCGACTGCGTGTCGGCGAGACGTTTAACGTCTGGCTCGAGCCCGAAGTGCGCTTTATCGGCTGTCGTGGCGAAGTGAACGCTGTGGAGGCTATCGCGTGAAGGACAATACTATTCCCCTGACGCTGATCTCTATCCTGTCGGATGGCGATTTTCATTCTGGTGAGCAACTTGGTGAGCGGCTGGGTATGAGCCGCGCGGCTATTAATAAACATATTCAGACCTTGCGTGACTGGGGAGTAGACGTCTTTACCGTGCCGGGCAAAGGTTACAGCCTGCCGGAACCTGTCCAGCTGCTGAATGAAGCCATGATCCGCAGTCAGATCACCGACAATAATGTTGTCGTGTTGCCGGTGATTGATTCTACCAACCAGTATCTGCTCGACAGGCTCAATGAGTTGCAGTCCGGTGACAGCTGCGTGGCGGAGTACCAGCAGGCCGGGCGGGGTCGACGTGGACGCAAATGGTTTTCACCTTTTGGTGCTAACCTGTATCTGTCCATGTACTGGCGACTTGAGCAAGGCCCCGCAGCTGCAATAGGCCTCAGCCTGGTGATTGGTATTGTGCTGGCAGAAGTGCTGCAATCACTCGGTGCGGAAAAAGTGCGCGTGAAGTGGCCAAACGATCTCTATCTCAACGATCGTAAACTGGCGGGCATCCTGGTGGAACTGACGGGTAAAACCGGCGATGCAGCGCAGATCGTGATCGGCGCGGGGATCAACCTCGTCATGCGCAACGTGCAGGCGGATGTCATCAATCAGGGCTGGATCAACCTGCAGGAAGCTGGGATCACTATCGATCGTAATGTTCTCGCGGTGCGTATCATTAAAGAGTTGCGCGACGCCCTGCAAACTTTCGAGCAGGACGGATTAACGCCGTTCCTTGCGCGCTGGGAAAAGCTGGATAACTTTGTTCATCGCCCGGTGAAACTGATTATTGGCGATAAAGAGATCTACGGCACGTCGCGCGGTATTGATGCTCAGGGGGCGCTGTTACTGGAGCAGGACGGGGTGATAAAACCGTGGGTAGGCGGGGAAATTTCGCTGCGCAGTGCCGAATAAGTTCTGGCACCGAAGGGGTAACCAGAATAATCCCTAAACAATGAGTTACCCTCTCTGAAACAGTTTGCGATGGGGTATAATCTGAAAGCAGCGGGGTGACAGTTGATTACCCTGCGTTTCGCCCTTCTGGAGAGTCATTTTGCGCGTCAGCCGTTCTTTAACTATCAAACAAATGGCGATGGTTACAGCCGTCACTATGGTGTTTGTTTTCGTTTTTTGCGTCATTCTGCTGTTTCATGCTATCCAGCAGAATCGCTATAACACGGCTACGCAGCTTGAAAGCATCGCTCGCTCCATACGTGAACCCCTTTCTGCCGCCATTTTGAAAGGGGATATTCCTCAGGCAGAATCCATTATTAAAAGCATTCAGCCAGGCGGCATCGTCAGCCAGGCGGATGTCGTCCTGCCGAATCAGTTCCAGGCGCTGCGGATGAATTTTATTCCCGAGCGCCCGGTGCCGGTGATGGTGAAGCGCCTGTTTGAACTGCCGGTACAAATCTCGCTGCCGGTGTATTCCCTCCAACGGCCGGTTAATCCGCAACCGCTGGCGTACCTGGTCCTGCAGTCCGACTCCTGGCGGATGTACAAGTTCGTGCTCAGTTGGGTCTCCACGTTGGTGACCACTTACTTATTGCTCACGTTGATGCTCACCGTCGCGCTGACCTGGTGTATTAACCGCCTGATTGTCCATCCGCTGCGCCGCATTGCCCGTGAGCTGGATGCGCTCTCACCGCAGCAGCAGGTAGGGCATCAGCTCGCCCTGCCGCGTCGTCTGCATCATGATGACGAAATCGGTATGCTGGTGCGTAGCTACAATCTCAATCAGCAGCGGATCCTGCGCCAGCATGAAGAACTTAGCCACAACGCAACCCGTTTCCCGGTCTCTGACCTGCCTAACAAAGCGTTGCTGATGGTACTGCTGGAGCAGGCGATCAAGCGCCAGCAGTCCCTGGCGCTGATCGTGGTCGCCTGTGAAACGTTGCAGGATACCGCGGGCGTGCTGAAAGAGAGTCAGCGCGAGGTGTTGCTGCTGACGCTGGTCGAAAAGCTCAAATCGGCGATCGCGCCGCGTATGGTGTTGACCCAGGTGTCGGGCTATGACTTTGTGATTATCGCCAACGGTG
Organism: Silvania hatchlandensis; assembly: GCF_025564065.1. Taxonomy (GTDB): domain Bacteria; phylum Pseudomonadota; class Gammaproteobacteria; order Enterobacterales; family Enterobacteriaceae; genus Enterobacter; species Enterobacter hatchlandensis. Next base: position 203,886 of record NZ_JAMGZK010000048.1, on the reverse strand, counting down.
TGACAGAGCCATGGCACGCTATTACGCTAGGTCAGCAAGTACTCACTGTTATTAATGAGCGGCTACCGGTTCAGGGGATCCAGCTGCGGCCAAGCGCCAGCATTGGGATTGCCATGTACCACGGCAAACTGACGGCAGAACAGCTTTATCGTCGGGCATTCTCTGCGGCCTTTACCGCCCGCCATAAGGGTAAGAACCAAATTGAGTTCTTCGACCCTGAGCAGATGGAAAAAGCGCAGCAGCGGCTGTCGGAAGAGAACGATATTCTGCTGGCGCTGGACCGTAATGACTTTGCCATCTGGCTCCAGCCACAGGTCGAGCTGAGCACCGGTCAGGTGAAAAGTGCCGAAGCACTGCTGCGTATGCGCCAGGCCGACGGCAGCTGGGAACTTCCTGAAGGGCTGATTGAGCGCATTGAAAGCTGCGGCTTGATTGTTGCAGTGGGTCACTGGGTGCTGGAAGAGTCCTGCCGTCTACTGTCCGCCTGGCAGTCGCGGGGGATCATGATGCCCCTGTCGGTGAACCTGTCGGCGCTGCAGCTGATGCATCCGACCATGGTTACAGAGCTGCTCGAGCTGATTCATCGCTACCGGATCCGACCGGACACGCTGTTCCTTGAAGTGACCGAGAGCCGTCGTATTGACGATCCAAACGAGGCGGTGACCATTTTACGTCCGCTGCGTAATGCCGGGCTACGCATTGCGCTGGACGATTTCGGCATGGGTTATGCCGGGCTGCGCCAGCTGCAGCATATGAAAGCTCTGCCGGTAGACGTGCTGAAAATCGATAAGATGTTTGTCGATGGGCTACCTGAAGACAGCAGCATGGTGCAGGCGATTATCCAGATGGCACACAGTCTGAAGCTGGGGATCATTGCCGAAGGCATTGAAAACGAAGCGCAGCGCGACTGGCTGACCGCGTCCGGGGTCGAATATGGTCAGGGTTATCTGTTTGCCAAAGCCGTGCCGGTTGATCTGTTTGAGAGACGTTATCTTCATCCCGATAGCCATCAGGATAACGGCTGAAATGTTGCTGGCTTGTACGAGTCAGCTCAAAATTCTTAACATTTCCGTTTCAAAATGAGATCGCGATTCTATCTGTCCTGATTTATGGGTGCTATTTTAAGGCCGCAGGTGATTTTTACCCCTACAAATCCTGCGGCTATTCTTCCCAAGGACATCGTATGAAAACCTCTCTCTTCAAAAGTCTCTACTTTCAGGTACTGACCGCCATCGCTATTGGTATTCTGCTGGGTCATTACTACCCTGAATTTGGCGCCCAAATGAAACCGCTTGGCGATGCCTTCGTTAAGCTGATTAAGATGGTGATCGCACCGGTTATTTTCTGCACCGTAGTGACCGGTATCGCAGGCATGGAAAGCATGAAAGCTGTTGGCCGCACGGGTGCGGTCGCGCTGCTCTATTTCGAAGTGGTCAGTACTATCGCCCTGATTATTGGCCTGGTAATTGTCAACGTGGTCCAGCCTGGCGCGGGCATGAACGTTGACCCGTCCACCCTGGATGCCAAAGCCGTCGCGGTTTATGCCGATCAGGCAAAAGACCAGGGCGTGGTCGCCTTCCTGCTGGATGTGATCCCCGGTAGCGTCATTGGCGCCTTCGCCAGCGGCAACATTCTGCAGGTGCTGCTGTTCGCCGTGCTGTTTGGCTTTGCCCTGCATCGGCTCGGCAGCAAAGGCCAGCTGATTTTCAACGTCATTGAAAGCTTCTCGCAGGTGATCTTCGGCATCATCAACATGATTATGCGTCTGGCACCGATTGGTGCCTTTGGTGCGATGGCGTTCACCATCGGCAAATACGGCGTTGGGTCGCTGGTGCAGTTGGGTCAGCTAATCATCTGTTTCTACATCACCTGTATTCTGTTTGTGGTGGTGGTGCTGGGCGGTATCGCGCGCGCGGCGGGCTTTAATATCTTCAAATTTATCCGCTACATCCGCGAAGAGCTCTTGATTGTGTTGGGCACGTCATCATCCGAATCGGCGCTGCCGCGCATGCTCGATAAGATGGAAAAACTGGGCTGCCGAAAATCAGTGGTGGGGCTGGTCATTCCGACCGGGTATTCGTTTAACCTGGACGGCACCTCTATTTATCTGACGATGGCGGCGGTGTTTATCGCCCAGGCCACCAACAGCCACATGGATATCTTCCATCAGATCACCTTGCTGGTGGTGCTGTTGCTCTCCTCTAAAGGGGCGGCGGGGGTGACGGGCAGCGGCTTTATCGTGCTGGCGGCCACCATCTCGGCGGTGGGCCATTTGCCGGTCGCCGGGCTGGCGCTAATCCTCGGTATCGACCGCTTTATGTCTGAAGCCCGTGCGCTGACCAACCTGGTGGGCAACGGCGTGGCGACGGTGGTGGTGGCGAAGTGGGTGAAGGAGCTGGACCACAAAAAACTCGACGATACGCTGAATAATCGTGCGCCAGACGGCAAAACACATGGATTGTCCTCCTAAAATCTTCTCTCTGGCCCGCATTCCCTTGTCGGGGTGCGGGCTCCTGCGCATAATGACCTCTGTATACTTGTCATAATTCGATATGATTTATTTCAGGTAAATTTCACTTCTTGCCGTGACGTTTCACTTAACGCGCGGTCTAATCGGAATGTTTTGAACATCATATTTAGAGTGCGACAGGGCGTGTGGCACTCTTTGTAACCAGGAACGTTGATCAGGGGTTCACATGCAGGGCACAAAAATTCGACTCTTAACCGGCGGTTTGCTGATGATGGCAGCAGCCAGTTACGTGCAGGCTGACGCGCTCCAGCCGGACCCGGCCTGGCAACAGGGAACACTGGCGAACGGTTTTCAGTGGCAGGTTTTAGCCACGCCACAGCGCCCCAGCGATCGCATTGAAATCCGCCTTTCTCTGAATACCGGTTCCCTGACCGAGAGTACCCAGCAAAGCGGTTTCAGCCATTTCCTGCCGCGTCTGGCGCTGACCCAAAGCGGCAGTCTGCAGGCTGTGCAGGCGCGTTCATTGTGGCAACAGGGCATCGATCCAAAACGCCCGCTGCCGCCAGCGGTTGTCTCCTATGACTACACCATGTTTAACCTCAGTCTGCCGAACAACCGTAATGACCTGCTGAAAGAGGCGCTGACCTGGCTGTCGGATACGGCCGGTAACGTCTCCATTACGCAGGAAACGGTGAACTACGCGCTGAGCAACAGCGACATGGTCGCGACCTGGCCTGCGGATACCAAAGATGGCTGGTGGCGCTATCGCCTGAAAGGCTCTGCGCTGCTGGGACACGATCCGGCAGAGCCGCTGAAGCAGCCGGTCGATATTGAACAGGTTAAATCGTTCTACCAGACGTGGTACACCCCCGATGCCATGACCCTGATTGTGGTGGGTAACGTGGACAGTCGCGCGGTGATTGAGCAAATCAGCAAAACCTTCGGCGAGCTAAAAGGCAAACGCGCCACCCCGGCACCGGTACCCACTTTATCGCCGCTGCGCGCCGAGCCGGTCAGCATCATGACCGAATCCGTGCGTCAGGATCGGCTCTCAATCATGTGGGACAGCCCGTGGCAGCCAATTCGCGAGTCTGCCGCTCTGCTGCGCTACTGGCGCGCTGACTTAGCCCGTGAAGCGCTGTTCTGGCACGTTCAGCAAACCCTGAGCAAGAGTAACGCTAAAGATATCGGTCTTGGCTTCGATTGCCGGGTGCTGTTCCAGCGCGCCCAGTGCGCCATCAATGTGGAGTCGCCGGGCGACAAGTTGAATGCCAATATGGCAGTGGTGGCGAAAGAACTGGCGAAAGTGCGTGAGAACGGGCTGTCAGAAGAGGAGTTCAACGCGCTGGTGGCGCAGAAAAACCTCGAGCTGCAAAAACTGTTTACCACCTATGCCCGCACCGATACCGATGTCCTGATCAGCCAGCGGATCCGCTCGCTGCAAAACCAGGTGGTAGATATCGCCCCGGAGCAGTATCAGAAGTTGCGTCAGGACTTCCTTAACAGCCTGACGGTGGAGATGCTGAGTCAGGATCTGCGTCAGCAGCTTTCTCAGGATATGTCGCTGGTCCTGCTGCAGCCAAAAGGTGAGCCGGAGTACAACATGAAGGATCTACAGGAAACGTGGGATAGCATTATGGCGCCGGCACAGCCTGCGGCAGCACCGTAAAGCGAGGTGGGTGCGGTCTGATGCCCTCACCCTGGCCTCTCCCACAGGGAGAGGGTACAAACACAAAAAACGGCAACCTCAGGGTTGCCGTTTTGCTTTTACCTCGGCATCGCGTCACGTGGGATAATTGCCCCGCGATACTGAATCACCGTGCTGGCCGTCAGGTGGCCACGCTGTGCTGCCGCTTCTGGCGTGCCGCCCGTCAGACGTACCGCCAGATACCCGGCGCTGAAGGAATCCCCGGCCGCGGTAGTATCAATCACTTTTTCTTTCGCCAGCTTCACCGCCGGAACGTCGACTACGGCTTCACCCGTAACGGACACCAGGCACGAGTCTGCGCCACGCTTAATCACCACTTCCGCCACGCCAGCCGCATGAGTACGGGCAATTACCTCGTCGACTGGCTTCTCGCCCCACAGGGCATCTTCATCATCGAGCGTTAAGAAGGCGATATCGGTGTACTGCAGCATCTGGGTATAAACCTGCTGCGTCTCTTCACGGCTGGCCCACAGGCGCGGACGGTAGTTGTTATCGAAAATCACTTTGCCGCCGTTAGCGCGGCATTCACGCAGCAGAGACAGCAGTTTTTCACGGCTACTCTGGCTAAGGATCGCCAGGCTGATGCCGCTCAGATAGAGATAATCGAAGTTCGCCAGCGCTTCACAAATCTGCGCAGCGCTGTCGCTCTCGAGCCAGAATTTGGCGGCAGCTTCGTTGCGCCAGTAGTAGAACGTGCGCTCGCCGGTGCTGTCGGTCTCAATGTAATAGAGCCCTGGCAGACGGTTTTCCATGCGCTGGGTCAGCGAGGTATCTACATTCTCGCTCTGCCATGCGTCAAGCATCTGCTGGCTGAAATTGTCCGTGCCCAGCGCCGTCACGTAGTTGACCGCCAGCGCGTCAGCGTCGACCTGACGGGCAATGTACACCGAGGTGTTTAACGTATCGCCACCAAAACCGCGGCTAACTTCTGCGCCTTTTTGGGACAGTTCGATCATGCATTCGCCGATCACGGCAATTTTTCTGGACATCGTCGAGAACCTGAAGAGTTTGATTGCGATTATTTTGCGCTGGCAGGTGGGTGGGGTCAACAATATTAAAACGACGTTCCATTATTTATTTGAACTGGAGCATGTTCCGCTTTTTTTTCTGTCATCAGAATTTCATTTTCACCTGCAACCCGACATAAAGTTCTCTTGCCATACGCCGATAACCCATTGATGCGTCCCGACAGGTCATTCCCCATTCAACAGGATATCTGAAATGAAGTTAAAGCAGGACATCCAGCTGCTCAGCATCCCGGAAGCAAGTGTTGAGAACTTGCAGGAGCATCGCTACTGGCTGCAATGTGAGCGTGCTTATACTTACCAGCCCATTTACCGCACTGACGGTAGCCTGATGGCGATTGAGATCCTGACCGTTGTGACCCACCCGTCAAACCCCGGTCAGCGGATCGCGCCGGATCGCTATTTTGCTCAAATCCCGGTGCGTCAGCGTCTGGACGTGCTGGAAGAGCAGCTCATTATGCTGGGAGCCAAACAGGACTTTTTCAAAACCAGCGGGATCCTCGCGTCGGTGAACGTCGATGGTCCCACCCTGCTGGCGATGCGCCAGGATGAAGGCCTGCAAAAAATGACCGAACAGCTGCCGTGGCTGCGTTTTGAGCTGGTGGAGCACGTCCGTCTGCCGCAGGACTCCTCGTTTGCCACCATGTGTGAATTTGGCCCCCTGTGGCTGGATGATTTTGGCACCGGCATGGCGAACTTCTCCGCCCTGAGCGAAGTGCGCTACGACTACATCAAAGTGGCACGCGATCTGTTCATCATGCTGCGCCAGACCCCGGAAGGGCGGAACCTGTTCACGCTGCTGCTGCAGCTGATGAACCGCTACTGCCAGGGCGTCATTGTCGAAGGCGTTGAGACGCTGGAAGAGTGGCGCGACGTACAAAACTCACCTGCCGCTGCGGCGCAGGGCTATTTCCTCTCCCGTCCGGTCCCCATGGAGACGCTCGACAGCGTTATCATCACTCTGTAAGCCCCGGCAGCTTCCCATAATAGCGCGTGACTAACGCGTTATTACCGGACGCTGCCGCCCCTTTTTCCCTGTCTGAACTATATTCATGACTGGCAAGGTAAAACAGGTAGAGTATGGAATGACTAAAACAGCGAAGATTATCACCTGGACCGGGGGGATCTTCTTGTTGTTGATTGTGGTGGCTATTGTTGTAATCGCGACATTTGACTGGAACCGCCTCAAACCGACCATCAACCAGAAAGTCTCGACTGAATTAAACCGTCCTTTCGCCATTCGCGGCGATCTTGGCGTGGTGTGGGAGCGACAGCACGGTGAAACCGGCTGGCGCAGCTGGATCCCCTGGCCGCACGTGCATGCCAACGATGTTATCCTCGGCAATCCACCCGATATTCCTGAGATCACCATGGTGCATCTGCCGCGCGTAGAAGCCACCCTCGCACCGCTCGCCTTGCTGACCAAAACCGTCTATCTGCCGTGGATCAAACTCCAGCAGCCGGACGCGCGCCTGATCCGGGTGTCGGAAAAAAGCAATAACTGGACCTTTGATCTCCCCAGCAGCGACGACAAAGAGGCCGCCGCGCAGCCTTCGGCGTGGTCGTTCCGGCTCGACAATATTATTTTCGATCGAGGCCGGGTCGCCATTGATGATGCGATCAGCAAAACCGAGATGGAGATCTTCGTCGATCCGCTGGGCAAACCGCTGCCCTTCAGCGAAGTCTCCGGGGCGAAGGGCAAAGATGAGAAAGGGAAGGTGGGCGATTACGTCTTTGGCCTGAAGGCACAGGGGCGTTACAACCAGCAGCCCCTGAGCGGCAGCGGCAAAATCGGCGGCGTGCTGGCGCTGCGCAGCGAAGGTACGCCGTTCCCGGTGCAGGCTGATTTCCGTTCCGGTAACACCCGGGTGGCGTTTGTAGGTACGGTGAACGATCCAATGAAGATGGGCGGCGTCGATCTGCGGCTTAAATTCTCCGGGGATTCGCTGGGCGAGCTGTACGATCTGACCGGCGTGCTGCTTCCGGATACCCCGCCGTTCGAAACTGACGGCCATCTGGTGGCGAAAATCGACAGTGAGAAATCCTCGGTCTTTGATTACCGCGACTTCAATGGCCGCATCGGCGACAGCGATGTGCATGGCTCGTTGACCTACACCACCGGCAAACCCCGGCCGAAACTTGAGGGCGACGTGGAGTCACGCCAGCTGCGGCTGGCCGACTTAGGGCCATTAATTGGCGTGGATTCCGGCAAAGGCACCAAAACCAAAGAGGTGCGCAAGGACGTTCAGCCCTCGGGCAAAGTGCTGCCTAACGACCGCTTCGAAACCGATAAATGGGATGTGATGGATGCGGACGTGCGCTTTAAAGGGCGTCGCATTGAGCATGGCAGCAGCTTACCGCTCAGCGACCTCTCGACCCATATCATTCTGAAAAAGGCCGACCTGCAGCTCAAGCCGCTGAAATTCGGCATGGCCGGGGGCACCATCACCTCGAACATTCGCCTGGAAGGGGATAAAAAGCCGATGCAGGGTCGGGCCGACATTCAGGCGCGGCGGCTGAAACTCAAGGAGCTGATGCCCGATGTCGAACTGATGCAGAAAACGCTCGGGGAGATGAACGGTGACGCGACAATTCGCGGGACGGGCAATTCGGTTGCGGCGCTGCTGGGCAACGGCAACGGCAACCTGAAGCTGCTGATGAACGACGGGCTGGTGAGCCGCAACCTGATGGAGATCCTCGGCCTTAACGTGGGTAACTTCCTGATAGGGCAGATCTTTGGTGATGACGAGGTGCGGGTCAATTGCGCGGCGGCCAACATCGATCTGGTCAATGGCGTCGCCCGTCCGCAAATCTTTGCCTTTGATACCGAAAATGCGGTGATCAATATCACCGGTAGCGCCAGCATGGCCTCGGAACAGCTGGATCTGACCATTAACCCGGAAAGCAAAGGGATCCGCATCGTGACGCTGCGCTCGCCGCTGTACGTTCGTGGTTCATTCAAGAACCCACAGGCGGGTGTGAAGGCAGGACCACTGATTGCGCGCGGTGCGGTTGCGGCAGCGCTCGCTACGTTGGTGACGCCAGCGGCGGCCCTGTTGGCGCTGATCTCCCCGTCCGAGGGGCAGGCCAATCAGTGTCAGGTGATTCTGGCGCAGATGAAGAAATAGGAAGGGGATAAACGCCCGGCAGCGCGTTGGCTGCCGGGCGTTTTAATTTACAACGACTGATGACGGGTTTCGTGGGTCAGCAACAGCGCAATCAGCGTTAGCGTCGCCATGGCCGCCAGGTAGAACCCGACATAGGCCAGACCGTAGTTAGTCTGCAGCCAGGCCGCAATGTACGGCGCAACAGAAGCACCCAGGATAGAAGAGACGTTGTAGGAGAACGATGCTCCGGTATAACGCACCTCGGTCGGGAACAGCTCAGGCAGCAGCGCGCCCATCGGGCCAAACGTCAGCCCCATCAGACTCAGACCAATTAGCAGATACGCCATTACCATCGCCGGATTACCGGAACCCAGCAGCGGTGGGAAGACGAACAGCGCAAACAGAATGATCAGCGAAGTGATGACGATCATGCTGGAGCGGCGGCCAAAACGGTCGGCCAGCAGCCCGGCAATCGGCACCATCACACCGAACCCGATCACCGCCATCATCAGCATCCACAGAACTTCATTTCGCGGCAGGCCCAGGCCAACCGGTGCTGGCGCAGTGCTGAACGTCATGGAGTAGACGGTCATGATGTAGAACAGCGTGTAGGTCGCCAGCATGATGAAGGTGCCCAGCACGGTCATGCGAAGGTGTTTGGTCAGCAGCGTGCCGAGCGGGATTTTTACCTGCTTTTTCGCCGCGGCCACTTTGGCGAAGACCGGCGATTCATGCAGCGAAACGCGAACGTACAGGCCGATCAGCACCAGCACCGCCGAGAAGATAAACGGAATACGCCAGCCCCAGGTCATGAACTGCTCGTCAGTCAACAGCCAGGAGAGCAGCAGGAAGGTGCCGTTGGCAAAGAAGAAGCCAATCGGTGCGCCCAGCTGCGGGAAGGAGCCATACAGCGCACGCTTGCGCGGCGGGGCGTTTTCGGTGGCCAGCAGCGCCGCACCACCCCATTCACCGCCCAGCCCCAGACCCTGACCAAAACGCGCCAGCGCCAGCAGCAGCGGAGCCAGAATACCGATGGTTTCATAGGTTGGCAGCAGACCGATGGCAACAGTCGAGATCCCCATCGTCAGCAGGGAAGCAACCAGCGTCACTTTGCGGCCCACGCGATCGCCAAAGTGGCCGAAAACGGCAGAGCCAATAGGACGGGCGATAAAGGCGATGGCGAAAGTCGCCAGCGACTGCAGCGTCGCCGCCGTCGGGTCGCCCTGCGGGAAGAAAATATGCGGGAACACGATAACCGCAGCGGTGGCGTAAATATAGAAGTCGAAGAACTCGATGGCGGTGCCAATCAGCGATGCAACGACGACTTTATTGCGCGAATTTACCGGGACGTCTTCCTGCTGTGAATTGAGTGTTGTGGCGGTTGCTTGCATAAACTTTTCTTATATTTGGCGAACGAAAGGCCATATTACGCACAGCAAAAGCGACATTTCAATCTGTAACAAACGCAGCGGAAGGCGAAAAAAAGCGCAAAAAGCGAATAATTTTCAGACCAGGAAAATCACATCCATGAAATGCTTCACAGAAATTAAAACTTAGTGAATAAAACTGGTTTTCGGTTAAATAAAAGTTAAGGGCTGGATTTATATGCTGAAATGAGGAATCGGGCTGAAATTTTGCATTTCACTCCAGCCCGAAGAGCAGGTTTAGCGGTGGGTTTTTCCCGGCATCCGACGGTCATCCGGGTACTGGGCGGTGGCGATCCACGCCGCACAGAACAGCGTAAGCCGCGCGAAGAAATAGAAGAAGGCCAACAGCCCCAGCACTGAACCGAAAGCCGCGCCGGATGGGGAGGTCACCAGCGAAGGCAGGGTATAGGTCATCACGATTTTGATAATCTCAAAACCAATAGCGGCGATGAATGTGCCACGGATTAATGCCTTACGGCGCGGGCGATGGCGAGGCAGGCGCCAGAAAATCCAGAAAAACAGCAGGTAGTTGGCCAGAATCGAGATACTCAGCCCCACCAGAGACCAGACCGGCTTCAGCCACTCGATGGTATCGAGGTACAGGGCAGAGATGATCATCTGCTGAGCCGAGCCTGCCGCAGAGGTAATGGAGAGGGTGATGATCAGCGCCACCAGCAGACCAATCAGCGAGATAAAATCGCGCAGATATTTGGTCCAGATTTTCTCCTCATCCTGCGCCGTGCGCTCCCAGACGTCGCGTGACTGAGCGCGGATCGCTTCGCGCAGGTTGCCCATCCAGTTAATGCCGGAGTAGAGCGCCACCAGCAGCCCGACGATACCCACCGTGGTGCGCTGCTGGACGGCAGTGCTGATGGTACTTTTCAGGGTGGTGGCCAGCGTCGGGTCGCTGACGTTTTGCAGTATTTTATTGAAGATGTCCTGCAGCAGCGTCGGGTGCGAGACCAGAATAAAACCCGCTGCGGCAAACGAGAGCATCAGGATTGGGATCATCGATAAAAACGAGAAGTAGGTGATCGCGGCACCAAACTGATTGCCCAGCCTATCGTTAAAACGCTCGGTGGCGCGCAGCAGGTGGGCAATTATCGGCCGCTGCTGAATCAGCTGGACGACGTCCTTCGCCTTGTCCAGCAGGCTGCCCGTTTTACGCACGTGGGTAATGTTGGCCCCGGTATCCGCCTCCTTCTGCAGCGGTTGAGTGTCCAGTTTCTTAATTGGCTCGTAGTCCAGTTCCTGAGTCGGACGTTGCTGGTTGTTTTCCGGCGTCACGCGCATTTTCCTTGTTGATAAGCGGGAGGTCTTTGAAATTATAGCCTGCCTCAGTCCACGTAGGTTTTCATGATCTCCGTAAGCCACGCCATAAACAGATGCACCCGGCGGGAGAGGTTGCGACGATGGGGATAAATCAGCGACACCGGCATCGGCCTGGCGCGGTATTGCGGCAGGATTTCCTGCAGCTTTTTGGCGCGCAGGGAATCGCGCACACCCACGCGTGGCACCTGAATAATCCCCAGTCCGGCAATGGCCGAGGCGTGGTAAGTTTCGGTGCTGTTCACCGTCAGGATGCCGCCGGTTTTGACCCAGTGGCTGGTCTCGCCGTCGTAATACTCAAAGCCCTGTGGGCGGGTACCGAGGTGGGTGGTGTAATGCACCACCGCATGGGAGGCCAAATCATCCAGCCCGTCGGGATAGCCAAAACGTGTCAGATAATCGGGGCTGGCGCAGTTAATCACCGACAGCTTACCGAGCGGACGGGCGATCAAACCGGAATCTTTCAGCGTGCCGACGCGCACCACGCAGTCAAACCCTTCGCGGATCACATCCACCAGATGATCGCTGCTGCTCAGCTCCAGCTCAATGCCGGGGTACTGCTGTAAAAACTGCGGCAGTCGCGGGATGACCAAATGTCGCGCAACGCCAGCTGGCATATCCACCCGCAGCCGACCGCTGACGCTTGCAGGGTCGTGCAAAAAAAGACCATCCAGTTCATCGAGGTTAGCGAGCAGATCTTTGGCCCGCTCGTAGTAGACCATTCCGTCCTGCGTCAGGCTGACGCGGCGCGTCGTCCGATGCAGCAACTGCGCGCCCAGCCCGTTTTCCAGGGCCTGAATCTGGCGCGATACGCTACCTTTAGGAAGGCCCATCGAGTCCGCCGCGCGGGAAAAACTCTCCAGTTCCGCGACGCGTATAAACAGCTGCATTGCGTTAATTTTATCCATAGGGTGCGCTCATTGTTGTTGTCAGTGAAACAGTGAAGTGCGATTTAGCATATTTATTGATTTTCTATCACCTAATAAGCTCTTTCTCAATCATCACAACAGCCAAAATGAGGTTTCTTATGACTGAACGTATCGCATTAGTGACAGGCGGCAGCCGCGGGCTCGGTAAAAACGCGGCACTGAAGCTTGCCGCGAAGGGCGTCGGTATCATCCTGACCTGGAACCGCAGCCAGCAGGAGGCTCTGGATGTCGTGCGTGAAATTGAACAAAAAGGGGTAAAGGCAGCGGCAATACAGCTGAATGTCGGCGATGTTGCAGGCTTTGACGATTTTGTAGCCCAGACGGGTGAGAAACTCCGCACCCTGTGGCAACGTGACACCTTCGATTATTTATTGAACAACGCTGGCGTTGGTTTATACACCCCCTTTGCCGAGACCACCGAAGCGCAGTTCGACGAGATGCTGAACATCCACTTTAAAGGCCCGTTCTTCCTGACCCAGCACCTGTTACCGCTGATCAACAACGGTGGGCGGATCCTGAATGTCTCCTCCGGGTTGGCACGCTTTGCCCAGCCGGGATCCAGCACCTATGCGTCGATGAAAGGGGCGATGGAAGTGCTCACGCGCTACCAGGCGAAAGAGCTGGGGGCACGCGGAATAACCGCCAATATTATTGCCCCTGGCGCCATTGAGACGGATTTTGGCGGCGGGCGGGTGCGCGATAACGCGGAGATTAACCAGCACATTGCCGCCCAGACCGCGCTGGGACGCGTCGGGTTGCCGGACGATATTGGCGATGCGATCGCGGCGCTGTTAAGCGACGAGCTGGGGTGGATGAATGCCCAGCGGATCGAAGTGTCCGGGGGAATGTTCCTGTAAAAACGTACCGGGGAGGGATCCCCGCGGTACGCTATTGCGCTGGGGAGTACTCTTTTTTCAGCAGGCCAAACAGCCAGTCATTATGCCATTGGCCTGCCAGCCAGTAGCTTTCGCGCAGTTCCCCTTCCAGAATAAATCCCGCCTTTTCCAGCAGCCGTCGCGAAGCCACATTCCCCGCCGTGACCGTGGCGGTTAAGCGGCGGATACCGCCCTGTGTGAAAGCGTAATCACATACCGCACGCAGGGATTCCAGACCGTAACCTTTTCCCTGCGCCTGCGGGGCGAATAAAAATCCCACTTCGGCGCAATCAGCTTCTCGATGAATATATCCCGTCACCCCGAGTGGCGTCTGGAGAGCGCTGTCGCGCACCACCAGGCACAGCCAGTGGGCGCTGCCCGGCGTCCAGCCGGCCAGCCGGGGCGTGAAGGCCTCGCGAATAGCCTCCTCCGGGCGAGCTTCTGCCACATAGCGCATCACCTCAGGGTGCTGCTGCAGGGCCAGGAAAAAGGGCCAGTCGGCTGCCTGCAGCGGGGAGCAGGTTAAGCGCGGGGTGTGCAAAACAGGCATGCAATCCTCCGGAAGCTTTTGTAAATGATATTAACATTGTCACTGTAATAGTACCTGTTCTCAGGTATGTTTAACCCAATATAACTTAAAGAAAAAGCGGTTATCAGACCGCCTCTTAATACGCTGGCGCAGCATTTAAAGGAAAATGATGATCCTCAGCCAATCGCACCAGATTCGAGAACAGTTTGAACGCTGTCTGGGCATAATCCGTCAGGCCTCAGTAGAGATATTGCTCCTGTTAAAAGTGCACGTTGCCGAAGGCAAAGATCCCCGCTGGTTCCTCGAACAGCTCGATACTGCCCGGCTGGGTCTGGGGGGATGGGCAGCGGTAGCGAAGCGCCTCAACCTGAATGACGCGCAACTATCCCAGTTCACTCTGCAGCTCCGGCTACTGCAGCAGCGGGTGCCGCAGTATGAGAGTGGGCAGGAGGTGAGTGATAACCAACTGATCGCCGCTACGCGCTTTGTGACTTCCCTTGAGCATCTGCGCTTGCAGCAGCCGCTGCTGACCTATAGCACGGAACTGAGTGACAGCGACCAGGCCCAGCAGCAGCAGGCACAAAAGCAGGTGCGGGCGCTGGAAATGATGATCAAAGGGCTCATTATTCAGGCATGGCCTGACCCGGTACGGCTTAACAATCACCTGAAAACGCTATTCAGTGCCGATAAGGTGCGCCGATGGCTGCGGCAGGGCGAACGCAACGACGTGCTCAGTGGGATGCTGTTCAGCGAGCTGGCCCTGATGCTGGTGGATAAAAAAGAGTTCTCCCGCTCGTATGCCCCGCTGTTTAACGATCCGTCGATGCTGACGCTGCTGGTGGAGCCGCGCAAAACGCTTCAGACCTTCCTTGATGACCTCCGGGTGATCCGCAACAAGATTATCGCCCAGCAACCCCTGAGCTCGGCGCAAACCCTGCTGCTGGAGAATTACTATCAGCAGATTGCAGGCCCCGTTCAGCGCGCGTTTGAAGAGGGCCGCACACGGGTCAATCCGGCAGAACTGCTGGCCGAAGGGGTCAGCGAGGTCCACGCCTTCTGGGAGACGGCGCGGAAAAAACGCAAAGCCAGCGGGGACGATATTTTTGAGGTCCGCGACACTATCGATAAACCACGGCGTCGTCCCGATCGCACGCCCGAGCAGCGCGATCATCTGATTTCCGTCGGACTGTGGGGTGCCGTGGGGGTGATGGTGATAGCAATGCTGGTCGGCGGCGTGTGGCTGGTCAGCGAAGGCAGTGAACCCGCTCAGGCGGCAACGGCCGCGACGCCGGTGTCGACGGTGGCAGAAGAGATACGTGATGCCCCGACATCCCGTGGCACGCTGGACCAGATGGGCATCACCTGGGATGAGAATAACTTCCGCTCGGCAATCGATCGCAACGACACCCGGGTGACGCTGCTGTTTCTGAAAGCGGGGATGGACTGGAAACTCTCCTGGACTGAGCACTCGCTCGCCGTGGGCAATGCCGCCGTGCTGGATGTGCTGATGCGCTATCGGCTGCAAATGACCGAAGAGAAGCCCTGCCGTCAGTTTATTACCACCCTGAGCCACGCCATGTCCGCAGGCGAAGCGCTCACCCCTCTGCGTAAAGAATATTTACGGGCGTTCTGTACCGTACCGGCGGTGGTGGAGCGTCAACGCCGCGAGATGGATCAGGCGACGCGGCGGGCGAAGGCTCAGCCGAATACCAGCGCGCAAAAATGGCAGACGATCCAGACCACGATTTATGACGTGATCCGCTGACTCAGGCGGATTGCCGTTTCACCAGATGGAAGCCGATATCAATGATGGCGTCTTCATGCGGGATATGTTCGATCCGGTCGGCCAGCAGCATCGCGGCGCGTTGACCGATTGCCCGCCTGTCGACGCTGACGGTGGTGATCGCCGGGCGATTGCTGGCGGCAAAATCCAGATCGCCAAAGCCGATCACCGCGATATCCTGCGGGACAGTTAATCCGCGGCTTTGTGCTTCCATGATCGCCCCCTGCGCCAGGGTATCGGAGCTACACACAATAACATCAAATTCGCCGTCGGCTAACAGCCGGGTCAGCCCTTCGCGCCCCAGCGCCAGCGACGCGGGTAGAGGCACATCAATCTGGGGTAACTGGCTGATGCCCTGACGTTTAAACGTCTCGCTCAGCCCGTGCTTGCGCTGATCGGCGCGCCGATCCGGAGTCCACAGCAGTCCGGGACGACGATACCCCTCCTGCAACAGGTACTCCGCCGTGGCCTGGCCGACTTTTTCATGCGAGAAACCCACCAGCATGTCGAGCGGCGTTGGGGTCAGATCCCAGATTTCGACAACCGGAATGGCAGCGTTGAAAATGATTTTTTTCATCTCAGCGGAGTGATGAATACCGGTGAGTACCACACCATCCGGGCGGCGTGACAACAGGGTTGCCACCAGATCGGCTTCGGTCTGTTCGCTGTAGCCCGTCACGCTCAGCAGAATATGGTAGCCGCGAAGCGCCAGCTCATCGCTCAGCGCCTGAATGGTATCGACAAACATGTTGTTGTTGATTTGCGGAACCACCACGGCGATAAGCTTGCTACGCCGGGATGCCAGCCCACCTGCCAGCGCGTTGGGAATATACCCGGTTGCGCGCACGGCCTGCATCACCTTCTCCACCGTTTTCGGGCGCACAACCTGCGGGTTATTCAGCGCCCGGCTGACCGTCATCGGCGACAGTCCGGCATGGCGGGCGACATCTTCCAGCGTAGGGGCGTTTGACGGTTTCGGACTCTTCACAGTGGTTAGCCTGGTGATGATAGCGGGATGCGTTAACGCATTATTCATGATGCTCCAGACCATTGCCAGCAGACACGCGCGTTACCAGCGCAAAATCAGTCGCTTAACAAAAGGGAGTAACACCAAATGTTAGCGCAATCATATTGCATTGTGCAAATTCCCATATTCTTTTGGATTGCGATGCAGCTTCCAGATATTCGCGACTTTATTGTGGGTATTGTGATCGGTTGTTCAAATTAAAGACACCCTGCTGGTGCTCAAAAGATAATGGGCATAGAAATGTTAGCGCAAACATTTTTTGATGACCAGGAGAGCGTAATGTCTTTAAGTGCAAATTCCGAAACCGTGTCCTACGCCAAAGCGGGCCAGGCAAAAACGGCGGCCGAAACCGGCGACCGTATTGAATGGGTCAAACTGTCATTAGCCTTTCTTCCGCTGGCGGTGCCGGTCAGCGATGCCAAGGTGCTGACCGGCCGCCAGAAGCCGTTAACCGAAGTGGCGATCATTGTCGCCGAAATTCGCAGCCGCGACGGTTTTGAAGGGGTGGGGTTCAGCTACTCAAAACGCGCGGGCGGGCAGGGGATCTACGCCCATGCCAAAGAGATTGCTGACAATCTGCTGGGCGAAGATCCGAACGACATCGAAAAGATTTACACCAAGCTGTTGTGGGCGGGTGCCTCTGTTGGGCGCAGCGGGATGGCGGTGCAGGCAATTTCGCCAATTGATATTGCGCTGTGGGACATGAAAGCCAAACGTGCGGGTCTGCCGCTGGCCAAACTGCTTGGCGCACACCGCGACTCGGTGCAGTGCTACAACACGTCCGGTGGCTTCCTGCATACCCCACTGGATCAGGTGCTGAAAAACGTGGTTATCTCCCGCGAGAACGGGATTGGTGGCATCAAGCTGAAAGTCGGCCAGCCCAACTGTGCCGAAGATATTCGCCGCTTAACTGCCGTTCGCGAAGCGCTGGGCGACGATTTCCCGCTGATGGTGGATGCTAACCAGCAGTGGGACCGTGAGACCGCCATTCGCATGGGACGCAAAATGGAGCAATTCAATCTGGTGTGGATTGAAGAGCCGCTGGATGCCTACGACGTGGAAGGCCACGCACAGTTGGCCGCCGCGCTGGATACCCCGATTGCAACGGGTGAAATGCTGACCAGCTTCCGCGAGCATGAGCAGCTGATCCTCGGCAATGCCAGCGACTACGTGCAGCCGGATGCCCCGCGCGTGGGCGGCATCTCCCCGTTTCTGAAAATCATGGATCTGGCCGCCAAACACGGACGCAAGCTGGCCCCGCACTTCGCGATGGAAGTACATCTGCACTTATCTGCCGCTTATCCCCTGGAGCCGTGGCTGGAGCATTTCGAGTGGCTGAACCCGTTATTCAACGAGCAACTCGAGCTGCGCGACGGACGGATGTGGATCTCCGATCGTCACGGGCTGGGCTTTACCCTCAGCGAGCAGGCGCGTCGCTGGACCCAATTAAGCTGTGAATTTGGTAAACGCCCGTAATCCGCCTGGCGGGGTAATCTCCCGCCGTTATTCCCTGACTATTCTCTCAACCCTAAATACTGGAGTGGGTGATGAACACAATAATAAAACGGACCAAAGTACGCTATAGCATATTAACTTTCTTATTTCTGGCCACTGTCTTTAATTATGCCGACCGCGCAACATTATCGGTGGTTGCGCCCTTCATGAGTAAAGAGTTAGGTTTTGATCCCGAAGCGATGGGGCTGGCATTTTCCTCCTTTGGCATCGCCTATGTGATTATGCAGCTGCCCGGCGGGTGGCTACTCGATCGCTACGGTTCTCGGCTGGTCTACGGCTGTGCGCTCATTGGCTGGTCGCTGGTGACGATGTTCCAGGGCACAATTTATCTGTATGCCAGCCCGCTGATGGTGCTGGTTATTTTACGCCTGCTGATGGGGGCCATTGAGGCACCCGCTTTCCCGGCAAATAGCCGATTAAGCGTGCAGTGGTTCCCCAATAATGAACGCGGATTTGTGACCTCGGTTTATCAGGCCGCACAGTATATCTCGCTGGGGATTATTACGCCGCTGATGACCCTTATTCTGCATAATTTAAGCTGGCATTATGTCTTTTATTATATTGGTGCTATCGGCGTCTTTCTCGGGATTACATGGTTAATAAAAGTTAAAGATCCGTTGCACCACCCGAAAGTAAACCAACAGGAAATTGACTATATCCGCGAGGGCGGAGGTGAACCTACGCTTGGCAGCGCAAAAACTGCTCAGAAGCTGACGCTGGCGCAGATGAAAAGCGTTTGCCTGAACCGGATGATGATTGGCGTCTATATCGGCCAGTTCTGCGTCACGTCGATCACCTGGTTCTTCCTGACCTGGTTTCCTACCTATCTGTATCAGGCCAAAGGGATGTCGATTCTGAAAGTGGGTTTTATCGCCAGTATTCCGGCAATTGCGGGCTTTATTGGCGGCCTGGCCGGGGGGGTGTTTTCCGACTGGCTGCTGAAGCGTGGCTACAGCCTGACCACGGCGCGTAAGCTGCCGGTGATCTGCGGCATGTTGCTCTCCTGCGTGATTGTGCTCGCTAACTACACTTCGTCGGAGTTTGTGGTAATTGCTGCGATGAGCCTGGCGTTCTTCGCCAAAGGGTTCGGCAACCTGGGCTGGTGCATTCTCAGCGACACCTCGCCAAAAGAGGTGTTAGGGATGGCGGGTGGGGTGTTCAACATGTGCGGCAATCTGGCGAGTATCGTCACGCCACTGGCGATCGGGGTCATTCTTGCTAACACGCAGTCGTTCGATTACGCCATTTTGTACGTCGGCTCAATGGGGCTGATTGGCCTGTTCTCGTACCTGTTTATCGTTGGGCCATTGGATCGCATCACGCTGACGCCATCGATAGCCTGATACCCCTGTGGCGAGCCTTTCGCCTGCGCTGCTCCGGACTTGCACTCCCACGAGCAGCGTTTTTTTTATCGCGTAACCGGGGAGCTACGGCTCCCCGTACAGGCCTATCAGACGGCGCACTACGCCGTTGGTCCAGCCAAAACCATCCTGCAGGGGATACTCACCCCCGCCCCCTTCACGCGGCAGGCTGCTGGCGATGTGGTACTTCTCAATCAGCTTGTGGTGGGCCTTGTAG
Source organism: Silvania hatchlandensis (assembly GCF_025564065.1). Lineage (GTDB taxonomy): Bacteria > Pseudomonadota > Gammaproteobacteria > Enterobacterales > Enterobacteriaceae > Enterobacter > Enterobacter hatchlandensis. The sequence continues at coordinate 184,584 of NZ_JAMGZK010000048.1, read as the reverse complement.
AAATGGTTAACCGTCTGCAGCCAGCTGTGGGCAATTTCATCCCCCAGCGAGTCGTTGCCGTACATTTTGAATCCCTGGATCGCCATCCATTGCAGCGGTGCCCAGCCGTTGGGTTTATCCCACTGCTCGCCCGTCTCATGCTCGGTGGCAAGAATACCGCCCGGGGTAAGAAGCCGCGCTTTCACCGCGTCGGATAACCGATCAGCCTGCTCATGAGTAGACATGCCAACGTACAACGGCACGATACTGGCGGCGGAAAACAGCGCCAGCTCCTCGCGTCGCCAGTCGTAATCCCGGTAGCAGCCCATCTCGTCATCCCACAGATAATGGTCTACTGCTGCGCGACGGTCGCTGGCTTTCTGGCGGAACAGCGCTTCGGTCTCCTTATCACCATTACGTCCGGAAATATTGGCGATGGTATTTTCCAGTTTGAACAGAAATGCGTTCAAATCGATGGGGATAAACTGGGTGGTGCGAATGCTGGCCAGCCGACCGGTATCCCGCAGCCAGCGGGAGGAGTAGTCCCAGCCCGAGGCGGCTCCGGCACGCAGATCCCGATACACCTCGTTCGGTGGACGACCGGAGTGGCGAGCGGTTTCCACGTCCTCAATCCAGGACTCATCCCGCGGGGTATCGCGGTCATCCCAGTAGCGGTTGAGATGCGCCCCGTTCGGCATTCGTACCACGTGGCGGTAGGCCTGGTTAAGCACCAGTGAATCGGCCCCGTCCATCCAGAAGGCATATTCCATTTTCAGATGGTCCAGATAACGCCGCGCCCCGCGCACGCCGTCCTCTTCGAACAGCTCCACCATCAGGGCAAACACCGGCGGCTGGGAGCGGCTCAGGTAGTAGGTACGGTTGCCGTTGGGGATATGCCCGTAGCGTTCAATCATCCACGCGAAGTTATCTGCCATGCATTTCAGCATGTCGTGTCGACCGCTCTCGGCCAGCCCCAGCATGGTGAAATAGGAATCCCAGTAATAGGTCTCGCTGAAGCGTCCGCCGGGCACAATATAGGCCTGCGGCAGCGCCAGCAGGGACGACCACGGAATATGATCCTGCGGCTCGCGTGTCAGCACCGGCCACAAGTTGTCGATATGTTCTTTGAGCGAGAATGAAGGATCGGACACATACTCGCTCGACAGAACTTCCGGTAGCCAGAAGTGCTTGTCGACAAACTGGCGCAGGTCAAAGTCCCGGTGGCGTCGTACCTTGCGGTAGCGGATGAGAATATCCAGCGGATCCATTTTCGGCGAGCAGTCGGGAAAGGTTTTGCTGTCGGCAAACAGACGCGTCGACTGAACATGCTCGAAAAGCTCAAGGTAGCGATCGGCAGGCGTCAACGCGTCAGAAGCAGGCAGCCCTTCAATCATTTCAGGCTCTGGCTCCGCTTCGAGCATTTCATCCAGTTTTAACTCGCAGGGATCGATTTCGTAGAGAAGTTCTTGTTCTATGTCGAACTCTACGGTCTCTACAGTGCGTATTTTCTGGTTGAACATGATGGTCAGGACCTCCGGTAAGCGTTGTCACATGTCTGGTTATATCCGGGTGCTTACTAAGCTTAGTCATTCGCTTCGGTGTCTGGAAAGGAAAGTGTGCTGTCGATCACATTTTACAAAAAGGTTAACGCGGGGTTGCTGGCCACATGTTGATGTTTTTACGACGATAAACATGTAAACCAGCAGGACGTGGCCCCGGTAAATTTCGGATCATTCGCTTTGCAACAGAGTGTTAATCAGGCGATGGCGTCCTCTTCCAGACTGAAGCGATACTCTTCTGCTTTCTCAAAAATTGGCTCAGATGACAGACGGGCACGAAAACCCCGGCCTTCCGGCTGGATGACGAACTGCAGTGATTGCGAAAGCGCCACTGATTCATCCTTCGCGTTGGTCCCGATGACCGAATTCGGTGCGAAGGGCGCAATGGCAGCGGCAAATGCTTCTTCCATATCTTCACGGTTTTGATAGTGCTCATCTTCAATGCTGAGCGCACGGTGAATGATCGCGCAGTCGATCATGGTGCCTTGCAGCCAGTAGCATGAAGAAGAATACCCCGCACACCAGGTCAACTTGCTGTCTTCGGTGAAACCCTCGAGTAGCCAGGTTTTGCTACCGGCAAAACAGGAACCCAGCATCAGCCCTTTAATATTGAATTTGCGGGATTTCTCATTAATCTTCGTAAGAATGTGCTTAAGCGAAACATCACCGATATGGGTTTTACTGCCATGTGCTGCAACATAGACGATGGTGTTGTCAAACTTCTGCCGACACAGGCATTCCAGGGCTAAATCGAAACTGGCTTTATTGTAGAAGTTCAGTGAGTAGACCTCGGTATTGCCATGCATCTTCGCAATCCCCTGCACAAACGGCAGCACGGATGAGCGGTTGGCATCGTAATCATCAAGCTTCCACGGTGATTCTAATACCAGAATAGCGTTCTTACTTTTGCTTATTGGCATGAAATATTCCCTTAAGGTAAATTATATTTTGACGGGATTGCTATTGCTGTGAATATGCACTTTTGTCTTATCGGCCAACTCTGCAAATAAGTGTCCAAAATCGACCTTGTTTCGCCACGCTGACAATCGTAATTAAGGGATTCCACTTAATGTCATCGATTCAGATGACACCTCAAAAAACAGGAATCCTCATGAACCTTAACGCGAAGCGTCAGGGCGCTATGCCTTTGTCTTTTCAACAGAGTTGCGAGCAGAAATCCACTATAACAGAACTGGAGGGGTTACTGGAAAGCCGCCATTTCGCGCGGTTGCATATTTGTGAAGGCGGTAATACGGCGATTGTTTATCGTTCGAATTTGAAACAATGTTTGTTCAGGAATGTGCAGTTTAAAAGTTTATTAATTAATCGTTGTTATATTGATGGCGTTTGTTTTGATAATTGCGATATGAAGAATGTCTTTTTTTCACATAGCGTTATTACGCAACCGATCCGATTACGTCATTGCCATCTGGCAGGGATGCGTCTGCTAAATATGCATCTGAAGATGTTTATATTCGAGGAGTGTACCGGTGTCGGGCAGATAATCATTGCCTGACACCGGTCGTCATGCGTAATTAACGCATTGTCACAAACTCTTCTGCCGCAGTAGGGTGGATCGCCACGGTATTATCAAAGTCTTTCTTGGTTGCACCCATTTTCAGCGCCACCGCAAAGCCCTGCAGGATCTCATCCATACCAAAGCCAATGCCGTGAATACCGACGATCTTCTCGTCCGGGCCGACACACACTAATTTCATGCGGCACGGCTGGCGGTGAGTGGTCACAGCGGTATACATGGCGGTGAAAGAGGATTTGTACACTTTCACCTGGTCGTCGCCATACTGCTCGCGCGCCTGCGGCTCGGTTAAGCCGACGGTGCCGATTGGCGGGTGGCTGAAGACCACGGTCGGGATAAGGTTGTAGTCCAGATGCTCATCCGGCTTGTTGTTAAACAAGCGCTCAGAGAGGCGACGGCCTGCGGCAACGGCCACCGGGGTCAACTCGACTGCACCGGTGTTATCACCGACGGCGTAAATCCCCGGCACGCTGGTGTTCTGGAATTTATCGACCGTGATATAGCCTTTCTCGTTGGTCTTCACGCCGGTCGCGGCCAGGTTGAAGTTGTCGTTCGCCGGTTCGCGGCCAATGGCCCAGATCAGGCAATCGACGGTCTGGCTACGGCCATCTTCCAGCTCCAGGGTCAGGCTGCCGTCGGCATTTTTAACCACCGCTTTTGGCACGGCCTGGGTGTGCAGATGCGGGCCTTCGGCGTTCATCACTTCTACCAGCGTCTCAACGATCAGCGGATCGAAGCTGCGCAGCGGGGCATGTTTACGCACAAACAGATGCGCTTCGGCACCGAGACCGTTAATAACGCCTGCCAGCTCAACGGCAATATAGCCCGCGCCAACGACAGCAACGCGTTTTGGCAGGGCAGGCAGTTCAAAGAAACCGTCGGAGTCGATACCGTATTCCGCGCCCGGAATACCCGGGTGGCTCGGACGGCCGCCGGTCGCGATCAGGATGTGATCGGCGGTGATCGTCTCGCCGTTCACTTCAATGGTCTTCGCATCAACGAAACGGGCAAAACCACGGATCACATCGACGTTGTTCTTACCCAGCACGTTGTCGTACGAGGTATGGATGCGGTCAATGTAAGCGGTGCGGCTGGCGATTAACTTATCCCAGTCAAAGTGGTTGATGGTGGTGTCAAACCCGTAATCCGGGCCATACATATGGATAGCCTCACGGATCTGCGCCGCATGCCACATCACCTTTTTCGGTACACAACCGACGTTCACGCAGGTGCCGCCCAGCGCTTTGGCTTCAATCAGCGCGCATTTCTGGCCATACATGGCCGCACGGTTAATCGAGGCGATACCGCCGCTGCCGCCGCCGATAGCGATGTAGTCATAATGCTTTGTCATGGTCTTGTCCTTAATCGTTAATTGCCGCGATTGTATACCGGAAATCAATAGCTTCCACCGATTGCTGCGATTACTCTGGCACGATCCAACTGACGGTGGCATGGCCGATGCCCGTCGGAACCAGCTTCTTGTGCAGCCACGGCAGGACGTTGTTCATCTGCGCTTCGAGCTTCCACGGCGGGTTAACCACGATCATGCCTGAGGCGGTCATGCCGCGCTGGTCGCTGTCCGGACGCACGGCCAGTTCAATCTGCATAATTTTGCGGATGCCGGTCGCTTCCAGGTCTTTGATCATGCGTTTGATTTGCGAACGCAGTACTACCGGATACCACAGTGCATAGGTACCGGTGGCAAAACGTTTGTAGCCTTCATGAATACCGGCGACCACCGCCTGATAATCCGACTTCATTTCATACGGCGGATCGATCAGCACCAGGCCACGACGGGATACCGGCGGTAATTTTGCCTTCAACTGCTGATAGCCGTCGGATTTTTCCACGCGCGCGCGGCTGTCTTTCTGGAATTCAGAGCGCAGCAGCGGGAAATCGCTCGAGTGCAGCTCGGTCAGCTGAATGCTGTCCTGCTCGCGCAGCAGCTGGCGGGCAATCAGCGGCGAGCCCGGGTAGTAGCGCAGCTGTTCGCCGCGGTTGAAATGGTTGATCACGCTGATGTACGGCTCAAGCTCTGCCGGCAGGTCGTCCTGCTGCCAGATACGGCCGATACCTTCGAGGTATTCGCCGGTCCGCTCAGCGTGCTCGCCGCTCAGCTGATAGCGACCTGCGCCGGCATGGGTGTCCAGATAGAGAAACGGTTTATCTTTCTCTTTAAGCGCTTCGATAATCAAGCTCTGAACGGTGTGTTTAAGGACGTCGGCGTGGTTGCCCGCGTGAAAGCTGTGGCGATAACTGAGCATGGGTAGATGAATTCCACTGAGTAAACGATTTTCCACAGTTTACCGCAGAACGGCACAGATTACCCGCAGGCCCGGTAAGCGCCGCGCTACCGGGTATTATTCAGCCGCGTGTGGCATTGAAATTCACTACACTTAACCCCATTCTAGACACAATATGCTCGCGCAGGATGCGCCCTTCATTCACTTATTTAACAGGACAGTGCTTATGACCAATCCATTACTGACGCCTTTTTCGTTGCCGCCGTTTTCCTCCATTCAGCCTGAACATGTCGTGCCAGCCGTCACCAAAGCACTGGACGATTGCCGCTCTGTGGTTGAGAGCGTAGTGGCGCAGGGCGCGCCCTATAGCTGGGAAAATCTGTGTCAGCCGCTGGCGGAAGTCGATGATGTGCTCGGGCGCATCTTCTCCCCGGTAAGCCACCTGAACTCGGTGCAAAACAGCCCGGAACTGCGAGAAGCTTACGAGCAAACCCTGCCGCTGCTGTCGGAGTACAGCACCTGGGTTGGGCAGCACGAAGGGCTGTACCAGGCGTATCGCGATCTGCGCGACGGCGATCATTATGCGACGCTGAATACCGCGCAGAAAAAATCGGTCGATAACGCGCTGCGTGATTTTGAACTGTCGGGCATTGGCCTGGCGAAAGACAAACAGCAGCGCTACGGTGAGATTGCCACGCGTCTGTCTGAACTGGGTAATCAGTACAGCAACAACGTGCTGGATGCCACCATGGGTTGGACCAAACTGGTCACCGACGAGGCCGAACTGGCCGGAATGCCGGAAAGCGCCCTGGCGGCGGCAAAAGCGCAGGCAGAAGCCAAAGAGCAGGAAGGTTACCTGTTGACGCTGGATATCCCGAGCTATCTGCCGGTAATGACCTACTGTGACAACCAGGCTCTGCGCGAAGAGATGTACCGCGCCTACAGCACCCGCGCCTCCGATCAGGGGCCGAATGCCGGTAAATGGGATAACAGCCCGGTGATGGCCGAAATCCTCGCCCTGCGTCACGAGCTGGCGCAGCTGTTAGGCTTTGACAGCTACGCGGATAAATCCCTTGCCACCAAAATGGCCGAGAACCCACAGCAGGTGCTGGATTTCTTAACCGATCTGGCAAAACGCGCCCGTCCACAGGGCGAGAAAGAGCTGGCCCAGCTGCGTGCCTTTGCGAAAGCCGAGTGTGGCGTGGATGACCTGCAGCCGTGGGACATTGCGTACTACAGCGAAAAACAGAAGCAGCATCTCTACAGCATCAGCGACGAGCAGCTGCGCCCGTATTTCCCGGAAAACAAAGCCGTTAACGGCCTGTTTGAAGTGGTCAAACGCATCTATGGCATCACCGCCAAAGAGCGTCACGACGTCGACGTGTGGCACCCGGAGGTGCGTTTCTTCGAGCTGTATGACGAGAAAAACGAACTGCGCGGCAGCTTCTATCTCGATCTGTACGCCCGAGAAAACAAACGTGGCGGCGCCTGGATGGACGACTGTGTCGGCCAGATGCGTAAAGCCGACGGTTCGCTGCAAAAGCCTGTCGCCTACCTGACCTGTAACTTTAACCGTCCGGTGAGCGGCAAACCTGCGCTGTTTACCCACGACGAAGTGATCACCCTGTTCCACGAATTCGGCCACGGTCTGCACCATATGCTGACCCGTATCGAAGCGGCGGGCGTGGCGGGCATCAGCGGCGTGCCGTGGGATGCGGTCGAACTGCCAAGCCAGTTTATGGAAAACTGGTGCTGGGAGCCGGACGCGCTGGCGTTTATCTCCGGCCATTATGAAACCGGCGAACCGCTACCAAAATCGCTGCTGGATAAAATGCTGGAAGCGAAAAACTACCAGGCGGCGATGTTTATTCTGCGCCAGCTGGAGTTCGGCCTGTTCGATTTCCGTCTGCACGCGGAGTTCAGCCCGGAGCAGGGCGCGAAGATCCTCGAAACCCTGGCCGAAATTAAAAAGCAGGTGGCGCTTATTCCTGGCCCGACCTGGGGTCGCTTCCCGCACGCGTTCAGCCATATCTTTGCTGGCGGTTACGCGGCGGGTTACTACAGCTACCTGTGGGCCGACGTGCTGGCGGCAGACGCTTATTCTCGCTTCGAAGAAGAGGGGATTTTCAACCGCGCTACCGGCCAGTCGTTCCTCGACAACATCCTGACGCGCGGCGGTTCCGAAGAGCCGATGGAGCTGTTTAAACGCTTCCGTGGCCGTGAACCGCAGCTGGATGCGATGCTGGAACATTACGGAATCAAGGGCTGATCGTTGTTGTGAAAATCTGCTTAGTAGATGAAACAGGCGCCGGAGACGGCGCCTTATCTGTTCTTGCTGCCCGCTGGGGACTGGAGCACGACGCCGATAACCTGATGGCGTTGGTGATGACCCCGACGCATCTGGAGCTGCGCAAGTGCGACGAGCCCAAACTCGGCGGCATTTTTGTTGATTTTGTCGGTGGGGCGATGGCGCACCGACGCAAGTTCGGCGGCGGTCGCGGTGAAGCGGTCGCGAAGGCAGTTGGCGTGAAGGGGAGCTATCTGCCCGACGTGGTCGACGCTACGGCAGGGTTAGGACGCGATGCGTTTGTGCTGGCCTCTGTCGGCTGTCGGGTGCGGATGCTGGAGCGCAACCCGGTGGTCGCGGCTTTACTGGATGACGGTCTCGCCCGCGGCTATGCCGACCCGGAAATTGGCCGCTGGTTGCAGGAGCGGTTGCAGCTGATCCACGCCTCCAGCCTGACGGCGTTAACGGATATCACCCCGCGCCCGCAGGTGGTTTATCTTGACCCGATGTTCCCGCATAAGCAGAAAAGCGCGCTGGTGAAAAAAGAGATGCGGGTATTTCAGTCGCTGGTGGGCCCGGATCTGGATGCTGACGGATTACTGGAGCCTGCACGACAGCTGGCGACAAAGCGTGTTGTGGTTAAACGTCCGGATTACGCCCCGCCGCTGGCGGAGGTTGCAACGACTAATGCGGTGGTCACCAAAGGCCACCGGTTTGATATTTATCCAGGAACGCCGGAGTAGTGCGGTTTGGGCCCTCTCCCCGCGGGGAGAGGGAATAATCATTACTCGTCTTCTTCGTCGCGCAGCGGCACAATCAACATATCCACGTGGACGGTGTTGATCAGCTGACGCGCTGACGACATCAGCTTGCTCCAGAAATCCTGGTGATGACCGCAAACCACCAGATCCATATCGTATTTCTTAATTGCATCGACCAGCACCTGGCCGAGGTCACCGCTGCCGCTCAGGGTCTCCGTAATCGGATAACCGGCATTGGTGGACAGTTCGCTCAGGGCCTGATGTGTCTCTTCGGAGATGCGCTTTTGCATATCGCCAAGATTGACGTCGATAAGGCCGGTATAGAGATCAGAGTAATTAACGTCCACGTGAATCAGGGAAACTTTCGCATTGTACGGACGTGCCATGGATACGGCTTTATCAACCAGCACTTTGCTCTCCGGGGAGAGGTCAACCGCGATGAGAATGTGTTTATACGCCATAGTGTTACTCCTTCCTTAAGTGATCGATGACCCATGCGTGTAGCAGTTGTCTGTGCATTCATTACGGCCCAGTTGAACAAAATTTTCAAGCTCTGGAGTTGATAACGAATAACCATGTGGCAAAAAAATTAACGGATCTCCTACACTATTGAATAAGCCGGTCGGATATTAAAATGTGAAACCGATCGGTTTTTGTGTCTCTCTTTCACTGAACCGTCTGTCAGGGCATGGGTGCGGTAGTCCCGGGGCATTGCTCCGTGGGCGGACGCCGGGGAGGAAGTATGATTAGCACCGTCGCATTGTTTTGGGCGTTATGTGTGGTTTGCATCGTGAATATGGCGCGTTATTTCTCATCTTTGCGCGCGCTATTAGTGGTACTTCGTGGCTGCGATCCGCTGTTGTATCAATATGTAGATGGGGGCGGCTTTTTCACCTCGCATGGACAGCCCAGCAAACAGATGCGCCTGGTATGGTATATCTACGCCCAGCGCTATCGCGATCATCATGATGATGAATTTATCCGTCGCTGCGAGCGTCTGCGCCGTCAGTTTATCTTGACCAGCGCCCTGTGCGGCCTGGTGGTGGTGAGCATGGTTGCTCTCCTCATCTGGCATTGAGCACAAAAAAAAGCGGGCCAGTTTCCTGACCCGCTTTTCTCTTTCTCTGCCTGCGATTACAAGAACTGCAGGGAGATCCAGTACAGTCCGCCTGACAGCAGGATGGACGCCGGAAGGGTGAAGACCCAGGCCATCAGGATGCTGGTGACGGTTTTGCGTTGCAGACCACCGCCATCAACCAGCATGGTACCTGCCACGGATGATGAGAGGACGTGGGTAGTCGACACCGGCATACCGGTATAGCTTGCCAGACCGATAGATACAGCGGCTGTCATCTGCGCGGACATACCCTGCGCATACGTCATGCCTTTCTTACCGATCTTCTCGCCGATAGTCGTTGCGACGCGACGCCAGCCAATCATCGTACCGATACCCAGAGCCAGCGCGACCGCCATGATGATCCAGATTGGCGCGTACTCAATGGTATTCAGCATGTCGACTTTCAGCTTCTTCAGCAGACGCTTGTCGTCAGCGTTAACTTCAGGCAGCTTGGCCACCTTGTCAGTCACATCCGAAATGCACAGCATGATGCGGCGCAGCTGGCCACGTTGCTCAACGGACAGTTTGTCGTAGCTTTCGATATCCGTCAGCATGCCTTTGGCACGTTCCAGCGCATTGACTGCGTTAGCCGGGTGACAATGGAACTCGCCAGGTGCAGTGGTTGCGCCCGCTTCCGGAGACGGGATCAGCTGATCCACACCGGTCACTTTCTTCAGCAAATCGGGACGCTGTTGAAAGTAAGTTTCCACGTTGTTGACCGCATCACGGGTACGGGTAATTTCGTAGCCGGAGGCATTCATATTCACCACGAAGCCCGCAGGGGCCACGCCAATCAGTACCAGCATGACCAGACCAATGCCTTTCTGACCGTCGTTCGCGCCGTGAGAGAAGGCCACACCGATAGCAGAAATGATCAGGGCAATACGCGTCCAGAATGGCGGCTTTTTCTTGCCGTCTTTCTTTTCACGCTCAGCAGGCGTCAGGTGGATACGGGCGCGTTTTTTGGTACCGCTCCAGTAACGACGCAGCAGGAAAATCAGCCCCCCTGCAACGACCAGACCGACGATCGGAGAAATAATCAGGGAACCAAAAATACCAATGACTTTAGGAATGTTCAGCGCATCAACCACCGACGTACCGGTCAACAGCGCATTGGTTAAACCAATACCGATGATGGCGCCGATCAGGGTGTGAGAACTGGATGCCGGCAGGCCGAAATACCAGGTACCGAGGTTCCAGATAATTGCAGCAAACAGCAAGGAGAACACCATAGCAAGGCCATGGCCGGAGCTGACATTCAACAGTAGATCCGTTGGCAGCATATGCACGATGGCGTAGGCTACGCTCAGACCTCCAAGAAGAACGCCAAAGAAGTTAAACACCGCCGCCATCACCACCGCAACTTGCGATCGTAAAGCACGTGTGTAGATTACGGTTGCCACTGCGTTTGCAGTGTCATGGAAGCCGTTGATTGCTTCGTAAAACAATACAAAGACCAGAGCAAGCACTAGTAATAGCCCGGTATGTAAATCCAGGCCGGCAAACAAATGTAGCATAGGACGTTACGCCATCTTGAGGACATGAACGCGGCGCATTATCCAGGACAAATGCGCAACGGGCAAAGTGAAATATAGACTTTTTTTCAAATCCCTACCTAACTTAGCGCGGTAGTAAAACAATTATATTTTATATTTCAAGTAAATAAATATGATCATGGATAATGCACTGGTGCGATTCTTGATGAAACTTTACAATTCGCGCCCTTAAAACAAGAGGATCGAGACGTGGAAAAGTATGATGCCATTGTAATTGGCGCCGGTGCAGCGGGATTATTCTGTGCGGCGATGGCCGGACAGGCGGGGCGCCGGGTTCTGCTGCTCGATAACGGCAAAAAGGCGGGCCGTAAAATCCTGATGTCGGGCGGCGGGCGCTGCAACTTTACTAATCTTTATATCGAACCCGCGGCCTATCTCAGCCAAAACCGCCATTTTTGCAAATCTGCCCTTGCACGCTACACCCAGTGGGACTTTATCGACATTGTGGGCAAGCACGGTATCGCCTGGCACGAGAAAACGCTGGGCCAGCTTTTTTGTGATGATTCCGCGCAACAAATCGTCGATATGCTGCTGGCGGAGTGTGAAAAAGGCCAGGTTACCCTGCGATTACGCAGCGAAGTGCTGGATGTGGCCCGTGACGAGACGGGATACACCTTAGCGCTGAATGGCGAAACGGTGAGCACCCCCAATCTGGTGATCGCCAGCGGCGGGCTCTCGATGCCGGGGCTGGGGGCAACGCCTTTCGGCTATAAAATTGCCGAACAGTTTGGTTTGAAGGTGCTGCCGACCCGCGCCGGGCTGGTGCCGTTCACGCTGCATAAACCGCTGCTGGAACAGCTGCAAACGCTTTCTGGCGTTTCGGTGCCGTCGGTGATCACCGCCGAAGACGGGACGGTGTTCCGGGAAAACCTGCTGTTTACCCATCGCGGCCTGTCCGGCCCGGCAGTGCTGCAAATTTCCAGCTACTGGCAGCCGGGTGAGTTCGTCAGCGTCAACTTAGTGCCTGACTGCGATCTGGAGAGCTTCCTCGACGCGCAGCGTGCGGAGCATCCTAACCAGAGCTTGAAAAACACGTTGGCGATGCAACTGCCGAAGCGGCTGGTGGAGTGTCTGCAGCTGCTGGGTCAAATCCCGGACGTGTCGCTGAAGCAGCTCAACAGCCGCGATCAGCAAACGCTGGTGGAAACGTTGAGCGCCTGGCGCGTGCAGCCAAACGGTACCGAAGGGTATCGCACGGCGGAAGTGACGCTGGGCGGCGTCGATACTCATGAACTCTCCTCGCGCACCATGGAAGCGCGTAACGTGCCGGGGCTGTTCTTTATCGGCGAAGTGATGGACGTTACCGGTTGGCTCGGCGGCTACAACTTCCAGTGGGCCTGGGCGAGTGCATGGGCCTGCGCACAGGAGCTGGCGGTCAGAGGATAAAAAAGCGTTATCAGGCGTTATCGTCAGAAGCAGATCCGCTATGCTTCAACCATTGCGCCTTCCTCACTGCCTGCGGCTCTGCGAGTACCCGATATGCTGCTTTTGAGCGTGACAACGTTGATCACCCTGACGGTCATCATTCATTCGACGTGGATGTTTATTGTCCTCAAGTACATTAACCTCGGCGTTGAATCGGTGATCCGCATTGTCTGCCGCAATGTCGCCATCGTCATTTCCGTGCTGTTTGCCCATCTGATTGAAGCCAGCCTGTTTGCCGGTTTTTACTGGTACGTCAAGGCGCTACCGGACTGGAATACCAGCTTCTACTTCTCGCTGGTCAGCTACGCCACCGTCGGGTATGGCGATGTCACCCTGCCGGAGCACTGGCGGCTGGTCGGCGGGGTCGAAGGGTTGGTCGGGGCGCTGATGGTCGGCTGGTCGGTCGCGGTGCTGGTGGCCGTCCTGCAGCGCCTGCGTGGCATGAGCCAATAAACCCCCCACCCGCCGATGGCAGAACCGCATTGATGTGAGGTAAAATGCACAACCTTGCGCGGGTACAGCCTGCGCCGGGTTTTACTTCTTAAGGGGAGAAGACTGCCGACAGTCCCCCCTTTTCTTCACTGGCTTCGCCAGTCTGCATGGTTTGTATTTTGTCTTCTAAAAGGGTTGTGTATGGCATCTGCTCATCTCGGTTTCCCGACGGAAACCGTTGTTGTCTTCGTGGTTATGGCGGTAGGGGCGATGTTTATCGACCTCTTTATGCACCGTCACAACAAACCGATTTCGCTGAAAAGCGCGTCGCTCTGGTCGATCTTCTGGGTCATGACCGCGATGGCCTTCGCCGGGTTCCTGTATGTTCACCACGGTGCGGAAGTGGCAAGCCTGTTCCTCACCGGTTATGCGCTGGAAGAGGTGCTGTCGGTCGATAACCTGTTTGTGATGATGGCGATCTTTGCCTGGTTTGGCGTGCCGGATCAGTATCGTCATCGGGTGCTCTACTGGGGCGTGATTGGCGCCATCGTGTTCCGCGGGATTTTCGTGGCTATCGGCACCAGCCTGCTGAGTCTGGGGCCGTATGTCGAAGTGGTCTTTGCCCTGATCGTGGCCTGGACGGCGGTGATGATGCTCAAGCGCGGCGAAGAGCAGGATGCAATTGAGGATTACTCCCAGCATCTGGCGTACCGGGCGGTAAAGCGCTTCTACCCGATCTGGCCAAAAATCACCGGCCACGCTTTCCTGTTAAGCCAGAAAGAGGTTGATGTAGAACTGGCGAAGCCAGAGAACCAGGACGTAATGGTTGGGCGGGTGAAGAAGGCGAAGCGCTATGCCACGCCGCTGCTGCTCTGCGTGGCGGTGGTTGAGCTGTCAGACGTGATGTTTGCGTTTGACTCGGTGCCAGCGATTATCGCCGTCAGCCGCGAACCGCTGATTATCTACAGCGCGATGATGTTCGCGATCCTCGGCCTGCGTACGCTTTACTTCGTGCTGGAAGCGCTGAAGCAGTATCTGGTGCATCTGGAGAAAGCGGTGATCGCGCTGCTGTTCTTCGTGGCGTTCAAGCTTGGCCTGAATGCCACGGATCACTTCTGGCATCACGGCTATGGCATCGGTGCCACGGCGAGTCTGTTAGTGGTGCTGGGCGTGCTGGCCGCCGGGATTGTGGCGAGCCTGCTGTTCCCGGGTAAACGCGAAGCCTGATGGCTTTTGCGGGGCGGTAGGCCGGGTCAGGCGAAGCCGCCGCCCGGCGCATTTTACAGCTTGATCGGTGAATTACGGCGCGCGCGCGGGTGATGGAAATGACGCCAGTGCGGATCCTGTGCCGCGGCCAGCAGCTCATGATCCCCGCGCGTATCGCCCCAGGCGCGCAGATGGTAGTTCGTCAAGCTGCCGTAAACGTGTTCCAGCCTTGAGACCTTCTGCCCGCAGCGGCAGTTATGGCCGGTGATCCGGCCGGTCAGCTTGCCGTTTTTCACTTCCAGCTGGGTGCCGATAAGCTTAATGCCGAGCTTGTCGGCAAACGGCTGCAACACCAGCGCCGGTGACGCAGAACAGATCGTCACTTCGGCCCCGGAGTTCACTTCCGTCGCCACCGCAATCACGCCTGCCGGGCGCATCAGCCTGGCCCAGTATTTTTCACAGAACAGATCCGCCTGCTGGCGCAGCCAACGCTCATCCACGCCGGTCAGGAAGGTCTTGATCAGCACCTCTTTAAGCTCGTCACGGGTCAGCTTACGGCGCACGCAGTGCAGCGTGGGCAGGGCCATCCGCACCAGACGGCCGGCAAAATAGCGTTTACCGAACGCAAAGCGTAAGAAAGGGATAAAACTGTCGTGATGCGTCAGCGTGCCGTCAAAATCAAAAACAGAAAGCACACTGGATTTTGCTACTGCCTCATCGGCAATCATATTGGTCATAACGTGATCTTAGCTGGAAGACATATTCTGCCCGTCAGTTTACCTGCTTTGAGGCCAGATGCCACCCGCCAGAGGGCGGGCGGCTTGCCCGCTAGATAATATCGTCTATCACGCCGCCATCGACGCGCAGCGCCGCGCCGGAGGTGGCGGAGGCCTGCGGTGAACAGACGTAAACCACCATGTTTGCCACCTCATCGACCGTGGCGGCACGCTGGATCACCGAGCTCGGGCGATGAGCCATCACAAACTCTTTCGCCAGCGTCTCCAGCGATTTGCCGGTTTTCTCGATCTCGTCTTTCATCATTTCGGCAAAGCCGTCAGACATCGTCGGGCCGGGCAATACGCTGTTGACGGTGACGCCGCTCCCGGCGACAAATTTCGCCAGCCCGCGTGCCAGCGACAGCTGGGCGGTTTTGGTCACCCCGTAGTGGATCATGTCCGCCGGGATGTTGCAGGCCGACTCCGAGGAGATAAACACCACCCGGCCCCAGCCTTTTTGCACCATGCCGGGCAGCAGGGCGCGGGACAGGCGCACCCCGGACATCACGTTGGTTTGCCAGTAGTTATCCCAGGTCTCGTCGGCGGTGGTGTAAAAATCTTCGGGTCCGTAGATCCCGGCGTTGTTCACCAGGATATCGACGTCGGACGCCACTTTCAGTAGCGCTTCCACGCCTTCAGGGGTGCTGAGATCGGCAATCGCCGCCCGCAGCTGACTGCCGGGCAGCGATTGCTGGAGATGCTGAATGCCCCGGTTGACCGAGTCGATGCTGCGCCCGTTGAGGATCACCTCTGCGCCGCTCTCCGCCAGCCCTCTGGCGATAGCGAAGCCGATACCGCCGGTGGAGGCGGTGACCAACGCTACTTTTCCCGTAAGATCGATTTTCATGGTCTGCTCCATGTTGTTAGCAAAGTCAGACCATTAAGCGTAGCAGGTGGGAAAAAGGTTACAGCAGGCGCAGAGCATCGTGATGAAGCGTAAACGGCGTCGGCGTGCAGACCGCCAGGCTGAGCGCACCGTACTGACAGTGGCTGATGCTCAGTGCGGAAGCCAGGGTGCTGTCGATACTGACAATCTGCCAGGCGCTGCCGCCGCGCTGTTTAACAATCGCCTCTTTGCGCGTCCAGATGCGCCAGAACGCCGCCAGCTTGTCTTCGGGCGTTTCACGTTCCAGTTCATCGTGCTCGGCCACGCTAAAGACCGCATTGGCCAGCGCCTGCCAGTTGTCGCGCGGGCGAACCACTTCAATGTCGCAGCCCACTTCGCCTTCATCGCTCAGCAGCAGGGCAATATCATCCCCGCTGTGGCTCAGGTTAAACCAGTACGGATGAGCATCGACGAACGCGGGTTTACCCTGTTCGCCAAAGACAATGTCCGGCACCGGAGAAGGCGACAGCGCCCGGGCGAGCAGAGTCCGTCCGGCCAGCCAGGGAAGGCGACGCGCGCCCTGTGGTGCCTGTTCGGCCAGCGCTGACGCCAGAGGGTCAGCGCTGAGAGTAGAAATCTTTCCCAGTAGAAACTGGTACATAGTCACGCCCAGCGTTTAATGATAATGGAGGTATTAATGCCGCCGAACGCGAAGTTGTTGCTTTGCAGATATTCGCAGTCAATATGACGGGCTTTCCCCATAATATAATCTAATGCGCCACATTGCTCATCCGGTTGTCTTAAATTCAGGGTCGGGGCAAACCAGCCCTCGCGCATCATCTGCACACTCATCCAGGCTTCCAGCGCGCCGCAGGCCCCGAGCGTATGGCCAAAATAGCTCTTTAACGATGAAATCGGCACGTTGTCGCCGAAAAGCGCGGCAGTGGCCTGGCTTTCGGCAATATCGCCCCGGTCGGTTGCCGTGCCGTGTGCGGAAATGTAGCCGATCTCACGCGGGCTGAGTCCGGCTATTTTCAGCGACTTCTCCATGCAGATCAGCATGGTTTCCCGCTGCGGCTGGGTGATATGCGCCGCGTCGCAGTTAGTGGCGAAGCCCACGATTTCACCGTAGATCGTCGCGCCACGCGCTTTCGCATGCTCCAGCTCTTCAAGAATCAGTGTCCCGGCACCTTCGCCAATCACCAGACCGTCGCGCTGTGTATCAAACGGTGACGGGGTGAGTTTCGGCGCGTCGTTGCGCTGGCTGGTGGCGAACAACGTATCGAACACCGCCGCTTCTGACGGACAGAGCTCTTCTGCGCCGCCTGCGACCATCACCGTTTGATAACCGTGGCGAATGGCTTCCCAGGCGTAACCGATCGCCTGGCTGCCGGAGGTGCAGGCGCTGGAGGTCGGGATCACCCGCCCGCGCAGGCCGAAGAACAGCCCGGTGTTCACCGCTGTGGTATGCGGCATCATCTGCACATAGGTGGTGCCGGTGATGTTACTGGTGTGTTTTTCGGTGAGCATGGTGGCGAAGTCGCTAACCGGACCGGTGCTGCCGGTGGATGAGCCGTAGGCAATCCCGGTTTCGCCGTGGGTGAGTACCGGATCGTCAATCAGTCCGGCCTGCGCCAGCGCCAGCTCGGTGGCGCGGGTCGACATCAGCGACACCCTGCCCATCGAGCGGATGCGCTTGCGGGTGTAGTGTTCCGGCAGGGCAAAGTCATCGACTGGCGCCCCCAGCAAGGTCTGAAGACCGTCATAAACCGCCCATTCCGGCATTTTGCGCACGGCGTTTTCATATTGCAGCAAGCGTGCGGCAACCGACTGCCAGTCCTCACCGAAGGCGGTGACGCCACCCATGCCTGTAATCACCACGCGACGCGTCATAGCATGCCCCCATTAATGGAAATGACCTGGCGGGTGACATAGCCCGCAATATCAGACATCAGATAGCTGGCCAGCCCAGCGACTTCGTCCGCGTGGCCCATCCGTTTCATTGGGATGATGGCCATCGCCTCTTGCAGCGCGGCCTCTTCCATCTCGATCATCCCGGTATCAATCAGCCCCGGTGCGATGCAGTTGACGGTAATTTTGCGCTTCGCCAGCTCAATCGCCAGCGCTTTGGTGGCACCGATAATCCCCGCTTTCGCCGCGCTGTAGTTCACCTGGCCGCGATTGCCCATCAGCCCGGAAACGGAAGACAGGGTGATGATACGCCCGCCCGAGCGTCGGCCAATCATCGGCATAATGCAGGGGTGGATGACGTTATAAAAGCTGTCGAGATTGGTGTGGATCACGCTATCCCAGTCGTCGTCGCTCAGTGCCGGGAAGGCGCCATCGCGGGCGATCCCAGCGTTACTGACCACGCCATACCAGGCGCCAAAGGTGGCGATTTCCTGCTCCAGTACTTCGCGGCACTGCTCCCGGTTGCCCACGTCAAACGACAGCACGCGGCCACTGCCGCCCGCCTGTTCAATAGCGCTAAGGGTGTCCTGTGCGCCTGCGGCGTCACGGTGATAATGGACCCCAACGGTAAACCCATCAGCAGCCAGTTTCATGGCGATGGCCCGGCCAATGCCTTTGCTGGCGCCGGTAACCAGAACGGAACGACTCATGCGCGTGCTCCCTGATTAAAAAGCGAGGTTAACTCTTCGTGGGTGGGCTTAAAGGTATTGACCCGGCCGGTTGCCAGCGTGCAACCGTCGGCGGTGATAGCACATTCGAAACTGCCAAAGCGTTCATCCTGCATCAGCAATTTGATGCTCACGGTTAACAGGATGTTGGCCGGGAACTGCCCTGCTGCGCACACCAGTTCCCGGGCGCCCAACACCATGCCGAGCCTGATGCTGCTGCGCCCCTGCTGCTGACGATGCCAGCCAGACCAGACGCCCACGGTCTGGGCCATCAGCTCCAGCGCGTACCAACCCGGCAGGCAGCCCTCGGCATTCAGAAAGGGGGCCAACACACCCTGGTCGCTGACCGTTACCCGGCAGACAGCCGTCTCTTCGCTAACGCTTTCGACCGACTCCAGTAGCAACATCGGCGCGTCGTGGGGCAGGTAGTCGCCTGGTGGTAAATAACTCATGACACTCTCCCCAGCAAGATGCTGACATTATTGCCGCCGAAGGCGAATGAATTAGACATGATCGCCGCTTTTTTCAAGGCCACAGTCTGATGCAGTAGGCCGCAGGCGGCGAGCCTTGGATCGGGCGCATAACGGTCGAAATCCTGGGCAGGCAGCGGCAGGTCGCGGGTCAGAATCAGCCAGCTCAACGCGGCCTCGGTGATCCCCGCCGCCCCCAGCGTGTGGCCGGTCAGATGCTTGGTTGAACTGCAGGGTACGGTGTCGCCAAAGAGGTCATGCACCACCTGGGATTCAATCCGATCGTTGAGCGGTGTCGCGGTGCCGTGCAGGTTGATGTAGCCTACCTCGTCCGGTTTTATTCCCCCGTCGTTCAGGGCCTGAGTCATGGCGTGGATCGCCCCTTCGCCCTGCGGATGCGGGGCCGAAATATGGTACGCATCGCTCGACTCCCCGACGCCCAGTAACGCCACCGGCTGCGGCTCGCGGGTCAGCACCATCAGGGCGGCCGCTTCGCCAATGGTGATGCCCCGGCGATCGCGGCCAAAGGGCTCGCACAGGGTGGTGGACAGCGATTCAAGGCTGTTAAAGCCATTGACCGGCATCCGGCTTAACGTATCCGCCCCGCCGACAATGGCGATATCCACCAACCCGGCGTCAATCAACCGTCGGCCGCTGATGATTGCCCGCGCACTGGAGGAGCAGGCGGTCGATAGGGTATAGGCCGGGCCTTCCAGCGTGAGCCAGTTCGCCAGAAAACGCGACGGATCGCCCAGCTCCTGCTGGGAATACTGCCAGTGAAGGCTGGCTTCGCCGTTCTGCGTCAGGCGCACATGTTCATCACCCTCGTCGAGCCCGGAGGTACTGGTGCCCAGCACCACGGCGATCCGTTCCCGACCGAAACGGGCAATGGCGTCGTCCACGGCAGGCTGGATCTGCGCCAGCGCGGCCAGCAGCAGCTGATTATTGCGCGTGCGGTGTGCAGCATAGCTATCCGGGATCGCCGGTAATTCACCCTCGACGCCCCCCAGCACCGCATCCTGGTTCTGTAACCAGCCGCGGCGAATACGCATCCCGGGTGCAACGCCGCGCGTCAGATTAGCGGCAATCTCGTCAGGCCCGTTGCCGAGCGCGTTGACCAGGCCAACGGCAGAAATGTAGATCATCTCAGTCACCCAGATATTGAATGGTGATGTGGTAATTAAAGACGTGCTGTTCGATGCTGATCGGCGCGCGCTGACCTTTACGCTGCAGGTAAACCACCTCCGTCACCAGCGTGCCTCGGGCATTGCGCAGCTCTCGGCGGTCGCCCTTGTCCTGCAGCGTCCAGCCTTTCGGCAACTGCGGCTGCCAGGCGCTGATGGGCCAGTGGCTGAGCATCACGTCCGCCAGCACCTGGCTGGCCGGAGGCAGCTGTGGCACAACAATCGACTGTTCAGTATGGATCCCCGTTTGATCATAGGTGACCAGGAACAAACGAATTCCCACCGATGACAGCCCGGCCAGGGTAATTTTATGCCCGTCGGCATTCAGCATCACCAGCAGCGACTGGGTTTTGCCGTTGAAACGGCCGGTCAGCAGCTGCTGCGAATTGAGCGTCGGGGTGATGCCCGGCGCAGGCAGCGTCACTTTGGCGCCGGGCTGCAGCCACGCCTGCGGGCGGGCAGCGTCGGTATTCTGCGTGGATGAACCACAACCCACCAGCAACAGCACGCCGATCAGGGCGATGGCACGGTATAAAGGCCTCATCGTGTTCTCTCTTTTTTAGTCGGCATCGCCAGCGGCGCCAGCAGGAAGGCGGTAAAAATACCGCTGACCAGCACCACCCCAAAGCTGCTGATGGCCTGGGTAGTGCTGAATACCAGCATGCCGAGGGTCAAAATCGTGGTCAGCATCGCCAGGGTGATCGCCAGCATCGAGGTCAGCGGCGTGCCGCGCGGGTTGCTGAAAAACAGGGTGTAGTTGATACCGATCCCGAGCACCAGCACCAACGCCAGCAGCGAGAACAGATTCAGCGGATGACCCGTCACGGCCAGCGCCGCCAGGCCACAGCCCAGTGACAGCACCGACGGCACCAGACTTAGCAGCCCGTTGCGCCAGCCGAGGCGCAGCATTGCCCCGCAGGCGATCACCGCTAACGCGACAACCAGCAGCCCGGTCAGCACTGTGCGATAGAGGGTAAACAGGCTGTCAAAGCTCGCCTTGCGATCCACCCACACCACGCCCAGCTGTTTGTTGGCCAGCGCCGCCAGCGCGGGGCTGTTGTTGACCCCATTGACCGGTACCAGTACGCCGCTTTGCCCGTCGGGCAGGGTCAGCCACAGCAGCCGCCAGCCTTCACTGGCCGGGCTGGCAAGCCAGGCCTCAACCTGCACCGGCATGGCGTTCAGATCGGCTGAAATCGTTGTCATGCCAGCGTTTTGCAACACCGTCGTTACCGCCGGGGCCGCGCTTTTTAGCAGCGCCAGATCGCTTTCCTGCCGTTTCAGCGAGTTCAGCGGCAGGGTGCGCCACGACGTCAGGTCCCCTGCCTGCTGCGCCCGGGCCAGCGCCGGGGTGAAGGCCTCCAGCCGCTCAAGAGTTTGCTGGGCCGAGACGCCATGCACCACGAACCATTTCTGATCGACGCTCTGCCCGGTGAGGGCGGTGATGGCTTTTTCCTGCGCCAGAATATCCTGCGGCAGCGCCTGCAGCTGGGCGATATCGTCATCGATCCGCAGGGTGGCCATACCCGCTACCGCCAGCAGCGCCAGCGTAACCGGCAGCCCGACAGACAGACGCCTGTCGCGCCGCCAGGCTGCCAGCCAGCGCAGCATCAGCGCCATTGCCGGAACCGGACGCACCGGCAGGCCGCGACACAGCCACGGATGCCAGAAAATCACCGTCAGGCACGAGGCGCTGAGCCCCACGGCGGCGAACACCGACAGCTGACGAATGGCCGGGAACGGCGCCAGCATCATGATCAGATACGCGACAACCGTGGTCAGCAGCGCCAGCAGCAGGGCATTACGCACCTTCGCCAGGCTCTGCCAGGGTGAATCCTGTCCGCCGTGAACCATTCGTTCGGTCAGGTAGTAGAGGGTGTAATCCGCCGAGATGCCGATGATGCTCATGCTCATCACCAGCGTCATCAGGTGCAGCTCGCCAAACAGCAGCAGCGTCGCCACCGTGCCCGCCAGCGCGCCTGTGGCGATAGATATCAGGCACAGCGCCAGCGGACGCAGGGAGCGGAACACCGCCACAATCAGCAGGATCACCCCCAGAATAGTGGCGACGCCAAGGGTCGAGATATCCCGTTTCGCCTGCTGGCTGGCGTAATCGCTGTAAAACACGGTGCCGCGTGACAGCAACTGCGCCTGCGGATACTGCGCTTTCAGCTGGCCTTCCAGCCCGTGCAGCCTTGTCACAAGTCTGCTGGTTTGCTGCATATCGAATGACGAACCGGCCAGCTCGCCATGCAGCAGATACCAGTAATTACCGGCCTCATCTTTCGTCACCAGCCAGCCGTCCATCAGCCGCAGCTTCTGGCTGTTTTGCGCAAGCGCCAGCTGCGAGCCACGCATCAGCATCAGCGGGTCGTTTTGCAGCTCTTTGCCGCTGACGCCGGAGAAGGCCGAATAGAGCTGGGACAAAATCCACTGCGCCTGCGCTTCACCGCCGTTCTGCAGGCGCGCGCGGGTAGCAGAGTCGATCAGACCGTTACGGTGCTGCCAGAAAAATTCTCCCCACGCCTTCTGCCCGGCAGCGTCCATCGGGCCTTTGACCTCATTCAGCGACGACGAGCCCTGCAGCAGGGTCAGCCACTGCTGTGCCACCTGCGGATCGGCTTTTTTGCCGGGGCTGACCAGCCACACCAGCTGGCGGTCGAGGCGCTGCATAAAGCCGTCGTTCAGCGCCGGGGGGATCGCCCCGAGGGTCTGTTTGGGCAGCATCGCCAGCACGCTGCTGTTCAGCCGTGCACCGGGCAGGAGCGACAGCAGCACCCCCAGCAGGATCAGGCAGGTCAGCAACCACAGCAGCGCCGGACGGCGGCTGTTATGGTGCGGCAAAGCGTTGGCGTTCGGCATCGGTCAGGCTGGCGGGCGTCAGTTGGTGGTGGGAAAGGGCGATTTGGGTGCGGTCGCCCTGCTTATCGTTCAGCACAATGGATTCCATGTAGGCTGCGCCACCCAGATCCAGCGAGGTAAAAACCTTATCCAGCGGGGTGGTGGTTGGTGTCAGCATCAGCGACCAGCGGCCATTGCCGAGATCCTTAAAATCGATGCGGAAGTTCTCCTCCAGCACCTTGCGATCTGCCTGGAACAGGGCGCGCAGCAGATGGTTAAACTGGAACATCTGCGGGTTGTTTTCTGCGGTGATGGTCTGCGGCGGCTGGCCGTTAATGGTCTGCACCATTCGTTTGTCATCCAGCAGCAGCAGCATCGGGAAGGGTGATTTTTGATCCCACAGCAGGCCGTCGTCGCGGGCGATCAGCATTTCGCCGCTGGAGCGCAGCGGCTGGGGCATATCCTTAATGGTGCGGGTCTGCTCAAAGTGGGCGCGCACCACCGGTTGTTCGGTAAAGCGCTGCTGCAATTCGTCCAGCGTCACGGCGCTTACCCACGGGCTTGCCAGCAGGGCAAGCAGCGGTAACCACTTCATGGGGTCACTCCCATACGCTCAAACAGGATCGCCGGGCTGACAAAGCACAGCTCGCGGCTCATCTCTTCAACGGCCACCTGAATGGTGTAGCCGGTGGTGGTCCGTTTGCCGCTGGCGGCGTCGAAAATCTGATAGGCAATGCGCAGGCGATTTTCAAACTCGTCGATATGGGCGCGGACGCGGATCCGCTGTTCGAAGGTGAGCGCCTCCCGGTACTTCACCCGGGTGTCCACCACCGGCCAGACATAGCCGGAGGCTTTCATCTGGCGATAGCCGTAATCGAACTGATTCAGCAGCGCCTCGCGGGCAATTTCAAAATAGCGGAAATAGTTGCCATGCCAGACCACGCCCATCATATCGACGTCGTGAAACGGGACGGTCAGCTCAACCTCGGTGGTAAAGCGGGGATCGGTCAGCACCCTTTACTCCTTTCCTTTGGTATCCGGCAGGTGCCAGAAATCGAAAAAATTAAACCAGTCGAGCGGCGACTGCAGGGCATAATGCTCCAGCCGCTGCGCATAACGATCGACAGCCTGCTGTAACGCTTGCTGACGCCCATTTCGCGGCAGGATCAGCGGGTCGGCAAACGGCTCGCAGTGGATCCGCAGGGTCTGCTGCTGTTGCAGGGCATAAATGAGTACCACCGGACAGCGCAGGATCGCGGCAAGGATAAACGGCCCCTGGGGGAAGGGGGCCGGTTGGCCCATAAATTCGCTCCAGACCACCCGCCACTCGCCGCCACGCTGAGGGTTGATCGCCAGACGATCGCCGACGATCGCAATCCACTCGCCGCGCTCCAGCTTCTCTTTCAGGAGGATGGCGGTCTCCGGCCCGATATCGGTCACGGAGATCAGGTTCAGTCCCGCCTCGGGGGCCATCTCCTGCATAATCTGTTTGAAGCGCCGGGCGTTATCACTGAACACCAGCGCATTAATGGTGTGGTGGCCTTCGCGCTGGGCCAGCGCGCGGCACACCTCCACATCGCCCAGATGTGAGGCCAGCAGCAGCTTGCCTTGCGGCGCCGCACTGTCCAGTACTTCACGCGCCCCGGGGGCAAAGGTCACGTGCTGGTGCAGCTTTAGCTCCCCGCGCCAGCTGGCGACTTTATCCAGCATCGCCTGACCAAAGCGCAGGAAGTGGAAAAAACTGTTCAGGCGTGCGGGCGTCGGCTGCTGGCGCTGGGCCAGCGTCTGGCTGACCCGGGCGATCCACTCCTGCGATGCCCGTCGCGCCGGGCGGGCCGTCAGCCAGTAGACACCAATCACCGGCCACAGCAGCGCATTAAACGCCCGACGACCGAGCCATTGCCAGACTCGCAGCATCAGGCGCATCCCGCGCAGGCCTTTGACTTCCTGCTGCTCTGCCCAGTGCTGCCTGCGGCGACCCCGTAGCAGGGAGGGGATGCGGGGTAACATGCCGAAGAACAGCCGGGTATGCATCCATGAAATGCGCAGGTTGTCTTTCAGGGTATCGAAATGGGATACGCCATCCTGCGGATAGGTCACGCGGGTTGGCAGAAAATGGCTGGTGGTGCCCTGCCAGTAGAGGCGCACCATTACTTCGATGTCAAAATCCATCCGCTTGCCGAGCGACACGCGGTTTGCCAGCTGCAGCGTCGGGGCCACCGGATACACCCGAAAGCCGCACATGCTGTCTTTAAGCTGTAAAGAGAGGGTTTCGATCCACACCCACACGTGCGTTACCCAGCGGCCATACAGCCGCGCGCGCGGGATCGACGCGTCATAAACCGGCTTGCCGGAGATAAGCGCCTGGGGATGACGGGCTGCCAGCGCCAGCAGTTTCGGGATATCTTCAATCGCATGTTGCCCGTCGGCATCCACCTGCACCGCGTGGGTAAACCCGGATCCGGCACAGACTTTCAGCCCGCGGATCACCGCCGCGCCTTTCCCGGCGTTGTGCGTCAGCCGCACCAGCGTGAGCTGGGCATTGTCGGCGGCCAGGCGGTTCAGTTCCTGACGGGTACCGGCATCACTGCCATCATCGACCAGGATAATCGGCAGGGCGAACGGGGCCAGGCGTTGCAGCACGCTCGCCATCATCGCCCCGTGGTTATAGCAGGGGATCAGGATGCAGGGACGGAAGGTTAACGACATAAGCGAATCTTCCCGCTGCTGGCGATATGGCGCTGTGCGCCATCGTGGCGTTGATAGTGGAAAGAGAGCATCTCACGCTCAGCGTGCCAGTCGAGGGTGAGCGTCACCGTGGTATCGGGCAGCAGCGGGGCCTGAAATTTCACGTTCTGAATACTGTGAAAGCGATACGCCGGGGCCAGCAGCGTGGTGGCGTAGTGCATCACCCAGTCAAGCTGGGCCACGCCCGGCAGCAGCGGCTGGACGGCAAAATGGCCCTGAAACCAGAACAGCGCGGGATCAAGATGCAGGGTGATATCCAGATGCTGCGGGTGTGCCTGCTGGCGCTCAATTTCATGGATTTTCATGAAATAACTCCTGTAACTGCGCATAAACACGCTTATTCATACTGTTAACCGGTATTTCATCAACGATGCGCCAGTCGCGAGGCACCGCGACGGGGTCGAGCCAGGGTCGCAAGGCGCGTCGCCAGGCCTGCTCCTGCGCGTTGTTGTCACGCTGCTTGCGCTGTTCACGCGCTGCGCCGTCCAACACCAGCAGCGCGCCAATCCCCTGTCTTCCGTTGCGCACTATCGGCAGCGCCGCCGCTTCGCAAATACCCTCTAACGCCAGCAGATGCTGCTCGATCTCATCCAGCGAGATGCGTTTCTCTTCGATTTTAACTACCCGATCCCGGCGTCCGACCAGCCTGAATGCGCCGGTCGCATCAAACTGGAGGACATCGTCGAGGGGCCACTCTTCGCCGTGTGGGATGAACGGTGAGGCGACGCGAAGGCCGTCCTGATCCTGATGGAAATGCACGCCGGGCAAGGGCCGCCAGAGGAGACCCTCTTTCTGATAATGGCGCCAGGCGAGGACGCCGGTTTCCGTGCTGCCATAGATTTCATCCGGCCAGATGTTCAGCCAGCGATGGGTCTTCTCCACGGTTTTCCACTCCAGCGCTCCTCCGGCGGAGATCAGCATCGCCACCGGTGGGGCCGAGAGCTGCGTGTCGATCCGCTTCAGAAACGCCGGGCTGCTGATGAAAAGGTAGCGATACTGCGGATCGAGCGCCGCCAACTGCTCGCTGTACTCGATGATGGCTAAATGCACTACTAACCCCAGCGACAGGGGTAAAAAGAGGCGAAACGTCAGCCCGTACTGATGATAAGGCGCCACGGAGGCCACCACCCGACAGCCGATCAGCCGCTCGCCAAAAAGGGTCGCCAGCTGCGCGGCTTCCCTGTCGAGGTCGGTGATGGTTTTGACGACGCGTTTTGGTGCCCCGGTCGAGCCAGAGGTAAACAGCTCGATGAAGGCCGCGTCGGCAATGTCAGGCAGCGGGAGAAAGGGGGCGTGGCTGCGTCGGGTAGCACTCACCACCCGTAGACGACCGGAATAGCGTAACGCCCGATCGCTCAGCAGGCCGTCAAACAGGGCCTGCTGCTTTTCCAGCAGCAATACCCGGCTGTGGCCCGGGATGACCGGAATTTTACCGGCATGGAGCATCGCCAGTAACGCTACGATAAACAGATAGCTATCGTCGAAACAGAGCGCCCAGCGCTCGCCCTCCTGCTGTTGCAGGTAGGTTGTTAAGCTGCTGACGTCATCGCGCAACTGCCCCAGCGTCCAGCCGCGATCGCCACTCCAGGCAACAGGCGTGTCGTCCGGGCGCGGGGCATTCAGCCACTGGCGCACAGGAAGGGCGCTATGCATGGTGCTTCTCTTTGTTTCTCACCCGTTGACGCACCAGCCACTCGGTTGTCATCAAGGTTCCCATCAGAATGTAGGCAATGATGCCGTTCCACAGCGTCCAGAGTGCTATATCGCCCCGCAGGAAGGTGAATAGCGCCACGCTGCCGTTAAAAATGAAAAAGCCGCACCACACGCGGGTTACGACGCGGGTATAGCGCACCCCTTCAGGGGGTAAATTTGGTTCACGCAGCCGGGCCAGCCGTTCAACCAGCGGCATTGATGTCCACAGCGAGCCGCCAAATACCGCCAGCATCACCAGGTTGACCACCACCGGATACAGCAGCAGCCACTGATGGGCCTTCAGCAGGTAACTTGCCGCGCAGAGGGCGATGCCTGCCAGCGTCACGCTCTGAACGACATAGCGCATCGGCCCGGCGTGAAGTCGCGCCTGGCGCAGACGAAACAGCAGCAGCAATGCCATTAGCGGCAGCAGCCAGTGCAGGCCGTTATGCGTCAGGCCAAAGCCAATCAGGAACGGCCAGGCGACCAGCATTAAGCCCGTCAGGAACGGGATAGCCGGAAATGACCGTCCGTCACGCATGCGGCTCAGGCTTCACGCAGAAGCTGTTCGACGGCGTCTACGACGTCCTGAACGGTACGCACCGATTTGAAGGTTTCAGGCTTGATCTTGATGCCCGTTTTCTTCTGCAGGTTAACCACCATATCGACAGCGTCGATGCTGTCCAGATCCAGGTCTTCATACAGGCGCGCCTCTGGGGTGATGTCTTGTGGGGCGAGCTCAAACAGGTTGATCAGCAGGGAGGTCACTTCCTGATAAATAGCGTCTTGTTCAGTTGTCATGGTGGATCCGTTCTCAGGCGCGTTGGGCAGTGATAAATGACGCCAGGGTGGCGACGGAGAAGAAGTGCTGACGCATCTCTTCGCTTTCGGCAGACAGCACGACGCCGTACTGGTTTTTTACCGCCAGCCCCAGCTCCAGGGCATCGATTGAATCGAGACCCAGGCCATCGCCAAACAGCGCCGCATCGGTATCGATGTCGTCAGGGGTCAGTTCGTCCAGATTGAGGGTAGAGATAATAAGATTTTTAATTTCAAGGTCGAGCGCTTGCATCATTAATTCCTGACAAAGATTGAAGACCGGATGTTAAGCGATGCTGCAGGTGTCGGTTGAGCTGCCGTGCTGCCTGAGCCGGTTCTTGTACCGCCGCATCGTAAAAATCATGAGTATTCACCCGCTCACGGACATCGAGGGTGAAAAAGGGTTTGTTCGCCGGGACTTCATACCACCGGTGTTGTTTATCCAGCAGAGGCTCGCTGCAGTGGATGATCACCACCCGCAGCGAGCTGCCACAGCGCACGGCAATATTCGCCGCGCCGCGTTGCAAAGTGATGGCTTCCCCCGCTCGGGTACGCGTGCCTTCCGGGAATATCAGTAAAGTGTCGCCCTGAGCCAACCGCTGCTGACAGGCGCTTAACAGCGTGTCGGCTTCGCTGTTAATCAGGTAATCCGCCGCCCGTATCACGCCGCTCAGAAAGGGGTTACGCAGCAGCGCACTTTTCACCAGACAGTCGGTTTCCGGCATCACCGAGGCGATCAGCACATAGTCGATAAGCGTGGGATGGTTCGCCACGACCAGACAGCCGCGATCCTGGCGCAGCGCCTCCAGATTATCAATGCGGTAATCCAGCACCCCAACCGCGCGGGCAACGGTTAAAAAGGCGCGGAAGCTGGCGGCGATGCTGCGACGAGCGAGGCGACGACGACGGGCACGATCGCGCTGCGCCAGCAATAACAGATTGAACCACACCAGAGACAGCAGCAGCCCACCGACGCCAAACAGGACGAAGCACAGACCGGTCATGACCCGGCGCCAGCCGCGATTGAGGGTGGCAATGATTCCGGTCATTGGCGCGTCCATTGCCACAGCAGGCGCTCGCCGGCAATCGCAAACTGCGGATCGTGACGAAGATAGTGCCGAAGGAACAGCAGGCTCTGCGCTAAAGGGGGCTCTGTGCCGGGACTGCCGGGGCGGGTTTCGCAGTGTAACGTCTCCCCTGCTTCGAGGACCAGCGCCAGCGCAAACGGCCACGTTGGCATCGGTGACGGCAGGGCCGAATGGTAAAAGTCAGGCAGCGCGCCGTCGAAATCAACCATCAGCACGCGGGCGTATCCGGCATGCATCAGGCTCAGCACTTCGCACAAGCCCTGCTGGAAGGTATCAAGCCCGGCGGAAAGCGATGACGAGACAATCGGCTGACGCGCGGCGATGGTGAGATTGCCCACCGCAGAGTTGTGTACGGACATGGCAAAATCGGTTGGCGAAACATCCTGCCCGGTGGCCAGCGCATGCAGAATGCGATAGTTATGCTCCAGCTCGCCGTGGCGGCTGGTATAGACCACCGCATCGATGGCGTGATTACGCACCATTGCCAGACCGCAATCCACCGCCAGCTTGCTGCCAGAATTGAGGCGGCGGGCGGCCATCATCGGCAGCGCGGTCAGTTTCGCCTGCGGCGCACCAGGATCGATGGCGTGCAAACCTTGCGACCATGCCAGCCACTGACTGGCATCGCTAAGGCCTGGCGCTCTGGCTTGCCAGTCGAGAATGTTAAGTGCAAATTTCATCTGCGCGCGTCCGCGATAAATCCGTAATCCAATAACGAAGCTTAGCCTGAAGTCTGCTGACTCAGGAGAGGGATAAAAAGTCTCGATGCTAAAAAAAGGGTATTGCCATCGACATCGTACAATTTTGTCGGCGTGCTGGCGAATATAAGAGGCGGTATTACATTAAATAAAAATGAGAAAACCTGAACCCATTGATGGGAAAATCTTTGCTTATCAGAAGTATGCTGGCACAGGCTTAATAATAAGCCGCTTTTTTCAGAATACTCACATTACATTCATACCCCTGGCGTGCAGAGGGTATTTGCGCGGCGCGATTCGCTTACGGATAAGGCAGAAATTAAAGGCGTTTGGGACTCTTTAAATAAATGTAATTCGGGTGTTTTTTATTTTAATACGATAAGACCATTCTGTTAGCTAAATAAACCTGCCGCTGTTTCAGAGCAGCAGGTTTTTTGACAGCCTGAGAAGGCATGGCTATCCCGGTAGTCGGCTTTTTGGCCTGCCCGGGCCGAGCAGGATCGCCAGTTTGCTGCCCCCATGGGTGGTCTCCATCCAGATCTTACAGACGCTGGTCAGCGGCACGGAGAGCAACATCCCCACCGGGCCGAGCAGCCATCCCCAGATCAGTAACGACAGGAACACCACCATCGTCGACATCCCCAGCCGGTGGCCCATCATTCTTGGCTCAACGATGTTGCCCAGAATCATATGGACGATCAGAAACAGCGCCCCCACCATCAGACACTCATAAATGCCGTTGAACAGGAACGCCTGAATCATCGGCGGCCCGGCGGAGAGCACCGCGCCAATGTTGGGCACGTAGTTCAGCAGAAAAGCCAGCACCCCCCACATCAGGGCGAACTGTACGTCGAGCAGCGCCAGCCCCAGCCAGACGATGGCCCCCGTCCACAGGCTCAACAGCGTTTTCAGCGCCAGATAGTGCGACACGCCCTTCAGCGCCCGGTGTAAACCGGCGATGTGGATCTGCGGGTTGTTCAGAGCAAAACGCATTTTGTACGGCACATGGCGCACTTCAAACAGCATGAAGACCACGGTCATCACCAGCAGCAGCACGCTGGCCATCGCCCCGGAAAGCTGGGTCATCAGCGCGGTGGCGAAGGTCATGACCTTTTCGGAATCCATGCGTTTCAGCATGCGCTCCGGCGAGATATGCAGGTTCAGAAACGGGAACATCTCCTGCAGGCTGATAATTTTGCGCGTCAGTTCTCTGTTGTATTTCGGTAGCAGGGCAGAAAATTCACTGAGCGAAGCCGCCAGCACGCCAAACAGCGCCGTCAGCACGATCAGCATCACTATCACCACAATGGTGATGGCGAAAGGCCGCTTTACGCCCCGGCGTATAAACCAGGTGACGAGCGGGTTGAGAACGATGGCGAAAAAGAGCGCCAGTAACAGCTGTACGATGATATCCGCCCCGGCGTGAATACCCGCGAGGATCACCACCAGGCAGGCCAGCTTCAGCAATATGTGTAAACCCACTTTGTCGGGCGGCGTGGTTGTCATAGCGTTTCCTTGTTATGAGATGCCCCTAAAGTGTAGTGCGCGCGTAACGCTTCGGTAGGCACCTCTATTCTTAAAGTCGCTGCTGATTTTCCAGGCCTGACGTGGTAATAGTGAAACACTGTTGTAAAAATTCTGGTGAGCCCGATGCCCGAACCTGCCGCCGAACCGGCGCTGAGCGGATTACGTCTTAATCTGCGGATTGTTTCTGTCGTTATTTTCAACTTTGCCAGCTACCTGACCATCGGCCTGCCGCTGGCGGTCCTTCCTGGCTATGTGCATGACATCATGGGCTTTAGTGCCTTCTGGGCGGGTCTGGTGATCAGCCTGCAATACTTCGCCACCCTGTTAAGTCGCCCTTACGCCGGACGCTATGCCGACCTGTTTGGCCCGAAAAGCATTGTGGTGCTGGGGCTGTGCGGCTGTTTCCTGAGCGGGGTGAGTTATCTGCTGGCCGGCTTTACCAGCGGCTGGCCGATGGTGAGCCTGGCGCTGCTGTGTCTGGGCCGGGTGATCCTTGGCGTCGGGCAAAGCCTGGCCGGAACAGGATCGACCCTGTGGGGCGTGGGCGTGGTGGGCGCATCGCATATCGGACGGGTGATCTCCTGGAACGGGATTGTCACCTACGGCGCAATGGCGATGGGGGCGCCGCTCGGCGTCCTGTGCTATCGCTACAGCGGGCTGAACGGCCTGGCGCTGACCATCATGGTGGTGGCGCTACTGGCGATCCTGTTCGCGCTGCCGCGACCGACGGTGAAAGCCAGCAAAGGCAAACCGATGCCGTTTCGCGCGGTGCTCGGACGCGTCTGGCCGTACGGCATGGCACTGGCGCTGGCCTCGGCGGGCTTTGGGGTGATCGCCACCTTCATTACCCTGTTCTACGACGCCAAAGGCTGGGACGGCGCGGCCTTTGCGCTGACGCTATTTAGCTGTGCGTTTGTCGGCACGAGGCTGTTGTTCCCCAACGGCATCAACCGGCTGGGCGGGCTGAACGTGGCGATGATCTGCTTTAGCGTCGAGATTGTCGGACTGCTGCTGACCAGTATCGCCGAGGCACCGTGGATGGCGAAAACTGGCGTTTTCCTCGCGGGTGCGGGCTTCTCGCTGGTGTTCCCGGCGCTGGGCGTGGTGGCGGTGAAAGCCGTGCCGCAGCAAAACCAGGGCGCAGCGCTGGCGACCTACACGGTGTTTATGGACATGTCATTGGGGGTGACCGGGCCGCTGGCCGGACTGGTGATGGCGTGGGCCGGGGTGCCGGTTATCTATCTCGCGGCGGCAGGACTGGTGGCGGTGGCGTTACTGCTGACGTGGCGGCTAAAAAAATGGCCTCCAGCGGAGGCCATGTCATCGCAATAACTTACTGAATAACCAGCGTATTGATAATGCTTTCCGCAGCAGTTTGCGCTTTCTGCTGATCGTCAGCAGGCAGGGTAATCTGCAGGGTCAGCAGCTTATTGTCGATTTTGCCGAGCACCACAGATGAATAAGCAGTCTGGCCTTTGGCCGAGATAATGCTGTCCAACTGTTGCAGGTTGTGGCCCTTCAGCTCGATAGCTTTGTTGGTCACGACCTGCAGCTGCGGGTCGCGGCTGCGCTGCTGCTCTTCCAGACGTTTTGCCAGCACGCCCAGGTCTTCACTGGTGTCGTCGCCGACGATCACAATCACCGCTTTTTGCCCGGTGGCGTCGGAGTAAACGTGCATGTTGTTGGCCTGGGTGCCCAGCTTGCCGCTCTGATCGGTCATATCGGCAGGCAGAGAGAAGCTAAGTTTGCCATCCATCAGGCTGACCGCTTGACCCGTCGCATTGCTCTCGGCAGAGGCACCCTGAACAGGCGCTTTGCCGTCATTGTTATCACAGGCCGCAAGCCCCATCACCAGCAGGCCAATCCCGACATATTTAACCAGATTGCGCATTGAATTCTTCCTTTCGATAAACGGCCATAACGGCTCATCCGTCCATCTTATCACAACTGTTCAGGGGAACCTTTAACCGGCCTGCAATGCCGGATTTTCAGATTTATCTGCGAGTCTTTTCAGCAACATATTCAGCAGCAGGCCATACATCGGCAGGAAGAACACCAGGCTGATAAGCACCTTAAAGGCGTAATCCACGAGCGCAATTTCCATCCAGTGCTGGGCCATAAACGGGTCCGGGCTGCGCCAGAACGCGATAAAGAAAAAGGCCAGCGTATCGCTGACGTTCCCAAACAGCGTGGAGGCGGTGGGGGCCATCCACCAGCGATGGTTCTGCCGCAGACGGTTAAACACATGCACATCAAGGATCTGCCCCAGCGCATAGGCCATAAAGCTGGCCGCGGCAATGCGGGCGACGAACAGGTTGAAGTGGGTCAGGGCTTCAAACCCTTGCCAGCTTCCCATATAGAACAGGGAGGAGATCACGTACGACACAAACAGCGCCGGGAGCATGACGGCAAAAATAATGCGTCGGGCCAGCGGCGCGCCAAAGATGCGCACGGTGAGATCGGTAGCAAGGAAGATAAACGGGAAGCTGAACGCGCCCCAGGTGGTATGCAAACCAAAAATGGAGATCGGCAGCTGCACCAGATAGTTACTGGAGGTGATCACCAGCAGATGAAAAAGCGAAAGCCAGAACAACGCTTTTACGCGCTGCGATTGAGAGAACTGCGTCATATTGTGACCTTTTTATAAGTTGGGGTGAGGGAACCCAATAAAACCGGCTGCATCATACTGCTTTAATTCATCTTTGCAATGGTTGATTTTCACGCAATCGTTAACCTGGTTTGCATTGCCCCCTGCGGGGCGTAAACTACTGCCGTTTTTTACCTTAGCGAGACGACGATGACCGATCTGTTTTCCAGCCCCGACCACACCCTTGACGCCCAGGGCCTGCGCTGCCCGGAGCCGGTGATGATGGTGCGTAAAACGGTGCGCAACATGCAAACCGGTGAAACCCTGCTAATCATTGCCGACGATCCGGCCACCACCCGCGATATCCCGGGTTTCTGTACCTTTATGGAACATGAGCTGCTGGCGCAGGAGACTGAGGTGCTGCCGTACCGGTACCTGTTACGCAAAGGCTAGCCCCAGCAGGCCGGGTAGGGCGAAGCCGCCACCCGGCATGACCCTCGCCACAAATCTAAACCATCATTTCATAATTTGGCGCTTTTTGTGAGGCGCTTCACCTCCGCTTTTCAGGGTGTGGTCTAGTTTTTAAACGTTCAAAACTAAAACAACGTTCCGATACTTACCCTCACTACCCTGGAGTTGACTCGATGAAAACGACCCTCAAGCCGTTGCTGGCTGCTCTGTGCCTGTCCGCTTTTGCCTGCTCCGTTTCTGCGCAAACCATTAAAGCTGCCGATGTCCATCCCGAAGGCTACCCGAACGTGGTGGCGGTACAGCAGATGGGCGAAAAACTGAAACAACAAACCGACGGCAAGCTGGAGATTAAAGTCTTCCCCGGCGGCGTGCTGGGGGATGAAAAACAGATGATCGAGCAGGCACAGATGGGCGCCATCGACATTATTCGCGTCTCGATGGCACCGGTTGCCGCCATCCTGCCGGATATCGAAGTCTTTACCCTGCCGTACGTCTTCCGCGATGAAGATCATATGCACAAAGTCATCGACGGTGACGTGGGCAAAGCCATCGGCGAGAAGCTGACCGCCAATCCCAAATCTCGTCTGGTGTTCCTCGGCTGGATGGACTCCGGCACCCGCAACCTGATCACCAAGAACCCGGTGGCCAAGCCGGAAGATTTAAAAGGGATGAAGATTCGCGTGCAGGGTAGCCCGGTGGCGCTGGCCACGTTGAAAGACATGGGCGCCAACTCGGTGGCGATGGGGGTGAGTGAGGTCTATAGCGGGATGCAGACTGGGGTGATTGACGGGGCAGAAAACAACCCGCCAACCTTTGTGGCCCACAACTACATGCCGGTGGCCAAAAACTACACCCTCAGCGGCCACTTCATCACCCCGGAAATGCTGCTCTATTCCAAAGTGAAATGGGACAAGCTGAGCGCCGACGAGCAGCAAAAAGTGTTGACCCTGGCCCGTGAAGCGCAGTTTGAACAGCGCAAGCTGTGGCAGGCCTACAACCAGCAGGCGCTGGAAAAAATGAAAGCCGGTGGCGTACAGTTCCATGACATCGATAAGGCGGTATTTATCAAAGCGACAGAGCCGGTGCGCGCAGAGTATGGCGAGAAAAAGCATCAGGACCTGATGAAAGCCATCGCTGACGTTCAGTAAACCCAGCCCTGTGGAGGACGTATGTCCGAAAGCTATCTGAAGTGGATGGATCGCCTGTACCTGCTCGCCATGACCGTGGCGGGCGTCTCGCTGCTGATCATGACCATTGTGATTCCGATTGGGATTTTTTCCCGCTACGTCCTCAACCGCGGCGAGTCGTGGCCTGAACCGGTGGCCATCATCTGCATGGTGACCTTCACCTTTATCGGCGCGGCGGTGGGCTACCGCGCCGGATCGCATATCGCGGTGAACATGCTGACCGACCGCCTGCCAGCCGGGTTAAAAGCCCTGTGTGCCAGGATTGTGGATCTGCTGATGCTGCTGATTTCGCTGATTATCTTCTGGTACAGCTACCTGCTCTGCGTCGAGCTGTGGGAACAGCCGGTGGCGGAGTTTCCGATTCTGACCTCCGGTGAGAGTTATCTGCCGCTGCCCGTCGGCTCGGCGATCCTCATTTTGTTCGTGCTGGAGCGGCTGATGTTTGGCTCCCAGGAAAACCGCCCGGTCGTCATGATCGGCAACCACAGTTAAGGGGTGAATCATGGATGCTTTTATTTTGCTCTTCACCCTTGCCATTTTGCTGGCGCTGGGGATGCCGGTGGCGTTTGCCGTCGGGTTGAGTGCGGTGGCGGGGGCGCTGTGGATCGATCTGCCGCTGGAAGCGCTGATGATCCAGATAACCAGCGGGGTCAATAAGTTCACCCTGCTGGCGATCCCGTTCTTTATCCTGGCGGGGGCGATCATGGCGGAAGGGGGCATCGCCCGGCGGCTGGTCAACTTCGCCTATATCTTTGTCGGCTTTATTCGCGGCGGGCTGTCGCTGGTGAATATCGTCGCCTCGACCTTCTTCG
Source organism: Silvania hatchlandensis (assembly GCF_025564065.1). Lineage (GTDB taxonomy): Bacteria > Pseudomonadota > Gammaproteobacteria > Enterobacterales > Enterobacteriaceae > Enterobacter > Enterobacter hatchlandensis. The sequence continues at coordinate 148,117 of NZ_JAMGZK010000048.1, read as the reverse complement.
GTGCCATCTCGGGCTCGTCGGTGGCGGATACCGCCTCCATCGGCAGCGTGATGATCCCGGAGATGGAGAAGAAGGGCTATCCGCGTGAATACGCGGCGGCGGTGACGGCCAGCGGCTCGGTGCAGGCGATTCTGATCCCGCCCAGCCACAACTCGGTGATTTACTCCCTGGCGGCGGGCGGCACGGTGTCGATCGCCACGCTGTTTATCGCCGGGGTGCTGCCGGGGCTGCTGCTCGGGTTCTGCCTGATGCTCCTGTGCCTGGGCTTTGCCCACAAGCGGGGCTATCCAAAAGGTGAACGGATCCCGTTTAAGCAGGCGCTGAGGATTTTTGTCGATGCGCTGTGGGGTCTGATGACGGTGGTGATCATTCTTGGCGGGATATTGTCGGGAATTTTTACCGCTACCGAATCGGCGGCGGTCGCCTGCCTGTGGGCGTTTTTTGTCACCATGTTTATCTATCGTGACTATAAGTGGAGCGAGCTGCCGAAGCTGATGTGCCGGACGGTGAAGACAGTAACGATCGTGATGATCCTGATCGGCTTTGCGGCGGCATTTGGCGCGGTAATGACCTACATGCAGCTGCCGATGCGGATCACCGAGTTCTTCACCTCGCTGTCGGATAACAAGTACGTGATCCTGATGTACCTCAACATCATGCTGCTGCTGGTGGGCACGCTGATGGACATGGCGCCGCTGATTTTGATCCTGACCCCGGTGCTGCTGCCGGTGACCAACTCGCTGGGCATCGATCCGGTACATTTTGGCATGATCATGATGGTGAACCTTGGGATCGGCCTGATTACCCCGCCAGTGGGATCGGTGCTGTTTGTTGCCAGTGCGGTGAGTAAGCAGAAGATCGAAACCGTGGTCCGCGCCATGCTGCCGTTCTACGGCATGCTGCTGGTGGTGCTGGCTATGGTGACCTACATCCCGGCGATTTCACTGTGGTTGCCGCATTTGCTCGGGATGCAGTAGTCGTTATGTTTTCGCCCTCTCCCTGTGGGTTGAGGGGTCCCCACAAAAAAATTGGCACGGTCGGCCCCCTCTCCATTCAGGGAGAGGGTTGGGGTGAGGGGGAGCATGCGGCTCCGGTGGTGGTTCCGTTCACTTTAAGTGTTGTGCTTCTCTGTCAGTCGCGTCACCCGTGAACGTGCCAGGGCGGCTCAATCGCCACCGCCCTGGCTACCCGGGCTCCCGGCAAGAAAATCGTCGCTACGCGGATTATTCGCCCCATCCTTGGGGCTCACCCCTTCGGGGCCAGCGCAAGCGCTGTTCAAAATTGCTCCCGGCAATTTTGTCCTCAGCTTATTCCTTCCGGCTTCGGGTCGGGCGAGATCCTACATCCATGTAGGTCACGCCCTCTCGGCGCATCCATGCGCCTCGCCCCGGCCTACAGGAAACGCTTCGGCGATTTTCAGCCGGACCAGGGTATCGCTGTAAGTGATTTATTCTCTTGTCGTTATTCCGTTGCTTTAAGATTAAAAATTACTGGGGATTGGTCAGCCCTCTCCCACAGGCCGCACCCCATTGTTTACCGACGGCGCAACAGCCGCAACGCGTTCGCCGTCACCAGCACTGTCGCGCCGGTATCCGCCAGCACCGCCAGCCACAATCCGGTCATCCCCAGCAGGGTGGTTACCAGGAAAATCCCCTTTAACCCCAGCGCAATGGCGATGTTCTGCCGGATATTGGCGCGGGTGGCGCGAGCAAGGCTAATCATCTGCGCTAAACCGGTTAAATGGTTATGGGTCAGCGCCGCATCGGCGGTCTCCAGCGCCACGTCGGTGCCGCTGCCCATCGCAATGCCGATGGTGGCCGCCTTCATTGCCGGGGCATCGTTAATCCCGTCGCCCACCATCGCCAGCGGGGTGTGGCCGTTCAGCTCGGTGACCGCCTGCACTTTATCTGCGGGCAGCAATCCGGCGCGGAATTCCAGGCCCAGCTCACCGGCAATCGCCGCCGCCGCGCGTGGGTTATCGCCGGTCAGGATCACCCCATTCACCCCCAGCTGATGCAGGGCGTCCACCGCTGCTCTGGCGTCATTACGCAGAGTGTCGCGCAGGGTAATAATGCCTTTTGCCACGTTATTTTCGGCAACGATAATCACCGTCTGCCCGGCCTCCTCCAGGGTGTCGATCTGCAGGGCCAACTGCGGAGCAGGGAATTTATCTGCCGTACAGATTAACACCGGCTGACCCTCGACCTGGGCTTCGATACCCGAGCCCATCAGCGTGCGCTGGGCGGTAGCGGCAGGGATGTTCAACCCTCGGGTCTGCGCTTCGCGGACAATCGCCTGTGCCAGCGGGTGGGTAGAACCTTGCTCCACCGCCGCAGCCAGCGCCAACAGCGCATCCTCGCTGATGCCGTGCGGATAAAGGCCGGTCACCTGCGGTTTGCCGACCGTCAGGGTGCCGGTTTTATCAAACGCCACCTGCTGCACCTGCGCGAGTTGTTCCAGCGCGGCACCGCCCTTGATCAGCGCCCCACGGCGCGCCGCGGCCGCCAGCCCGGAGGTAATCGCCGCAGGCGTCGAGATCACCAGCGCGCACGGACAGCCGATCAGCAGCAGGGTCAGCCCTTTGTAGATCCAGCCTTCCCATGGGGCGCTAAACAGCAGCGGCGGGACAACGGCGACCAGCAGCGCAACCAGCATAATCGCCGGGGTGTAGATCCGGCTGAAGCGGTCGATAAAGCGCTCAACCGGGGCGCGGCGCTCCTCTGCCTCTTCAATCAACTTCAGGATACGATCGATGGCGCTGTCGCCCGGTTCGGATAACACTGTCAGCTGCACCTGGCGATCGACGCTGGTGGCACCGGCGGGCACTTTTTCGCCGGCGGCGCGATCCACCGGGATGGATTCGCCGGTCAGGGCGCTTTCGTCAAAGCTGGCGGTGGCGGTGAGCAGCGCGGCGTCGGCAGGCAGACGTCCGCCTGCCGCCACTTCAATCACATCGCCCGGGCGCAGGTTGGCAATCGGCACGGTTTTGCGCTCACCGTTTATCACCTGGGTCGCGGTTTCTGGCTTTAGCGCCATCAGTGCGCTCACGCCCTTACGCGCCCGGCTGGCAGCCCAGCCTTCGAGACGTTCACCGATTAAAAACAGCAGCAGCACCATTGCCGCTTCTGCCGTGGCACCGATAAACAGGGCCCCGATGGCGGCCACGCTCATCAGCGTTTCAATGGCAAACCAGCTGCCGCTTTTCATCAGACGCAGCGCCTGACGGGCAACCGGGTAGAGCCCGATAAGGGTGGTGGCGATAAAGGCGAGGTTGCCGAGCGGGTGGTTGAACTGCTCCAGACCCCAGCTCAGGGCCATCATCACGATCAAGGTGATGAGCGGCAGGTTATCGCGCAGAGGGGAGGTTTTTTCAGCCGGGGCGTTGGCGTCGCGCAGCGTATAGCCCGCCTTCGCCACCGCCGCTTCGACCTGGGCTGTGATGTTGCTGGCCGCATCGACCAGCAGCTTTTCGGTGGCGAACAGCACCTGGACGTGGTTGACGCCCTGGATCTGCTTCACCGCATTTTCAACTTTCCGCGCGCAGGCGGCGCAGTCCATCCCGTTGACCACCCAGCTGTAACGCAGGCCGTCTGCGGGCGGCACGCTTTCAACCTGCGTTTCGCAGGCGTTTGAGGCGCAGCAATCGCTGTGAGCAGGGGCGGGAGTAAGCTTAAGTGCCGAAAATTTCGGCACTTTTTTAGAACTGTCTGGAGTCGACATGGCATTCTCCGGTAATGATAATCTTCTCATTTACCGCAGTCTACACTCTGGAGTCGACTCCAGAGTCAAGGCTTATTTAGATATACAGCGAACGCACAATCAGGAAGTGCCCGGCGAAGTAGCAGGCGGCCGCAATCGCGTTATCAGCGCGGAAGCGGCGGCGATAGTGGCTACCCAGCCAGACGATATTCCCCAGCAGCAGCAAGGTGGCACCGAGGAAGGCCGACAGGGCTGGCGCGGTCGGGCGGAAGAACCACAGTTCCCCCGCCAGCCACACCATCACCAGCGTCATGGCGATAAAGGTACACACCGGCCAGCGCATCTCTTCCAGCCGCGTCCAGACCACCGCAATCAGCAGGGCACCCATCACCAGCAGCGCCAGCGGCAGCGGCCAGAAGAATGACAGCGTCATCTGGCTGGCAAAATAGATGGTGTAAAGCAGATGCGATAAGAAGAACGCGCCCACGGCATACAGCAGGCGCTGGCGCGGCAGCAGGGTGAGGGCGTCACCTGCCAGCGACGCGCACAGTCCGGCGAGAACGAGGTAGCTGACAGCATTAAACATCGGTGCCTGCCAGGCCAGCAGCAGCAGGAGCAACAGCGTGACGGGTTTAAACACCCAGCGCTGCCAGGCCGGGCCACGGTAGGACGCATCGACATACAGCCATGCGGAGAAACAGACAGCGATAAATGACCAAAGCATATTAAGTCCCTGTATCTGTTATTGTTGAATAAACAGTTTCAGTTCAGTGTAGTGGCGCAAGCGGGCCAATGGCAATGCTCTGTGTCGCGCGCTATCCTGATTTCAGCCTGGTCTTATAGGATTGTCCAATGAGCAAGATGCCGCTTTTTTTTATTATCGTGCTGGCGATTATCGTGATTGCCGCGTCATTTCGCTTTGTGCAGCAGCGCCGGGACAAGGCCGATAACGATGCCGCGCCGCTGCTGGAAAAACGGGTGGTGGTGAGCAATAAACGGGAAAAAGCGATTAACGACCGGCGCTCCCGCCAGCAGCAGGTCACGCCCGCTGGCACGTCGATGCGCTATGAGGCGAGCTTTAAGCCGGAAAACGGCGGCCTGGAGATGACTTTTCGGCTGGACGAAAAGCAGTACCATCAGCTGACGGTGGGGGATAAAGGCGTGTTGAGTTACAAGGGATCGCGGTTTGAGGGGTTTGAGATCGTGCCGTGATTTACCCCTCACCCTAACCCTCTCCCCAGAGGGGAGAGGGGATCGCACGGAGCCGTGTGGGTGAGGGGTAAAAAATTACTTCTTCGCCTGCGCTTTAAACTTCTTCATCCACACCAGCAGCTCAAACACGCCGAAAATAAACACCCGCAGCTGCTGCCAGCCGGTCATTGGTGGGCCATCCTTCGGCAGGCCGCTTTTCAGCATGACCATCTGCAGGGCATGCATAAACGAGGTAAAAATCAGCGCCACGTTGACGAAGATATTCATCGGACGCGGGAACGGATGCACAAGGTTAAGGATCAGAAATGCCCAGACCCCCAGCATCAGTAAACGACCCAGATTAATCAGTACCGGCATCGGTCTCTCCTTGAGATTGACGGTGATAAAGACGATAGGCGACCTGACCGGCCACTTTCTCCCGGTGTAGATCCCAGTGGGCCGGCACCGGTGGTAACCCATTCTCTACCTCGCTTTCGACGTAGATCAGGGCATCATCCGCCAACCAGCCGTTGTTTTCCAGCAGCGTCAGCGTCTCTTCGAGCAGGCCTTTGCGAAACGGCGGATCGACAAATACCACATCGTGCGGCGTACCTGCCTGTGCAAGGAAGGCCAGGGCGTTAGTATTGACCACTTTGGCGTGCGTCGCTTTCAGCGAGGCCAGGTTTTGCTGTAACTGCTGGGAAACGCTGCGATCCATCTCCAGCAGCGTGGCGCTGGCGGCATAGCGAGACAGGGCTTCGAGCCCGAGGGCGCCGCTTCCGGCGAAGCAGTCCAGGCAACGGGCATCTACCATTGAAGGGGCCAGCCAGTTAAACAGCGTCTCGCGAACGCGATCGGTGGTCGGGCGCAGACCAGGGCTATCCGGCACCGGCAGTTTACGGCCTCGCCACTGGCCGCCGATAATGCGGATCTGACCTGCTGCGGCACGGTTGGGTTTCTTCATATCTTTGCTCGGGTACACCGACGGCCTGCGCTTGCAGGCGGTGATGTGCGTTAAGTTAAGTGATAAACTATTTCATCATTTTTTTAGCTTCCATGTATATAGCGCCAGTAATTAACCGCGAGGGGTGTAGTCGCAGATGGCAAAAGAGAAAAAACGTGGCTTCTTTTCCTGGCTGGGCTTTGGTCAAAAAGAGCAGGAAACCGAGCAGCAGAACGAAGAACAACCGATCGCAGAACAGCCCGCGGTTGTTGAACAGCCGCAGCCTGAAACCCCTGTTGAGACCGTCGCAGACGTAGAAGCAGAACCGCAGACCCACAGCAAAGAAGAGACTGAGGCCTTCGCTGAAGAGGTGGTTGAGGTCACTGAGCAGGTTCAGGAGAGCGAAAAACCACAGCCAGTTGAGCCAGCGTTTGTTGCCGTAGAGCCAGAACCAGAACCAGAGCCAGAACCCGTGGCCGTAGTGGTGGAAGAGATTGTTGAGCCGGTGGTTGAGACTGCCCCACCGCAGGCGGTAGAGCACGAAGAGCTGCCGCTGCCGGAAGAGATCGCCCAGGAGATTGAAGAAACGCTCCCGGAAGAGTACCTCCCGGAAACGGAAATTGACGCTGAAATCAGCGACGAAGAGCTGGAAGCGCAGGCGCAGGCGCTGGCGGCAGAAGCGGCAGAAGAAGCCGTTATCGTTGTCCCGATTGAAGAAGACGTCCCGGTAGAAGAGGTGGTTCAGGAGCAGGAAAAACCGACCAAAGAAGGTTTCTTCGCCCGCCTGAAACGTAGCCTGATCAAGACCAAAGAAAACCTCGGTTCCGGATTTATCAGTCTGTTCCGCGGGAAGAAAATCGACGATGATCTCTTTGAAGAGCTGGAAGAACAGCTGCTGATCGCCGACGTTGGGGTGGAAACCACCCGCAAGATTATCAGCAGCCTGACCGAAAGCGCCAGCCGTAAACAGCTGCGCGACGCCGAAGCGCTGTACGGCCTGCTGAAAGATGAGATGGGTGAAATCCTCGCAAAAGTGGACGAACCGCTTAATATTGAAGGCAAAACGCCATTTGTTATTCTGATGGTGGGCGTCAACGGGGTGGGTAAAACCACCACCATTGGCAAACTGGCGCGTCAGTTCGAGCAGCAGGGCAAATCGGTGATGCTGGCCGCGGGTGATACCTTCCGTGCCGCTGCGGTAGAGCAGCTGCAGGTGTGGGGCCAGCGCAACAACATTCCGGTGATTGCCCAGCACACGGGCGCAGACTCCGCCTCGGTGATTTTTGACGCCATTCAGGCGGCGAAAGCGCGTAATGTCGACGTGCTGATTGCCGATACCGCAGGGCGCCTGCAAAACAAAGCGCACCTGATGGAAGAACTGAAGAAGATCGTCCGCGTCATGAAAAAGCTGGATGTCGATGCGCCGCATGAAGTGATGCTGACCATTGACGCCAGCACCGGACAGAACGCCATCAGCCAGGCGAAGCTGTTCCATGAAGCGGTAGGATTGACCGGGATTACGCTGACCAAGCTGGATGGCACCGCGAAAGGCGGGGTGATCTTCTCGGTGGCGGATCAGTTTGGTATTCCTATCCGCTACATTGGCGTTGGCGAACGTATCGAAGATTTGCGTCCGTTTAAATCGGGCGACTTTATTGAGGCACTTTTTGCCCGAGAGGATTAACAATGATTCGCTTTGAACACGTCAGCAAGGCCTATCTCGGTGGGAGACAAGCGCTGCAGGGGGTTAACTTCCACCTGCAGCAGGGCGAGATGGCATTTCTGACCGGCCACTCCGGCGCGGGGAAAAGTACCCTGCTCAAGCTTATCTGCGGGATTGAACGGCCAAGCACCGGCAAAATCTTGTTCGGCGGCCACGACATCAGCCGCCTGAAAAACCGTGAAGTGCCGTTTCTGCGTCGCCAGATAGGCATGATTTTCCAGGATCACCATCTGCTGATGGACCGCACGGTATTCGACAATGTGGCTATCCCGCTGATTATTGCGGGTGCCAGCGGGGATGATATTCGTCGTCGCGTGTCGGCGGCGCTGGATAAGGTCGGGCTGTTGGACAAAGCGAAAAACTTTCCGATTCAGCTTTCCGGCGGTGAACAGCAGCGTGTCGGCATTGCGCGCGCGGTGGTGAACAAACCGGCGGTACTGCTGGCGGATGAACCGACCGGTAACCTGGACGAAGCCCTTTCCGAAGGGATCCTGCGTCTGTTTGAGGAATTTAACCGCGTTGGGGTGACAGTACTGATGGCGACGCACGACATGGGCCTTATCTCCCGTCGTTCGTACCGCATGCTGACGCTGAGCGACGGTCACTTGCACGGAGGCCGCGGTGAATAAGCGTGATGCAATAAACCAGATTCGGCAGATGGGTAATCGATTTGACCGTTTCCGTAAGCCCCAGGGCGGCGACAGCAATCGCAACGTGCCTAAGCGCAGTAAGTCGTCGCCGAAGCCAAACTCGCGCAAGACCAATGTGTTTAACGAGCAGGTGCGGTATGCCTTCCATGGTGCGCTGCAGGATCTGAAGAGCAAACCGCTCGCCACCTTCCTGACGATCATGGTTATCGCCATTTCGCTGACGCTGCCAAGCGTCTGCTACATGGTGTACAAAAACGTTAACCAGGCGGCATCGCAGTACTATCCGTCCCCGCAGATCACCGTCTATCTCGACAAAGCGCTCGACGATAATGCGGCGGCGCAGGTGGTGGGGCAGCTGCAGTCCGAGCAGGGTGTTGAGAAGGTCAACTACCTGTCGCGCGAAGAGGCGCTGGGCGAGTTCCGCAACTGGTCCGGGTTTGGCGGCGCGCTGGATATGCTGGAAGAGAACCCGCTGCCCGCCGTGGCGGTGGTGATCCCGAAGCTGGATTTCCAGGGGACCGAGTCGCTGAACACCCTGCGCGATCGCGTTTCGCGCATCAACGGGATCGATGAAGTCCGCATGGACGACAGCTGGTTTGCCCGTCTGTCGGCGCTGACCGGGCTGGTTGGCCGGGTGGCGGCGATGATCGGCGTGCTGATGGTCGCCGCGGTGTTCCTGGTGATCGGTAACAGCGTGCGTCTGAGCATCTTTGCCCGTCGCGATACCATTAACGTGCAAAAGCTTATCGGTGCTACAGACGGTTTTATCCTGCGTCCGTTCCTGTACGGCGGTGCGTTGCTCGGTTTTGCTGGTGCATTTCTTTCATTGATATTGTCAGAAATTTTGGTGATGCGTCTCTCTGCCGCTGTCACCGATGTGGCGCAGGTTTTTGGAACAAAGTTTGATATCAGCGGCTTATCGTTCGACGAGTGCCTGTTACTGCTGCTGGTGTGCTCGATGATCGGCTGGATCGCCGCCTGGTTAGCAACTGTGCAACATTTACGTCACTTTACCCCCGACTAAAAAATCTCTGATATAATCTTTCCCTGCATTGAGGACCGCTCGTGCAGGGAAAGAACATCTGATGTTTCTGCCCCAGCACAATCATCTCTACGTCACATTTTGTGCGTAATTTATCCCAGGTTTCAGTCGGAACTTGTGGATAAAATCACTGTCTGATAAAAGTGTGAATGATATTCTCGTTGCTCGTTAGTTCTGGCATGTTCGTTGCCTGATGGGGACAAACCGCCGCCAGAAGAAATAGATTGAGAGGAATGAATGACCAAAGAAATGCAAACTTTAGCTTTAGCCCCTGTTGGTAACCTGGAGTCTTACATCCGGGCCGCTAACACCTGGCCGATGTTGACGGCTGAGGAAGAAAAGGAGCTCGCTGAAAAGCTGCATTACCAGGGCTGCCTGGAATCAGCTAAGACGCTGATCCTGTCTCACCTGCGCTTTGTTGTTCACGTTGCTCGTAATTACTCGGGCTACGGCCTGCCGCAGGCGGATCTGATTCAGGAAGGTAACATCGGCCTGATGAAGGCGGTGCGCCGCTTCAACCCGGAAGTGGGTGTGCGTCTGGTCTCCTTCGCCGTGCACTGGATCAAAGCCGAAATCCACGAATACGTGCTGCGTAACTGGCGTATCGTGAAAGTGGCCACCACCAAAGCACAGCGTAAGCTGTTCTTTAACCTGCGTAAAACCAAGCAGCGTCTGGGCTGGTTCAATCAGGACGAAGTCGAAATGGTGGCGCGCGAGCTGGGTGTTTCCAGCAAAGACGTGCGCGAAATGGAATCCCGCATGGCGGCGCAGGACATGACATTTGATATGTCATCTGACGACGATGCGTCGGATAGCCAGCCAATGGCACCGGTTCTGTATCTGCAGGATAAGTCGTCTAACTTTGCTGACGGCATTGAAGACGACAACTGGGAAGAGCAGGCCGCCAACAAGCTGAGCTTCGCGATGGAAGGTCTCGACGAGCGCAGCCAGGACATTATCCGCGCCCGCTGGCTGGACGAAGACAACAAGTCCACGCTGCAGGAACTGGCCGACCGCTACGGCGTCTCCGCTGAGCGTGTGCGTCAGCTTGAAAAGAACGCCATGAAAAAACTTCGCGCCGCTATCGAAGCGTAATTTTCGCGAAGTCTCCCGCAAACCCTCGAATGCACATTCGGGGGTTTTGTTTTTTTAGCGCCTGACCGGGCGTTATCCCCTCTTCTGGCAAACACTTAACGTTGCGCTGTGCGCTGACTCGTTAAAGCCTCGCTTACCTTATATACATTTCAAAATAGCTATTCCAAATAGATAAAAATGGGGTATGTTTTAGCAGAGTATGCTGAAAAGGCGCGCACGGCAGACGCATAAACGAAATAAAGCGCCATAAAACAACACCACAACACAAGTTATAACCATAACAATGGGGATTCTCAGGATGAACAAGAAGGGTAAAGCATTACTGGCAGGATGTATGGCGTTGGCATTCAGCACCATGGCTCAGGCTGATATTAAAGTGGCTGTCGTGGGCGCCATGTCCGGTCCGGTAGCGCAGTACGGCGACCAGGAGTTCACAGGTGCAGAACAGGCGGTGGCCGACATTAATGCCAAGGGCGGTATCAAAGGCGAAAAACTGCAGATTGTAAAATATGATGATGCCTGTGACCCGAAACAAGCGGTTGCCGTAGCCAACAAAGTGGTTAACGATGGCATTAAATACGTTATCGGCCACCTGTGTTCCTCTTCCACCCAGCCTGCGTCTGACATCTATGAAGACGAAGGTATTCTGATGATCACGCCAGCGGCGACCGCGCCGGAGCTGACCGCGCGTGGCTATAAGCTGACGCTGCGTACCACCGGTCTGGACTCCGACCAGGGCCCAACCGCCGCGAAGTATATCGTTGATAAAGTGAAGCCAAAGCGCATTGCCATTGTTCATGATAAACAGCAGTACGGTGAAGGTCTGGCGCGCTCCGTGCAGGACAACCTGAAAAAAGCTAACGCCACTGTGGTGTTCTTCGATGGTATTACCGCCGGTGAGAAAGATTTCTCTACCCTGGTGGCGCGCCTGAAGAAAGAGAATATCGATTTCGTTTACTACGGCGGTTACCACCCGGAGATGGGCCAGATCCTGCGTCAGGCGCGTGCAGCCGGTCTGAAAACCCAGTTCATGGGGCCGGAAGGCGTAGCGAACGTGTCCCTGTCTAACATCGCCGGTGAATCTGCAGAAGGCCTGCTGGTGACCAAGCCGAAGAACTACGATCAGGTTCCGGCGAACAAACCGATCGTGGATGCGATCAAAGCTAAGAAACAGGATCCAAGCGGCGCATTCGTGTGGACCACCTACGCGGCACTGCAATCCCTGCAGGCGGGCCTGAACCAGTCAGCCGATCCGGCTGAAATCGCGACCTGGCTGAAAGCGAACTCTGTTGAAACCGTCATGGGCCCGCTGTCCTGGGATCAGAAGGGCGATCTGAAAGGCTTTGAGTTCGGCGTGTTCGACTGGCATGCGGATGGCACTGCCACCGACGCGAAATAAAAGCAAACAACTAACCCTCTCCCCATAGGGGAGAGGGGACTGCTCGGTGCGGTCTTTTAGAGGGGAACTGGCCGCACAAAATTCTGTTAACAACGCCGCTCCCAACCACTCTCCCGCTCCACAAACCCCAGCGCCTGCATAAAAGCCGTCATCACAGCGCGGTCTTCCACGCCGACATCCGCCATCCACCACGAAGCCACGCTCGGGTTATCGCGAATCACTTCTTCAATCAAATATTGCCCCACGCCGCGACGACGGGTGACCTCCCGCACGCGCAGGGAGTCCAGCGCCCCCTGAGTGCCGCTCAGGGTGATCCGCACCGCCCCGAGCAAACGTTCGTTAAAGCGTGCGGCATAGATACGATGCGTGTCATCCACGGTGAGCGAAGAGGGGGAATATTCCGGCCAGATTTTACCCAGGTCGATATGATCCTGGGAGCTAAAGTTCACCAGACGGTGGATGGTCAGTTTCATTAGCTGCGTGTCCAAATCAAAAAGAGTGTTGGCAGTGTACTCAATTTATTCAGCCAGACGCTTCCACTTTTTAAATCCATTCTCTAGCTGATTACTTTTTTAGCAGTCAAAAGCGCAGCCATAAAACGCAGGGATCGAAAAATAAGCAGAATATTAACCTTCAAGGCAGTGTTTTATTCCGCTCTTTGTACCGTTATTTTATGCTGCAAACCGGACTTTTATTTGTTTATCTCTGGCAAATTTCAGAATATTATCTTTGCTTAATCGCCTGAAATATAGAGATTTTAGTCTGGCTTTTGCTAAAAAACCTCGCTAAACCATTAAAGGCACTGGTAAAAATAGCGTTGTTCATTAAAAGTACAGAATGCTTTTTAACCATAATAAAACAAAATATAAACATCACGTCATGAATGGGGATTCAGAAATGAAAATGAACGCGAAAGCAATAATCGCGGGCATGGTTGCACTGGCGATTTCGCAGGCAGCAATGGCAGACGATATCAAAGTTGCTGTGGTAGGCGCGATGTCCGGCCCTGTTGCCCAGTGGGGCGATATGGAGTTCAACGGCGCGCGCCAGGCAATTAAAGACATCAACGCTAAAGGCGGCATTAAGGGCGACAAACTGGTTGCCGTGGAATATGACGATGCCTGCGATCCAAAACAGGCCGTGGCCGTTGCCAACAAAATTGTTAACGATGGCATTCAGTATGTGATTGGCCATCTCTGCTCTTCATCCACTCAGCCTGCGTCTGACATCTATGAAGATGAAGGCATTCTGATGATCACCCCAGGGGCCACCAATCCGGAGCTGACGCAGCGCGGCTATCAGAACATCATGCGCACCGCAGGTCTGGACTCCTCTCAGGGGCCGACTGCCGCGAAATACATCATCGAAAAAGTGAAGCCGCAGCGCATCGCGATTATTCACGATAAGCAGCAATACGGCGAAGGGCTGGCCCGCTCGGTGCAGGACGGCCTGAAAAAAGGCGGCGCTAACGTAGTCTTCTTCGACGGCATTACCGCGGGCGAGAAAGATTTCTCGGCGCTGCTGGCCCGTCTGCAGAAAGAGAATATCGACTTTGTGTACTACGGTGGTTACTACCCGGAAATGGGTCAGATGCTGCGTCAGGCGCGCTCGGTCGGTCTGAAAACCCAGTTTATGGGGCCAGAAGGCGTGGGTAATGCGTCGCTGTCCAACATTGCGGGCGATGCGGGCGAAGGCATGCTGGTAACGATGCCAAAACGCTATGACCAGGATCCGGCGAACAAAGCTATCGTGGATGCGCTGAAAGCACAGAAGAAAGACGCAAGTGGTCCGTACGTCTGGATCACCTATGCCGCCGTGCAGTCTCTGGCCACCGCCATGGATCGTACCGGCAGCAAAGCGCCACAGGATCTGATCAAAGATTTAAAAGCACACGGGGCAGACACCGTGATTGGGCCGCTGAACTGGGACGAGAAAGGCGATCTGAAGGGATTTGAGTTTGGAGTCTTCCAGTGGCACGCCGACGGATCATCCTCGGTCGCCAAATAATCACTATCCCACCGTCCGGCATGACCGGGCGGGTTCAGAAAGGTTAATTTATGTCCGAGCAGTTTCTCTATTTCCTGCAGCAGATGTTTAACGGCGTCACGCTGGGAAGCACCTATGCACTGATCGCCATCGGCTACACGATGGTGTACGGCATTATCGGCATGATCAACTTCGCCCACGGCGAGGTGTATATGATCGGCAGCTATGTCTCCTTTATGATTATCGCCGCCCTAATGATGATGGGGATCGACAGCAGCTGGCTGCTGGTGGCCGCCGGATTTGTTGGGGCGATTGTGATTGCCAGCGCCTACGGCTGGAGCATCGAACGGGTGGCCTATCGCCCGGTGCGCAGCTCCAAGCGTCTGATCGCGCTGATCTCCGCCATCGGGATGTCCATCTTCCTGCAAAACTACGTCAGCCTGACCGAAGGGTCGCGCGACGTGGCGCTGCCGAGCCTGTTTAATGGCCAGTGGATTGTTGGTGCCAGCGAGAACTTCTCAGCATCGATTACCACCATGCAGCTGGTTATCTGGATTGTGACCTTCCTGGCGATGCTGGCTCTGACGATCTTCATCCGTTACTCCCGCATGGGCCGCGCCTGTCGCGCCTGTGCCGAAGACCTGAAGATGGCAAGCCTGCTCGGCATTAACACCGACCGCGTGATCGCCCTGACCTTTGTCATTGGTGCGGCGATGGCGGCAGTGGCAGGTGTACTGCTCGGCCAGTTCTACGGCGTAATCAACCCGTACATCGGCTTTATGGCCGGGATGAAAGCCTTCACCGCAGCGGTTCTCGGCGGGATCGGCAGTATTCCAGGGGCGATGATCGGTGGCCTGATTCTGGGCGTGGCTGAAGCGCTCTCCTCTGCCTACCTGAGCACTGAATATAAAGACGTGGTCTCCTTCGCGCTGCTGATTCTGGTGCTGCTGGTGATGCCGACAGGTATTCTGGGCCGTCCGGAGGTAGAGAAAGTATGAAACCGATGCATTTTGCGATGGCGCTGCTCTCTGCTGCCATGTTCCTGTTGCTGGCGGGCGTCTTTATGGGCGTTCAGCTGGAACTCAGCGGGACTAAACTGGTGGTGGATGTGGCGTCTGATATCCGCTGGCAGTGGGTGTTTGTCGGTACCGCAGTGGTGTTTCTGTTCCAGCTGCTGCGTCCGCTTTTCCAGAAGGCACTGAAAAACGTCTCCGGGCCGAAGGTTGTGCTGCCTGCTATCGACGGTTCGACCGTTAAGCAGAAGCTGTTCCTGGTGGCGCTGCTGGTGGCCGCTGTCGCCTGGCCGTTTATGGTCTCGCGCGGCACGGTGGATATCGCCACCCTGACCATGATTTACGTGATCCTCGGCCTCGGCCTGAACGTCGTGGTGGGGCTGTCCGGCCTGCTGGTGCTGGGCTACGGCGGGTTCTACGCCATTGGCGCTTACACCTTCGCGCTGCTGAATCACTACTACGGTCTCGGCTTCTGGACCTGTCTGCCGCTGGCAGGATTAGTGTCTGCTGCTGCCGGTTTCCTGCTCGGCTTCCCGGTGCTGCGCCTGCGCGGTGACTATCTGGCGATTGTGACGTTAGGCTTCGGGGAAATCGTCCGCATCCTGCTACTTAACAACACCGAAGTGACCGGTGGCCCGAACGGGATCAGCCAGATCCCGAAACCGACCTTCTTCGGCCTGGAGTTCAGCCGTTCTGCCCGTGAAGGCGGCTGGGATACCTTCAGCAACTTCTTCGGCATGAAGTACGACCCGTCCGACCGCGTGATCTGGCTGTATCTGGTGGCGCTGCTGCTGGTGGTGTTCACTCTGTTCGTCATTAACCGCCTGCTGCGCATGCCGTTGGGCCGTGCGTGGGAAGCGCTGCGCGAGGATGAAATCGCCTGCCGCTCCCTGGGTCTGAACCCAACCCGCATCAAGCTGACCGCCTTTACCATCAGCGCCGCGTTTGCCGGTTTCGCCGGAACGCTGTTTGCCGCGCGCCAGGGCTTCGTCAGCCCGGAATCGTTCACCTTTGCCGAGTCGGCGTTTGTGCTGGCGATTGTGGTGCTCGGCGGGATGGGCTCGCAGTTCGCGGTTATTCTTGCGGCAATCCTGCTGGTGGTGTCCCGCGAGCTGATGCGTGACTTTAACGAATACAGCATGTTGATGCTGGGCGGCCTGATGGTACTGATGATGATCTGGCGTCCGCAGGGCTTACTGCCGATGACCCGTCCACAGCTGAAACTGAAAAACGGGCAAGCGAAAGGAGAGCAGGCATGAGTCAGCCATTATTATCCGTTAACGGCCTGATGATGCGTTTTGGCGGCCTGCTGGCGGTCAACAACGTGTCGCTGGACCTGCATCCGAAAGAGATCGTCTCGCTGATTGGCCCTAACGGGGCCGGGAAAACCACGGTCTTCAACTGCCTGACCGGTTTCTACAAGCCGACCGGCGGCACCATTATGCTGCGCGACAAGCACCTCGAAGGGCTGCCGGGTCAGCAGATCGCCCGCATGGGCGTGGTGCGTACCTTCCAGCACGTGCGGTTGTTCCGTGAAATGACGGTGATTGAAAACCTGCTGGTGGCACAGCACCAGCAGCTGAAAACCGGCGTCTTCTCCGGCCTGCTGAAAACTCCGGCCTTCCGCCGGGCGCAGGACGAAGCGCTGGACCGCGCCGCCACCTGGCTCGACCGTATCGGTCTTCTGCAACACGCTAACCGCCAGGCCAGCAACCTCGCTTATGGCGATCAGCGTCGTCTGGAGATTATCCGCTGCATGGTGACCCAGCCGGAAATCCTGATGCTCGACGAACCGGCCGCCGGACTGAACCCGAAAGAGACCAAAGAGCTGGATGAGCTGATCGTCGAGCTGCGCGACCATCACGACACCACCATCCTGCTGATTGAGCATGATATGAAGCTGGTGATGGGCATTTCGGATCGCATCTACGTGGTGAACCAGGGCACGCCGCTGGCAAACGGCACCCCGGAAGAGATTCGCAATAACCCGGACGTAATCCGCGCTTATTTAGGTGAAGCATAAGATGGAAAAAGCGATGTTAACGTTCGACAATGTGAGCGCCCATTACGGCAAGATCCAGGCGCTGCACGACGTCAGCCTGCATATCAATCAGGGTGAGATTGTGACCCTGATCGGTGCCAACGGCGCAGGCAAAACCACGCTGCTGGGCACCCTGTGCGGCGATCCGCGTGCGACCAGCGGGCGGATCGTGTTTGATGGCAAAGACATTACCGACTGGCAGACGGCCAAAATCATGCGCGAAGCAGTGGCGATTGTCCCGGAAGGGCGTCGCGTGTTCTCGCGGATGACTGTGGAAGAAAACCTGGCGATGGGCGGCTTCTTTGCCGAACGCGAGCAGTTCCAGACCCGCATCAAGCGTGTATACGAACTGTTCCCGCGCCTGTTTGAACGCCGCATTCAGCGGGCGGGCACCATGTCCGGCGGTGAGCAGCAGATGCTGGCGATCGGCCGTGCGCTGATGAGCCAGCCGCGTCTGCTGCTGCTGGATGAGCCGTCGCTCGGTCTGGCGCCGATCATCATTCAGCAGATCTTCGACACCATCGAGCAGCTCAGGAGCGAAGGGATGACCATCTTCCTCGTGGAGCAGAACGCCAACCAGGCGCTGAAACTCGCGGATCGTGGCTACGTGCTGGAAAACGGTCGCGTGGTGCTGGAAGACACCGGCGACGCGCTGCTGGCGAACGAGGCAGTGCGTAGCGCCTACCTGGGCGGATAAAAAAGCAAAAAGGCAACGCAAGTTGCCTTTTTTTGTGTCTGCACTCTTTCCCTGTGGGAGAGGGTCGGGGTAAGGGCACCAGACCAAACCCCACGCCACCCCTCACACCCTTCATATTTCCATCATCCCCCTGACGCCTTGTTGTCATCTCTCTGTAAACAAACGGTTATTTTTCTGTCATTCGCGCATGTCATGTTACCTCGCGAGCATAAAACGCGTGATATCGCGCATCCGGCACAATAAGAGAGATGACAATGACATCGTTACGACACACAGCTTTGGGTCTGGCAGTTGGTCTGGCTTTTGCGACGAATGCAATGGCTGTCACCAGCATTCCGTTCTGGCATTCCATGGAAGGGGAGTTGGGTAAAGAAGTTGACTCCCTGGCGCAGCGTTTCAACGACACCCATCCGGATTACAAAATTGTGCCGGTATACAAAGGTAACTACGAGCAGAGCCTGAGCGCGGGTATCGCCGCTTTCCGTACCGGCAACGCCCCGGCGCTGTTGCAGGTTTATGAAGTCGGCACCGCCACCATGATGGCGTCGAAAGCCATTAAGCCGGTGTACGAAGTGTTCAAAGATGCGGGCATTAACTTCGACGAATCGCAGTTTGTGCCAACCGTCTCCGGTTATTACACCGATTCCAAAACCGGGCACCTGCTGTCCCAGCCGTTTAACAGCTCCACTCCGGTGCTCTATTACAACAAAGATGCCTTCAAGAAAGCCGGTTTAGACCCGGAGCAGCCGCCAAAAACCTGGCAGGACCTGGCCGCGTACACCGCTAAGCTGAAAGCAGCGGGCATGAAATGCGGCTACGCCAGCGGCTGGCAGGGCTGGATCCAGATCGAAAACTTCAGCGCCTGGCACGGCCTGCCGGTGGCGACCAAAAACAACGGCTTTGACGGGACCGACGCGGTACTGGAGTTCAACAAGCCGGAGCAGGTGAAGCACATTGCCCTGCTGCAGGAACTGAACAAGAAAGGCGATTTCAGCTATTTCGGGCGTAAAGACGAATCTACAGAGAAGTTCTACAGCGGCGACTGCGCCATCACCACCGCCTCGTCCGGCTCGCTGGCGGATATCCGTCACTACGCCAAATTCAACTACGGCGTGGGCATGATGCCTTACGACGCGGACGCCAAAGGCGCACCGCAGAACGCCATCATCGGCGGCGCGAGCCTGTGGGTGATGCAGGGCAAAGACAACGGCACCTATAAAGGCGTAGCGGAGTTCCTCGACTTCCTGGCGAAGCCGGAAAACGCCGCCGAGTGGCATCAGAAGACCGGCTACCTGCCGATCACCAAAGCCGCGTATGACCTGACCCGCGAGCAGGGCTTCTATGACAAAAACCCAGGGGCGGATATCGCCACTCGTCAGATGCTGAACAAGCCGCCGATGCCGTACACCAAAGGGATGCGTCTGGGCAACATGCCGCAGATCCGTACCATCGTTGATGAAGAGCTGGAAAGCGTCTGGACCGGTAAGAAAGCGCCACAGCAGGCGCTGGATTCCGCGGTCGAGCGTGGTAATCAGCTGCTGCGCCGCTTTGAGCAGTCAACGAAGTCTTAATTTCATACCTGACCCCTCACCCTAACCCTCTCCCCATAGGGGAGAGGGGACTGCACGGAGCGGTCTTTTGAGGGGAAAAATCAACTACAGAGCTAAACTATGTCCTCATCCCGTCCGGTGTTCCGTTCCCGCTGGCTGCCGTACCTGCTGGTCGCGCCACAGCTGGCGATCACCGTTATCTTCTTTATCTGGCCTGCGGGCGAAGCGCTGTGGTATTCGGTGCAAAGCGTCGATCCGTTTGGGCTGTCGAGTCAGTTTGTCGGCCTGGATAATTTTGCTGCCCTGTGGCACGACAGCTACTACCTGGATTCCTTCTGGACGACCATGAAGTTCAGCGCCCTGGTCACCATCAGCGGCCTGGGCGTATCACTGTTTTTTGCCGCGCTGGTGGATTACGTAGTGCGCGGCAGCCGTATTTACCAGACTCTGATGCTGCTGCCCTACGCCGTGGCCCCCGCCGTGGCCGCCGTGCTGTGGATCTTCCTCTTTAACCCAGGACGCGGGCTGATAACCCATTTCCTCGGGGAATTGGGTTACGACTGGAACCACGCCCAGAACAGCGGCCAGGCCATGTTCCTGGTGGTGTTCGCCTCGGTGTGGAAGCAGATCAGCTACAACTTTCTGTTCTTCTTTGCCGCTCTGCAGTCTATTCCGCGCTCGCTGGTGGAAGCCGCTGCCATTGACGGTGCCGGCCCGGTCCGCCGCTTCTTCAAGCTGGCGCTGCCGCTGATTGCCCCGGTGAGTTTTTTCCTGCTGGTGGTCAACCTGGTGTACGCCTTCTTCGACACCTTCCCGGTCATCGACGCCGCCACCGCTGGCGGCCCGGTGCAGGCAACCACCACGCTTATCTACAAGATCTACCGCGAAGGCTTTGCCGGGCTGGATCTGTCGGCTTCTGCCGCCCAGTCGGTGGTGCTGATGGGGCTGGTGATTGTCCTGACGGTGGTGCAGTTCCGCTACGTCGAAAGTAAGGTGCGTTACCAATGATCGAGAACCGTCGCGGGCTGACGATTTTCAGCCACACCATGCTGATCCTCGGCATTCTGGTGATCCTGTTCCCGCTATACGTGGCGTTTGTTGCCGCAACGCTGGATCGCAGCGCCGTGTTTGAAACGCCGATGACGCTGATCCCCGGCGGCCATCTGTTTGAAAACATGAAAACCATCTGGACTCAGGGCGTGGGGGTCAACAGCGCCCCCTTCTGGCTGATGATGCTCAACAGCTTCATCATGGCGTTTGGCATTACGGTGGGCAAAATCGTGGTGTCGATGCTCTCGGCCTTCGCCATCGTCTGGTTCCGCTTTCCGCTGCGCAATCTGTTCTTCTGGATGATCTTTATCACCCTGATGCTGCCGGTCGAAGTGCGGATCTTCCCGACGGTAGAGGTGATCGCCAACCTCGGGATGCTCGACAGCTATGCAGGCTTAACCCTGCCGCTGATGGCCTCGGCGACCGCCACCTTCCTGTTCCGCCAGTTCTTTATGACCCTGCCGGACGAGTTGATTGAAGCGGCGCGCATTGACGGGGCTTCGCCGATGCGCTTTTTCCGCGACATCGTGCTGCCGCTCTCCCGCACCAACCTTGCGGCCCTGTTCGTGATCACCTTTATCTACGGCTGGAACCAGTACCTGTGGCCACTGCTGATTGTGCAGGACGTCAATCTCGGCACCGCCGTGGCGGGCATCAAAGGAATGATCTCCACCGGCGAAGGCACCACCCTCTGGAACCAGGTGATGGCGGCGATGCTGCTCACCCTTATCCCACCCGTCGTCATAGTTTTAGCCATGCAGCGCGCCTTTGTTCGCGGCCTGGTCGATAGCGAGAAATAAAATGGCAGGATTAAAATTACAGGCAGTCACTAAAAGCTGGGATGGCAAAACCCAGGTTATTCAGCCGTTAACGCTCGACGTGGCGGACGGGGAGTTTATTGTGATGGTCGGCCCGTCCGGCTGCGGTAAATCCACCCTGCTGCGGATGGTGGCGGGGCTGGAGCGGGTGACCAGCGGCGATATCTGGATCGACCGCCAGCGGGTGACCGAGATGGAGCCGAAAGACAGAGGCATTGCGATGGTGTTCCAGAACTATGCGCTTTATCCGCACATGAGCGTGGAAGAGAACATGGCCTGGGGGCTGAAAATTCGCGGGATGGGCAAAGGCCATATCGAGGAGCGCGTCAAAGAGGCGGCGCGCATTCTGGAGCTGGATGGGTTGCTGAAGCGCCGTCCGCGCGAGCTGTCCGGCGGCCAGCGCCAGCGCGTGGCGATGGGCCGCGCTATCGTGCGCGATCCGGCGGTATTCCTGTTCGATGAACCGCTCTCTAACCTCGACGCCAAACTGCGCGTGCAGATGCGCCTTGAGCTGCAGCACCTGCATCGGCGTCTGAAAACCACGTCGCTGTACGTTACCCACGATCAGGTGGAGGCGATGACTCTCGCCCAGCGCGTGATGGTCATGAACAAAGGCATTGCCGAGCAGATTGGCACTCCTGTGGAAGTGTATGAAAAGCCCGCCAGCCGTTTTGTGGCGAGCTTTATCGGCAGCCCGGCGATGAACCTGCTGGAGGGCCGCATCAGCAGTTCGGGCACCCACTTTGAGCTGGAGAGCGGCATGGCGCTGCCGGTGAACTGGTTCTATCGCGGTTACGCCGGGCGCAAAATGACCCTCGGTATCCGCCCGGAACATATTGCGCTAAGCTCGCAGGCGGAAGGTGGGGTGCCGCTGGTCATGGACACCCTGGAGATGCTGGGCGCCGACAACCTGGCGCACGGACGCTGGGGCGAGCAGAAGCTGGTGGTGCGCATGTCGCATCAGGAGCGCCCGCAAGCAGGCAGCACGCTGTGGCTGCATCTGCCAGAAAATCACCTGCACTTATTCGATGGTGAAACAGGACAACGCGTATGAGTAACTGGCCTTATCCCCACATCGTCGCCCACCGGGGCGGCGGTAAACTGGCGCCGGAGAACACCCTGGCAGCGATTGACGTTGGCGCGCACTACGGCCACACAATGATTGAGTTCGACGCCAAGCTGTCGCAGGACGGCGAAATCTTCCTGCTGCACGACGATAACCTCGAGCGCACCAGCAACGGCTGGGGCGTGGCGGGGGCGCTGCCGTGGCGCGATCTGCTGAAGGTCGACGCCGGGAGCTGGTTTGGCAAGGAATTTAAAGGCGAGCCGCTGCCGCTGCTGGCCGAGGTGGCCGATCGCTGTCGTCAGCATGGCATGATGGCGAATATTGAGATCAAACCCACGACCGGC
The DNA here is from genome assembly GCF_025564065.1 of Silvania hatchlandensis. Classification (GTDB taxonomy): domain Bacteria; phylum Pseudomonadota; class Gammaproteobacteria; order Enterobacterales; family Enterobacteriaceae; genus Enterobacter; species Enterobacter hatchlandensis. The sequence goes on along the minus strand of NZ_JAMGZK010000048.1, from coordinate 125,810 downwards.
AGCGGGCCGCTGACTGGTAAAGTGATTGCCCTGGCGGCGCGCGAGCTGTGGGAAGGTATGCCCGCCCCGCTGCTGTCGTCGTTTGAGATCGACGCGCTGGAAGCAGCGCAGGCGGCAGCCCCTGAGCTGCCGCGCGGGCTATTGCTGGACGAGTGGCGTGACGACTGGCGCGCACTGACTGCGCGGCTGGGCTGCGTGTCTATCCACCTCAATCACCGCTTGCTGGATGAAGCACGGGTGCACGAAATCAAGGCCACCGGGTTACGCATCCTGGTCTATACCGTCAACCAACCCCAGCGCGCAGCTGAACTGCTGGGCTGGGGTGTGGACTGCATCTGTACCGATGCCATTGCGCTGATTGGCCCGGACTTTCAGTCCTAAGGGTTATTCTGCATGCCACCGTTTTGCTGAGGCTGCTGCTGCGGCAGCATATGTTGCTGCTGCATCCCGCCGCCCGAAGACGTCCCCCCGCTCAGCATGCTGCCATTGGTGTTGGGCAACACCTGCACCCCTGGCTGGCTCTGTTGGACGCGCTGGGTATTGTTATTGATCTGCGTCTGCAGATGCTGCTGCTGCGTACGGGTCTGCGTCTGCATCTGCTGATTTAGCATCCGGCTTTGCTGCTGCTGCTGAACTTGCATTTCGTTCTGCATCCGCTGCTGGCTGGGGTTTTGATAGCCCGGCTGGTTGGGATTGTTCAGGGTGTTAATCGGCTGCGCGAACAGGGTAAACGGCAGTAGCGCCGCAACAAGAATCAGTTTTTTCATGATTGTTTCCTCCGTCTGAGGCCTTCTTCAAGTTTACCTCGGATCCGCCAGTACAATGATTTTTTAAGAGTTATGAACCAGGCTTAAGCGGGAGCGTGAGTCCCTGTACCTGGAGAATAACAATGATTAAACCAACGTTTATACGCTGGATCGCCATCGCTGCCCTGATGGCAGGCAGTACGTTTAGCGTGGCAGCCACTCCCCCGGCGGCGGCGCCCGTCTCGTATGGGGTGGAGGAAGATGTGTTCCATCCCGTGCGGGCGGAGAAGGGGATGGTTGCCTCGGTGGATGCTCTCGCCACCCAGGTGGGGGTGGATATCCTCAAGCAGGGCGGGAATGCCGTGGATGCGGCAGTAGCGGTGGGCTATGCTCTGGCGGTGACGCACCCGCAGGCGGGTAACCTCGGCGGCGGCGGATTTATGATGCTACGCACCAAAGATGGCGTCACCACGGCGATCGACTTCCGCGAGATGGCCCCGAATCAGGCGACGCGCGACATGTTCCTCGACGATCAGGGTAATGCGGACAGCAAAAAATCACTCACCTCCCATCTGGCAACCGGCACCCCGGGCACCGTGGCTGGATTCTCGCTGGCGCTGGATAAATACGGCACCCTGCCGCTGAACAAAGTGGTGCAGCCTGCCATCAAGCTGGCGCGTGACGGTTTTATGGTCAACGATGCGCTGGCCGACGATCTGAAAACCTACGGCAGCGAAGTGCTTCCCAACCACGAGAACAGTAAGGCGATCTTCTGGAAAGACGGCGAGCCGCTGAAAAAGGGCGACAAGCTGGTGCAGGCCAACCTTGCGAAAAGCCTGGAGATGATTGCCGAAAACGGCCCGGATGCCTTCTATAAAGGGGTGATTGCCGACCAGATCGCCGACGAGATGAAGAAGAACAGCGGGCTGATCACCAAAGCCGATCTCGCCGAATACAAAGCCGTGGAGCGTAAGCCAATCAGCGGGGACTATCGCGGGTATCAGGTGTTCTCTATGCCGCCACCGTCTTCCGGTGGGATCCATATCGTGCAGATCCTCAACATTCTCGAAAACTTCGATATGCACAAATTTGGCTTCGGCAGCGCGGATACGATGCAGGTGATGGCCGAGGCGGAAAAATATGCCTATGCCGACCGCTCGGAGTATCTGGGCGATCCGGATTTCGTCAAAGTCCCCTGGCAGGCGCTGACCGACAAAGCCTATGCCAAATCCCTTGCCGATCAGATCGACATCAATAAAGCCAAACCGTCGAGCGAGATCCGCCCCGGCAAGCTGGCACCCTATGAAAGTAACCAGACCACCCACTTCTCGGTGGTGGATAAAGACGGTAATGCGGTGGCGGTGACCTATACCCTGAACACCACCTTCGGCACCGGGATTGTCGCCGGTAACAGCGGCATTCTGCTTAACAACGAGATGGATGATTTCTCTGCCAAACCGGGCGTGCCGAACGTCTATGGTCTGGTGGGCGGGGATGCCAACGCCGTCGGGCCGAAGAAGCGTCCGCTGTCGTCGATGTCACCGACCATTGTGGTAAAAGATGGCAAAACCTGGCTGGTGACCGGTAGCCCTGGCGGGAGCCGTATTATCACCACCGTGCTGCAAATGGTGGTCAACAGCGTTGATTTTGGGATGAACGTGGCAGAAGCCACCAACGCGCCGCGCTTCCATCATCAGTGGCTGCCGGACGAGCTTCGGGTGGAAAAAGGCTTTAGCCCCGATACCCTGAAGCTGCTTGAGCAGCGTGGGCAAAAAGTGGCGGTGAAAGAGGCGATGGGCAGTACGCAGAGCATTATGGTCGGGCCGGACGGCGCGCTGTACGGTGCGTCGGATCCGCGTTCGGTGGATGATTTGACGGCGGGGTACTGAATTTTCCCCTCTCCCCTATGGGGAGAGGGTTTTAGGGTGAGGGGCAAAAATTAACTACTTCATCCGCGCCATATACAAGGCATCCACATACTCGCCGTTGCGCAGGGCGAATTTCTTGCCGGTGCCTTCCGTTTCAAAACCAAACTTTCGATACAGCGCCAGCGCTGACGGGTTATCGGCAAATACCGTTAGCTCAATACGTTCAATGCGCAGCCAGTTATCGCACAGGTTGACCATTTCGCGCATTAATGCGCTGCCCACTCCGCGCCCCTGAGCATGCGCCGCGACGCTGATGCCAAAAGTGGCCACATGGCTGCGCCGTGGATTCGACTCGACCTGGAGGGCCAGATCGCCAACAACGATATCGTCGATGCAGGCGACCAGCCGCCGCTGTCCAGGTTTGACCACCAGACGTTCCTGCCACATTTCCAGCGAGGGATGAGGTAGTTGTAGCGTGTCGTGATACACCCCCGGATGCATATAGTTCTGGCGTAAAGCGTCGGCATCTTTCGGTTCAGCGTGGCGTATCACTATCTCACTCATTCCTTCGTTCCTCTGTGGGTTAATATCCTTTTCAACATCGTTGACTTTAAAATTTGAGTCAACCGCCTTTTTTTGCAAAAAGTACTGGACAAGTGCGAATGAGAATGATTATTATTGCCTTGCATTCAGGAAGTCCGCGACGGAAACCTGAAAGCACGACATTGCTCACATTGCTTCCAGTATTACTTTAGCCAGCTTAACGCTGGCTTTTTTTTTGCTCAAAGCGGGTGGATGTGTACGTCAACCAGCGTGTCAGGTGCGATTTCTTTCATCAGACCTACCACGTTGTTCTTCTCTGCAACGGCGGGTAAAACCTCCGCCTGACCGGAAAACGAGCCGCCTTTTTTAACGGCCAGCGTGCGGTAGGCCAAAGTACCCGTGACCTGACCATGCTCACAGATTTCAACCATATCGCTGCTGCACTGGCCGATCACCTTGCCATCGATAATCAGCTCCCGGCAAGTGATGTTCCCCTCAACCAGACCCCCACGCATGACTTTTATCAGGCTCTCTTTGGAATCGATATTTCCGTTCAGCGTGCCGTGAACGTAGACATGGCCGCCGGAAACAATGTTGCCTTCAACGCACACGTCGCTGGCAATGACGGTGGTGCCGTGTTTCTCGATGACGGTGGGCTCTTTCTCGCTGGCCGGGGCCGGTGGCATAAACTCGGCTGGCTTGTCCATTTCGATAATTTTCGTCTTTTTAAACATGATATTAACCTGATAAAGGAGAAGGGGGATCGCGAAGGCCGCCAGGCTCAATGCAGCGAACAGCCACGCAAGAGGGGGTACGTTGAGGCACCAGGCGATGAGCGCAAGCAGCCATAAGAGGAGCGCACTGTTTAAGGTGAGATATTTTCTTTCCATTGAAAATGAGCGCGACTCCTTTCGCGAGCATGTGTTTTGGCCGTCTCCTTATCCTGATAATTTCCCTCAGGATCAAGGTTCACGCCGCCATTTTAGGATTCGTTATAGAAATATATTTCGCCGCCGGGTTGCGCTATGGTGAAAGCAGGGACATTAGCCAGGAATAACATCATGACACTGCACTGCGCATTTATTGGATTTGGTAAAAGCACCACCCGGTACCACCTTCCGTATATTCTGAACCGCAAAGCGAGCTGGCATGTGGCGCATATTTTCCGCCGCCAACCGAAGCCGGACGAGCAGCACCCGCAGTATTCCCATATTCATTTCACCAGCGATCTCAATGAAGTGCTGAACGACCCGCAGGTCAAGCTGGTGATCGTCTGCACTCATGCAGACAGCCATTTTGAGTATGCGAAACGCGCCCTTGAGGCGGGTAAAAACGTGCTGGTGGAAAAGCCCTTCACCCCAACGCTCGCTGAAGCAAAAACGCTGTTCGAGCTGGCTAAGCGCAAAGGGCTAACCGTCACGCCGTACCAGAACCGTCGCTTCGATACCTGCTTCCTGACCGCTAAAAAAGCCATTGAGAGCGGCAAGCTGGGCGAGATCGTCGAAATCGAAAGCCACTTTGATTACTACCGCCCGGCGGCTGAAACCAAGCCTGGCCTGCCGCAGGATGGTTCTTTCTATGGGCTGGGCGTCCATACCATGGACCAGATTATCTCCCTGTTTGGCCGCCCGGATCATGTGGCCTACGACATCCGTAGCCTGCGTAATAAAGCCAACCCGGACGATACCTTTGAAGCGCAGTTGTTCTTCGGTGACCTGAAGGCGATCGTTAAAACCAGCCATCTGGTGAAGACCGACTACCCGAAATTTATCGTGCATGGCACCCAGGGCTCGTTTATCAAATACGGCATCGACCAGCAGGAGACCAGCCTGAAAGCCAATATCATGCCGGGCGACACGGGGTTTGCGGCGGATGATTCCGTTGGCCTGCTGGAGTATGTCAACGCCGAAGGCATTACGGTCAAAGAAGCGATCAAACCGGACACTGGCGACTACGGCCAGGTCTACGATGCGTTGTTCGAGACGCTGACCAACGGTGCGCCAAATTACGTCAAGGAAACTGAAGTTCTGACCAACCTGGAAATCCTTGAACGGGCCTTTGAACAGGCCTCACCTTCCACGATAACCCTTGCTAAATAAGCCTGTCCGACTCCTCTGAACTTATTCACAATTTTTGAACAGAGGAGTCAATTTTCACCCTCTATGATCCCAGGTCGATTGCGTCCACACTTACTCCATCGAAACGAACTGAGGGTAAAAACAATGATCTTCTTACGCAAAGCAAACGATCGCGGTCACGCAAATCATGGCTGGCTGGACTCATGGCACAGCTTCTCGTTCGCCGATTATTATGACCCGAATTTTATGGGCTTCTCGGCACTGCGGGTGATTAACGATGACGTGATCGACGCAGGCCAGGGCTTTGGTACTCACCCGCACAAAGACATGGAAATCCTGACTTACGTGTTGGAAGGGGCGGTTGAGCATCAGGACAGCATGGGCAACAAAGAGCAGGTTCCGGCGGGTGAGTTCCAGATTATGACGGCAGGTACCGGGGTGCGTCACTCGGAATACAACCCGAGCAAAACGGAAAAACTGCACCTGTATCAAATCTGGATCATTCCAGAAGAAAAAGGCATCACCCCGCGCTACGAGCAGCGTCGTTTTGACGCAGAGCAGGGCAAACAGCTGGTGCTGTCGCCGGATGCGCGTGACGGCTCGCTGAAAGTGCATCAGGACATGGAGCTGTACCGCTGGGCGCTGGCGAAAGACGAACAGTCTGTGCATCAGATTGCCGCGAACCGCAAAGTGTGGATTCAGGTGGTAAAAGGTGACGTCACCATTAACGGCACCAAAGCCACCACCAGCGATGGTCTGGCGATCTGGGACGAGCAGGCAATTTCCATTCATGCCGACAGCGCGGCTGAAGTTCTGCTTTTTGATCTGCCGCCAGTTTAATTACAAATAAATGTCCAGCCTTCCCTTCTGGCAGGGGAGGGTTGGGCTTTGTCCGTGATAAACTGAGGAAATCTATTACTACCGATCTCCCTCTGGACGATGAAAAAGAAAAGACCCGTACTTCAGGATGTAGCCGATCGCGTCGGTGTGACTAAAATGACGGTCAGCCGTTTTTTACGTAACCCGGAGCAGGTTTCCGTGGCATTGCGTGGCAAGATCGCTGCAGCTCTCGATGAACTGGGTTATATCCCCAACCGCGCCCCGGATATTCTCTCCAATGCGACCAGCCGTGCGGTGGGCGTTCTGCTTCCTTCTCTGACCAACCAGGTTTTCGCCGAAGTGCTGCGCGGTATTGAAAGTGTGACCGATGCCTTTGGCTATCAGACCATGCTTGCCCACTACGGTTACAAGCCGGAACTGGAAGAGGAACGTCTGGAGTCGATGCTTTCCTGGAACATTGACGGCCTGATCCTTACCGAACGTACTCACACCGCGCGCACGTTGAAGATGATTGAAGTGGCGGGCATTCCGGTGGTCGAGCTGATGGACAGTCAGTCGCCGTGCCTGGATATTGCCGTCGGGTTCGACAACTTCGAAGCAGCACGCCAGATGACAGCGGCAATCATTGCCCGCGGCCATCGTCATGTCGCCTATCTTGGCGCACGTCTGGACGAACGTACTATCATCAAACAGAAGGGATACGAGCAGGCGATGCTCGATGCCAACTTAACCCCGTATAGCGTGATGGTCGAACAATCCTCCTCCTACACCTCGGGCATTGAGCTGATGCGTCAGGCCCGTCGCGAGTACCCCCAGCTTGACGGCATCTTCTGTACCAACGATGACCTCGCGGTGGGCGCCGCTTTCGAATGTCAGCGACTGGGGCTTTCCATCCCGGGTGATATGGCGATTGCCGGTTTCCACGGTCATGACATCGGCCAGGTGATGGAACCGCGTCTGGCGAGCGTCCTGACGCCGCGTGAACGCATGGGACGCATCGGTGCTGAACGTCTGCTGGCGCGCATTCGTGGCGAGACGGTGAGCCCTAAAATGTTAGATTTAGGTTTCACGCTGTCACCAGGTGGATCAATCTAGTCTGACAAATTTGAACTAGCTCACACTTATTCACTTCGCGCACGTTTGGATATTGCTTCTCTTTTGCCCCGGCAGGACAATGTTACCGATAACTGTTACCCGTAACAATTGACTGAGGGACTCCCTTTGAGCACGACGAATCTCGATCACCACGTTTACGTCCTGATGGGCGTTTCCGGTAGCGGTAAATCTGCCGTGGCCAGCGAAGTGGCGCATCAACTCCATGCCGCGTTTCTTGATGGTGACTTCCTCCATCCGCGCAGCAACATCAACAAAATGGCCTCCGGCGAACCGCTGAACGACGACGATCGTAAACCCTGGCTACAGGCGCTGAACGATGCGGCGTTTGCTATGCAGCGCACCAATAAAGTGTCGCTGATTGTCTGTTCTGCGCTGAAAAAAACCTATCGTGACCAGCTGCGTGAAGGCAATCCGAACCTGTCATTCGTCTATCTCAAGGGTGATTTCGAGGTCATCGAAAGCCGTCTGAAAGCGCGCAAAGGCCACTTCTTCAAGACCCAGATGCTGGTTACCCAGTTCGACACGCTGCAGGAACCGGGCGCGGACGAAAGCGATGTGCTGGTGGTGAATATCGACCAGCCGTTAGACGGTGTGGTGGCAAGCACCATTGAGGTCATTAATAAAAGGCAGTAAGTTTTGAGTACTTTAACGCTTGTTTTGACAGCAGTCGGCTCCGTGCTGTTACTGCTGTTTTTAGTGATGAAGGCACGTATGCACGCCTTCGTCGCTTTGATGGTGGTATCTATTGGTGCAGGTCTCTTTTCCGGAATGCCGCTCGAGAAAATCGCGGCGACCATGGAAAAAGGGATGGGCGGTACGCTGGGATTCCTGGCGATTGTGGTCGCGCTGGGCGCGATGTTTGGCAAGATCCTGCATGAAACCGGCGCGGTCGATCAGATCGCCGTCAAAATGTTGAAATCTTTCGGTCACAGCCGGGCGCACTATGCCATTGGTCTGGCGGGTCTTATCTGCGCGCTGCCGCTGTTCTTTGAAGTGGCGGTGGTGTTGCTGATTAGCGTGGCCTTCTCTATGGCACGCCATACCGGCACTAACCTGGTGAAGCTGGTGATCCCGCTGTTTGCAGGCGTTGCCGCCGCAGCGGCGTTCCTGCTGCCGGGGCCTGCGCCAATGCTGCTGGCTTCCCAGATGCACGCTGACTTTGGCTGGATGATCCTGATTGGCCTGTGTGCGGCGATCCCGGGGATGCTGATCGCCGGTCCGCTGTGGGGCAATTTCATCAGCCGTTACGTTGAGCTGCACATTCCTGACGACATCACCGAGCCGCATCTGGGCGAGAGCAAAATGCCGTCGTTCGGCTTTAGCCTGGCGCTGATCCTGCTGCCGCTGGTGCTGGTAGGCCTGAAAACCATCGCTGCACGCTTCGTACCGGTGGGCTCTGAGGCGTATCAGTGGTTTGAGTTTATCGGCCATCCGTTCACCGCGATCCTGGTCGCCTGTCTGGTCGCCATTTATGGCCTGGCGATGCGTCAGGGCATGGCGAAAGACCGGGTGATGGAGATCTGCGGTCATGCGCTGCAGCCTGCAGGTATCATTCTGTTGGTGATCGGTGCGGGCGGGGTGTTCAAGCAGGTGCTGGTGGATTCTGGCGTCGGCCCGGCATTGGGCGAAGCGCTCACCGGGATGGGCCTGCCGATTGCCGTCACCTGCTTCGTGCTGGCGGCAGCGGTGCGCATTATCCAGGGTTCTGCCACCGTCGCCTGTTTAACGGCGGTAGGGCTGGTGATGCCGGTGATTGAACAGCTGAACTACTCCGGCGCGCAGATGGCGGCTCTGTCTATCTGTATCGCAGGCGGTTCGATTGTGGTGTCGCACGTTAACGACGCCGGCTTCTGGTTGTTTGGTAAATTTACCGGCGCCAGTGAAGCGCAAACCCTCAAGACCTGGACGCTGATGGAAACCATCCTCGGCACCACCGGGGCGATTGTCGGGATGATTGCGTTTTCGCTGTTGAGCTAAGTGCGTTGGTCATAAGCTGCGAGTTTACTCGCAGCTTATGACATCTGATCTTTATCGACTCCTCACTATCTGATTCCTGTCACAAACCTCTCTTGCTCTATCCGTCTAAATATCCGCACTGATAATAAAAGGAAAGTGTCATGGATAAGCACGGAGCAGAATCACTTTTACGCCAAATGTTAAATAACGACAGCGCCTGTTTTAGAGAGGGGCAATGGGAAGCAATCGACGCGTTGGTTAATCAGCGGCGCAAATTGCTGGTGGTGCAACGAACGGGGTGGGGTAAAAGCGCCGTCTATTTTATCGGTACCCGCATTTTCCGCGATCGGGGGTTTGGGCCGACGATTATCGTCTCTCCGCTTCTCGCGCTCATGCGTAACCAGGTCGCGGCAGCAGAACGTCTGGGTATACGGGCTGAAACGCTCAACTCTACCAATCGGGATGACTGGCAGAAGATTACCAAAAGGCTGCTGGCGAACCAGCTGGATTGCCTGTTGATTTCACCTGAGCGACTGGCAAATGAAGAATTTGTTCGCACAGTCTTGCAGCCTGTTTCGGATAGTCTGGGTTTGCTGGTGGTCGATGAGGCGCACTGCATTTCCGACTGGGGCCACGATTTTCGGCCTGACTATCGCCGCATTCTGGGGATCTTGCGCCAGCTGCCTGCAAATACTCCCGTTCTGGGGACGACGGCGACAGCGAATAATCGGGTGGTGGAAGATATTCGACAGCAATTAGGTGATATCACCATCCTGCGGGGTACCCTGGCAAGAGAGAGCCTTGCGCTTGATGCGTTTATGCTTGCCGATCAACCCTCTCGACTGGCCTGGATGGCGCAAACTATTCCTGCGCTTGTTGGCTCTGGCATTGTCTATACGCTCACAACCCGTGATGCCGAACTGGTTGCCGCCTGGCTAAAGCAAAATGGTATTAATGCCTGTCCCTACTACAGCGGGGTGACGTTATCCGGTAGTGCGGATACTCACGCGGTCAGAGAACGCCTTGAGCATGACTTGCTCACTAATCGAATTAAAGTTCTGGTGGCGACCACCGCGTTGGGAATGGGCTATGACAAAGCGGACCTGGGTTTTGTCATCCATTATCAGATGCCAGGTTCGATCGTGGGATACTACCAGCAGGTAGGGCGTGCAGGGCGTGCTATTGAACATGCCGTCGGCTTTTTGTTAGGTGGCACAGAAGATCGGGCGATCCATCAATTCTTTCATGAAAGTGCTTTTCCTTCCGAAGAGCAGATTACTGAGGTTCTGCAATGTCTAGAACGCCAGGACGGCATGACGATAAGAGACATTGAAACCCAAACTAATCTCCGGCACGGACAAATTGAAAAAGTACTAAAACTACTGGTAACGGAAATCCCTTCAACCGTCATTTTTGAAGACCGGCACTGGCGCCGAACGGCCATTCCGTTCGTGCTGGACAGGGCGCGAATCGAGCATTTGACTCAACAGAGAACGCAGGAGCTTGCAGAAGTTGAGCACTATATTCACTCAAAGGACTGCAGGATGTCTTTTCTTCGGCGTGCGCTTGATGAACCGAATGATGAGCGTTGTGGGAAATGCAGTAACTGCCTTAACCGCTCTTCACGTGATGATATCCTGGACGACAGACTCCTTAATGCGGCGGCACGGTTTGTGAAACGTGCTGATTTGCCATTGATACTAAACAAGCAGGTGGCAAAGGACGCATTTGTTCAATATGCGTTTCATGGCAATTTGCCCCGTGAAGTACAGGGTCAGGAGGGGCGTATACTTTCCCGCTGGGGAGATACCGGATGGGGGGCGATGGTTGCCGCGGATAAGCGAGCCGGGAAATTCAGGGATGAACTGGTTGAGGCCTGTGCAGAGATGATTCGTGAACGCTGGCAACCTAATCCTGCTCCGGCATGGGTATGCTGTGTGCCTTCGCGACAGCATCCGAATCTTGTTCCCGATTTCGCCCGAAGACTGGCTGAGAAACTTGCGCTTCCTTTTGTTGATGCCATCAACAAGGTCGTGGACAATCAACCTCAGAAAATGCAGCAAAATCGTTTTCATCAATGTAAGAATCTCGATGGTGTCTTCAAGGTGTCACGTCTTCTGCCAAAAGGCCCGGTACTGCTCGTGGATGACGTAGTGGATTCCGGTTGGACGCTGACTGTCATTGCGGCTCTTATGCGCCAGTTAGATAGCGAAGAGGTTTACCCTGTCGCGCTGGCTTCAACTTCGGTAAAAAATGGATGAATTTGACAGCAAGCGCACAAGCCACGCTTTTACTTACCAGCTATTTTTCCAGTGTTAAAACGAATGAGCACAAGCCGCTCACGAATGCCGAATGGGGGAAATTCGCGCTGTGGCTTAAGCATCAGCGGCTCTCTCCGGGGGGGTTATTAGTTCCTGAGCCTCAGGCTTTACTGAGTGGCTGGAGCGATCCCCGTATTTCCACAGAACGCCTTTTAGCACTGCTTGAGCGTGGGCACAGTCTGGCGCTGGCGGTGGAAAAGTGGCAACGAGCGGGGCTGTGGGTCATCACCCGCGCTGATGCTGAATATCCTCAGCGTTTAAAAGATATCCTGCGCAATGATTCACCTGCTGTTCTGTTTGGCTGCGGCAATAAAGCGCTCTTGCAGTCGGGGGGGACGGCGATTGTAGGGTCCCGCAACGCGGTAGAAGACGATTTACACTTTACTGCACAGCTGGCGAAAAAACTGGCGGATCATGGCGTCAATGTCGTTTCCGGTGGGGCCCGAGGCATTGATGAATGTGCAATGCTCTCTTCACTTAATGCAGGTGGAACGGCGACAGGAGTGTTAACTGACAGTCTGTTAAAGGCAACGACATCCGTAAAATGGCGCAATGGGCTGGCATCAGGCAACCTTGTGCTGATCTCCCCTTTTTACCCGGAGGCCGGTTTTAGCGTAGCCAATGCGATGGCGCGCAATAAATATGTCTACTGTCTTGCCGAAAGCGCTGTCGTTATCCATGCCGGGAAAAAAGGAGGAACGATTACGGGCGCGCTGGAAGCCGTTAAGCATCAATGGGTGCCTGTATGGGTAAAACCCAACCAGGATGAAAATTCAGCGAATGAGATGCTGGTTCAAAAAGGCGCGGGCTTGCTGGCCGAATCCGTTGATCCTCACCAGCTGAAAAGATTTCGTAATATGGATGCACAGCTTCAGTCTGACCTGTTTTCCTTACAGGAAGCCCCCTCTGTTTATCAGGCACCGGCTCGTGTGGACTTTTATCAATTGTTCCTGGAAGAGATCCAGTATCTTGCCGTACAGCCTGTTTCGAAAGAGGTTCTGGCTGAGATTCTGTGTTTAGTCCCCGCACAGCTGGATCTGTGGTTGAGCAGGGCAATAAAAGACAATCGGCTACGGCAGCTTTCCGATGCTGGCCTTTACCAGATTCCCTGAATAATCGACGTTGCGCCCGAGTCGGGCGCAGTGCGTTTACCCCTTCATCCACGCCCTGATCCCATCCAGGAACATCTGCGTGGCCATCATCACCAGAATCAATCCCATCAGCCGTTCCAGCGCATTCACCCCTTTCTCGCCGAGCAGGCGTAAAAACAGCGACGATTGCAGCAAAATCACGAAGGTGCCGCCCCAGGCCAGCAGCAGGGCGATCACCAGATGACTCATCTGGTTCGGATACTGATGCGACAGCAGCATCAGGGTTGCCAGAATGGTCGGGCCGGCGACCAGCGGGATCGCCAGCGGCACGATAAACGGCTCTTCACCGGCAGGCAGGCCGCTGCTGCTCCCTTCGGCGCTGGGGAAGATCATCTTAATGGCGATCAAAAACAAAATAATACCGCCCGAGATTGAGACTGTTTCAGCGCGTAAATTCAGGAAGCCGAGGATCTTTTCTCCCGCGAACAGGAAGATAAACATCACCAGCAGCGCGATTAACAGCTCGCGGATCATGATCGCCCGACGCCGCTTCGGCTCAGTGTGTTTCAGCACCGACATAAAGATCGGCAGGTTCCCGAGCGGGTCCATAATCAGGATAAGCAGCACCGCTGCAGAAATAATTTCAGTCATGTTATCTGTCCCTCAAACTCCCTGTATTCATTGTGGTAATAAGTGGTATTACTTATAGCGGCGTAATCATTGATTTATTTCACTTGCGACTTTGGCTGCATTTTGTAAGGTGAGAGCAGTGCCAGTAGGATTCTGGCTCGCATATTCAGCACACATCTCTGCAGGAAAACACGCTATGAAAAACGTTGGTTTTATCGGCTGGCGCGGTATGGTCGGCTCTGTACTCATGCAACGCATGGTTGAGGAGCGCGATTTTGACGCCATCCGTCCGGTCTTCTTCTCCACTTCCCAGCTTGGGCAGGCTGCGCCTGCATTTGGCACTGCGTCCACCGGTACGCTTCAGGACGCATTTGATCTGGAAGCGCTGAAGGCGCTGGATATTATCGTTACCTGCCAGGGCGGCGATTATACCAACGAAATTTATCCAAAGCTTCGTGAAAGCGGCTGGCAGGGATACTGGATTGATGCAGCCTCTTCGCTGCGCATGAAAGACGACGCCATCATTATTCTTGACCCGGTTAACCAGGATGTCATCACCGACGGCCTGAACAACGGCGTGAAAACCTTCGTCGGCGGCAACTGCACGGTCAGCCTGATGCTGATGTCGCTCGGCGGCCTGTTTGCTCAGGATCTGGTGGAGTGGGTCTCCGTAGCCACTTACCAGGCAGCCTCCGGCGGCGGCGCGCGCCATATGCGTGAGCTGCTGAGCCAGATGGGTCATCTGCACCAGCATGTTGCCACTGAGCTGGCAAACCCGGCATCGGCCATTCTGGATATCGAACGCAAAGTGACGGCGCTTAGCCGCAGCGGCGACTTGCCGGTGGATAACTTTGGCGTACCGCTGGCCGGTAGCCTGATCCCGTGGATCGATAAGCAGCTGGACAACGGCCAGAGCCGCGAAGAGTGGAAAGGCCAGGCAGAGACCAACAAAATTCTGCGCACCGCCTCGCCGATCCCGGTTGATGGTCTGTGCGTGCGCGTGGGTGCGCTGCGCTGCCACAGCCAGGCATTCACCATTAAAATGAAAAAAGATGTATCCATACAAACAGTGGAGGAATTGCTCGCTTCGCACAATCAGTGGGCAAAAGTCGTCCCGAACGATCGCGACATTACCGTGCGTGAACTGACCCCAGCGGCCGTTACCGGCACGCTGACCACTCCGGTAGGGCGCCTGCGCAAGCTGAACATGGGGCCGGAATACTTGTCCGCCTTTACCGTCGGCGACCAGCTTTTGTGGGGTGCCGCCGAGCCGCTACGCAGGATGCTGCGCCAGCTGGCGTAATAACGTATTAATACTAAGGGGTGATGTGTCACCCCTTTTTTTGCGTAATAAAGGACTAAAACGCATTTGGTTGGTTATTTATCAGGAGTCATACACAGCGTTGGCTATGCTTTATGCGAGATGTCGTGCATCTCGTCTGGAAGTTGGATGGAACAGAGAGGATGCACATAAGTGCTGTTCCGTACAGGTCACATTAAAGCTGTACCCTGCGCGCGAAGGGGGGCGGCGAATAAGATAACAGGATGAACACCATGTCCGTTCGTATTGATAGAGACGTGATTAATGCGCTTATCGCGGGTCATTTTGCCGATCCGTTTTCTGTACTTGGTATGCACCGCACAGAGGCAGGGCTGGAAGTGCGCGCATTGTTACCTGACGCGACGGAAGTCTGGGTGATTGAACCAAAAACCGGCCGCAAGGTGGGTAAGCTTGAATGTATCGACTCACGCGGTTTCTTTGCTGGCGTGATGGCCCGCCGCAAAAACATTTTCCGCTATCAGCTCGCCGTTCTCTGGCATGGGCAACAAAATCTGATCGACGATCCCTACAGCTTTGGTCCGCTGCTGCAGGAGATGGATGCATGGCTGCTGTCCGAAGGCACGCACCTGCGCCCGTATGAAACGCTGGGTGCCCATGCCGACACCATGGACGGCATCACCGGCACCCGCTTTACCGTCTGGGCACCGAACGCCCGACGCGTCTCGGTGGTGGGGCAGTTCAACTACTGGGACGGCCGCCGCCATCCAATGCGCCTGCGCCGTGAAACCGGCATCTGGGAGCTGTTCATCCCCGGTGCGCAAAACGGTCAACTTTATAAATACGAAATGATTGATGCAAACGGCAAGCTGCGTATCAAAGCCGACCCGTATGCTTTCGAAGCGCAAATGCGCCCGGAAACCGCCTCCCTGATCTGCGGCCTGCCCGAGAAAGTCGCCCAGAGCGAGGAGCGCATCCGCGCCAACCAGTTCGACATGCCGATTTCGATTTATGAAGTCCATCTCGGCTCCTGGCGTCGCCATACCGAGAACAATTTCTGGCTCAGCTACCGGGAGCTTGCCGACCAGCTGGTGCCGTACGCCAAGTGGATGGGCTTTACCCATCTTGAGCTGCTGCCGATTAACGAACACCCTTTTGACGGCAGCTGGGGCTATCAGCCAACCGGCATGTACGCCCCGACCCGCCGCTTCGGCACCCGCGACGACTTCCGCTACTTTATCAACGCCGCGCATGCCGCCGGGCTGAACGTGATCCTCGACTGGGTGCCGGGCCACTTCCCGTCCGATGATTTTGGCTTGTCGGAATTCGACGGCACCAACCTGTATGAGCACAGCGATCCGCGCGAAGGCTTCCATCAGGACTGGAATACCCTGATCTACAACTACGGTCGCCGGGAAGTGACCAACTATCTGGTGGGCAACGCCCTGTACTGGATCGAGCGCTTCGGCATTGATGCCCTGCGCGTGGATGCGGTGGCGTCAATGATTTACCGCGACTACAGCCGTAAAGAGGGGGAGTGGATCCCCAACGAATTCGGCGGGCGTGAAAATCTCGAAGCGATTGAGTTTTTACGCAGCACCAACCGTATTCTTGGCGAGCAGGTGCCGGGCGCAGTGACGATGGCAGAAGAGTCGACCGATTTTCCGGGCGTTTCCCGCCCGCCGTCGATGGGCGGCCTCGGCTTCTGGTTTAAGTGGAACCTCGGGTGGATGCACGACACGCTGGATTACATGAAGCTGGATCCGGTCCACCGCCAATATCACCACAACAAGCTGACCTTCGGCATGCTCTACAACAGCACCGAAAACTTTGTCCTGCCGCTCTCTCACGATGAAGTGGTTCACGGCAAAAAATCGATTCTCGACCGCATGCCGGGCGACGCGTGGCAACGATTTGCCAACCTGCGCGCCTACTACGGCTGGATGTTCGCCTTCCCAGGCAAAAAGTTGCTGTTCATGGGCAACGAGTTTGCGCAGGGGCGCGAGTGGAACCACGACGCCAGCCTTGACTGGCATCTGCTGGACGGCGGTGACAACTGGCACCATGGCGTCCAGCGCCTGGTCCGCGACCTCAACCGCACCTATCGTCACCACAAAGCGCTGCATGAACTCGATTTTGACGACTACGGCTTCGAGTGGCTGGTGGTGGATGACAACGAGCGCTCGGTGCTGATCTTTGTCCGCCGCGACAAAGCGGGCAACGAAATCATCGTCGCCAGCAACTTCACCCCGGTGACTCGCCATCACTACCGCTTCGGCATCAATCAGCCGGGTAAATGGCGCGAGGCGCTGAATACCGACTCGATGCACTATCACGGCAGCAATGCGGGCAACGGCGGTCTGGTCCAGAGCGATGAGCAGGAGAGCCACGGACGTGCAAACTCACTGAGTATTACCCTGCCGCCGCTGTCCACCATCTGGCTGGTCCGGGAGGGGGAATGACCCAACTCACGGCCGGTCAACCTGCTCCGCTCGGCGCCAGCTATGACGGCAAGGGGGTGAATTTCACCCTCTTTTCCGCCCATGCGGAGCGGGTTGAACTCTGCGTGTTTGACGGCAACGGCAATGAGCATCGGTACGATCTTCCGGGTCGCAGCGGGGATATCTGGCACGGCTACCTGGAGAGCGCCCGCCCCGGCACGCACTACGGCTTTCGGGTTCACGGCCCCTGGGAACCGGGCAACGGGCACCGTTTTAACCCAGCGAAGCTACTGCTCGATCCCTGCGCGCATAGCGTTGAGGGGATGCTGAACGACGACGTGGTCCTGCATGGTGGTAAAGACGCGCCGGATCACCGCGACAGCGCATTGGCGGCGGCCAAAAGCGTGGTGGTGTGTGACCACTATGACTGGGAAGACGACGCACCGCCCAATACCCCCTGGGGCAAGACGGTGATCTATGAAGCGCATGTGAAGGGGCTGACGTATCTGCATCCGGGCCTCCCGGAAGCGATCCGCGGCACCTACAAAGCGCTCTCTCATCCACTGATGATTGCCTATTTCAGGCAGCTGGGCATTACCGCCCTGGAGCTGCTGCCGGTGGCCCATTTTTCCAGCGAGCCGCGCCTGCAGCGCCTGGGTCTCAGCAACTACTGGGGCTACAACCCGATGGCGATGTTTGCCCTCGATCCGCGCTATGCCGCCCATCCGGCGCGTGCCCGGGATGAGTTTCGCGATGCGGTTAAAGCCCTGCACGAAGCGGGTATTGAGGTGATCCTCGACGTGGTGCTGAACCACAGTGCCGAGCTCGATCTGGAGGGACCGACCTTCTCCCTGCGCGGAATCGATAACCGTAGCTATTATTGGTTAAGAGAGGATGGCGATTACCACAACTGGACCGGCTGCGGTAACACGCTCAATCTCAGCCATCCGGCGGTGATGCATTACGCGTATGAATGCCTTAAATACTGGGTTGAAACCTTCCATGTCGACGGTTTTCGTTTCGACCTGGCGTCGGTTATTGGCCGTACGCCGGACTTCAATCCGCAGTCGCCGCTGTTTGAGGCCATTAAAAACTGCCCGCTGCTGTCACGCGTCAAGCTGATTGCTGAGCCGTGGGATGTGGGCCCCGGTGGTTATCAGGTCGGGAATTTCCCGCCGCTGTTTGCGGAGTGGAACGATCACTACCGTGATAGCGCGCGCCGCTTCTGGCTGGCGCACGATCTGTCGCTGGCGGATTTCGCCGGCCGCTTTGCGGCATCCAGCGATCTGTTCAGACACAATGGACGGCTGCCCTCTGCGTCGATCAACCTGCTGACGGCGCACGACGGCTTCACCTTGCGCGACTGCGTTTGCTTCAATCAGAAACATAACGAAGCCAATGGTGAAGAAAATCGTGACGGCACCTTCAGTAACCACAGTTACAACCATGGTATTGAAGGATTAAGTGGCAAGCTGGATGTCATTGAGCGACGCCGTGCCAGCGTGCACGCCTTGCTTACCACGCTGCTTTTATCGCAGGGAACGCCGATGCTGCTGGCAGGGGATGAACATGGTCACAGCCAGCACGGCAACAATAACGCCTACTGTCAGGATAACCCCTTAACCTGGCTTGACTGGCAGCAGGCAAACAGTGGATTAGCCGAGTTTACCGCTGCGCTAATCCATCTGCGTCAGCAGATCCCTGCGCTCACACGGAATCAGTGGTGGGAAGAGGGTGATGGCAACGTGCGCTGGCTGAATAAAGCCGCGCAGCCGTTAGCGACACATGAGTGGCACAACGACGTTCCCTGCCTGCAAATCCTGCTTTCGGATAGCTGGCTCATTACGTTTAACGCTACCCATGAGGTTGCCGACATTGTTTTACCTGAAGGAGAGTGGCGGGCGATCCCCCCATTTGCCGGAGAAGATAATCCGGTCGTGATGACAGTCTGGCATGGACCTGCAAACGGTGTGTGCGTATTCCAGAGATGATAATAAAAGGAGTTGATCATGGTTAGGTTAGAAAAGAACGACCCACTAATGTTAGCGCGTCAGCTTCCATTAAAATCTGTTGCCCTGATTCTTGCTGGCGGCCGCGGTACCCGATTAAAAGATTTAACGATTAAGCGCGCCAAACCCGCCGTCCACTTCGGTGGTAAATTCCGTATCATCGATTTTGCCCTTTCTAACTGTCTTAACTCTGGCATCCGCCGCATCGGCGTGATCACCCAGTACCAGTCCCATACCCTGGTGCAGCACATCCAGCGCGGCTGGTCCTTCTTCAGCGAAGAGATGAATGAGTTTGTCGACCTTCTGCCCGCTCAGCAACGCATGCACGGTGAAAACTGGTATCGCGGCACGGCGGATGCGGTGACGCAGAACCTCGACATTATTCGTCGCTATGACGCTGAATACGTGGTGATCCTCGCTGGGGACCATATCTACAAGCAAGACTACTCGCGGATGCTGATCGACCACGTCGAAAAAGGTGCACGCTGCACCGTTGCCTGCATGCCGGTGCCCATTGCCGAAGCGACGGCGTTTGGCGTGATGGCGGTGGATGAAAACGACAAGGTGATCGAGTTTGTCGAAAAACCGGCAAACCCGCCAGCCATGCCGGGCGACCCGACCCGCTCTCTTGCCAGCATGGGCATCTATATCTTTGATGCTGAATACCTTTATCAGTTGCTGGAAGAGGACGACAAGGAAGAGAATTCCAGTCACGACTTCGGTAAAGATATCATCCCGAAAATCACCAAGGCTGGCATGGCTTATGCACATCCATTCCCATTGTCCTGCGTGCAGTCCGATCCGAATGCAGAACCTTACTGGCGCGATGTCGGGACACTGGAAGCGTACTGGAAGGCCAACCTGGATCTCGCCTCAGTAACGCCGGAACTGGACATGTACGACCACAACTGGCCGATCCGCACGCACATGGAGTCGCTGCCGCCGGCGAAGTTTGTGCAGGACCGCACCGGTAGCCACGGCATGACGCTGAACTCGCTGGTCTCCGGCGGTTGTATCATTTCGGGCTCGGTGGTGGTGCAGTCGGTGCTGTTCCCGCGCGTGCGGGTGAATTCTTTCTGCAACATTGATTCGACAGTATTGTTGCCAGACGTATGGGTTGGACGCTCATGCCGTTTGCGTCGTTGCGTGATCGACCGGGCCTGTATCATTCCTGAGGGCATGGTGATTGGCGAGAACGCCGAAGAGGATGCGCGTCGCTTCTATCGCTCCGAAGAGGGCATCGTACTGGTTACGCGTGAAATGCTGCGCAAACTGCAGATCAAACAGGAGCGATGATGCAGGTTTTACACGTATGTTCTGAGATGTTCCCGTTGCTGAAAACGGGCGGGCTGGCGGATGTGATTGGGGCGTTACCGGCGGCGCAAATCGCCGGTGGTGTCGATACCCGCGTGCTGTTGCCCGCTTTTCCAGACATTCGTCGCGGCATTCCTGATGCACAGATTGTCAGCCGTCGCGATACCTTTGCCGGGCGCATCACATTACTGTTTGGTCATTACAACGGCGTGGGCATCTACCTGATTGACGCGCCGCATCTGTATGACCGTCCAGGGAGCCCGTACCACGACACTAACTTATTCGCCTATCCCGACAACGTGCTGCGTTTTGCACTGCTCGGCTGGGTGGGGGCGGAAATGGCCACCGGGCTGGATCCGTTCTGGCGTCCGGACGTGGTGCACGCCCACGACTGGCATGCCGGGCTGGCCCCGGCGTATCTGGCGGCGCGTGGTCATCCGGCAAAATCGGTGTTTACGGTGCATAACCTGGCCTACCAGGGCCTGTATTTAGCCAAACACATGAATGACATCGAGTTGCCATCGTCATTCTTTAACATGCACGGGCTGGAGTTTAACGGGCAGATCTCGTTCCTGAAGGCCGGGCTTTACTATGCCGATCATATTACGGCGGTGAGCCCGACCTACGCGCGGGAGATCACCGAGCCGGAGTTTGGCTACGGGATGGAGGGCCTGCTGACGCAGCGTCATCGCGAAGGCCGCCTGTCGGGCATTCTGAACGGCGTGGATGAAAAAATCTGGAGCCCGGAATCCGATCTGCTGCTGACCGCGCGCTATAGCCGCGACTCGGTGGAAGATAAGGCCGAGAACAAACGTCAGCTGCAAATCGCCATGGGGCTCAAGGTCAACGAGAAGGTGCCGCTGTTTGCGGTGGTAAGCCGTCTGACCAGCCAGAAAGGCCTCGACCTGGTGCTTGAAGCGCTGCCGGGTCTGCTGGAGCAGGGTGGACAGCTGGCGCTGCTGGGTGCGGGCGATCCGGTTCTGCAGGAAGGCTTCCTGGCGGCAGCGGCCGAACATCCGGGGCAGGTAGGGGTACAGATTGGCTATCACGAGGCGTTCTCACACCGCATCATGGCGGGGGCCGACGTTATCCTGGTGCCGAGTCGTTTTGAGCCGTGCGGCTTAACCCAGCTGTACGGTCTGAAGTACGGCACACTGCCGCTGGTGCGCCGTACCGGCGGGCTGGCGGATACCGTATCCGACACCTCGCTGGAAAACCTGGCAGACGGTATCGCCAGTGGTTTTGTGTTTGAAGACAGTAATGCGTGGTCGCTGCTGCGCGCGATCCGGCGTGCGTTCGTGTTGTGGTCGCGGCCGTCTTTATGGCGTTTTGTTCAGCGGCAGGCGATGGCCATGGATTTTAGCTGGCAAGTGGCGGCCCAGTCCTACCGCGATCTTTATCAACGCTTGATGTAACAATGTTGGAATCATTGATATGAATGCACCTTTTTCTTACGCGTCTCCCACATTGAGCATTGAGGCGTTAAAGCACTCAATTGCTTATAAGCTGATGTTCACCATCGGCAAAGATCCGGTGATCGCCAACAAGCACGAGTGGCTGAACGCCACGCTGTTTGCCGTGCGCGATCGGCTGGTAGAACGCTGGCTGCGCTCGAACCGCGCCCAGCTCTCACAGGAGACCCGACAGGTTTACTATCTGTCGATGGAGTTTTTGATTGGCCGCACCCTTTCCAATGCGCTGTTGTCGCTGGGGATCTATGACGATGTAAAAAACGCGCTGGAAGAGATGGGGTTAGATTTAGAAGAGCTGATTGATGAAGAGAACGACCCGGGCTTAGGCAACGGCGGCCTCGGGCGTCTGGCGGCCTGCTTCCTCGACTCGCTGGCAACCCTCGCCCTGCCGGGACGCGGCTACGGCATCCGCTACGATTACGGCATGTTCAAACAGAACATTGTCGACGGTCGACAGAAAGAGTCTCCGGACTACTGGCTGGAATATGGCAATCCGTGGGAGTTCAAGCGCCACAATACGCGCTATAAAGTGCGTTTCGGCGGACGTGTGCAGCAGGAAGGCAAGAAAACCCGCTGGGTCGAAACCGAAGAGATCCTGGCTGTGGCCTATGACCAGATTATTCCGGGCTACGACACCGATGCCACCAACACGCTGCGCCTGTGGAATGCCCAGGCCAGTAGCGAGATTAACCTTGGTAAATTTAACCAGGGTGATTACTTCGCGGCAGTGGAAGATAAAAACCACTCCGAGAACGTCTCCCGCGTGCTGTACCCGGATGACTCGACCTATTCCGGGCGTGAGCTGCGTCTGCGTCAGGAATACTTCCTGGTCTCCTCGACCATCCAGGATATTCTCAGCCGCCACTTCCAGCTGCACAAAACCTACAAGAACCTGGCGGAGAAAACCGCCATCCACCTGAACGACACCCACCCGGTGCTGTCGATCCCGGAACTGATGCGCCTGCTGATCGACGAGCATAAGTTCAGCTGGGATGAAGCCTTTGATGTGACGTGCCAGGTGTTCTCCTACACCAACCACACGTTGATGAGCGAAGCGCTGGAAACCTGGCCGGTGGACATGCTCGGCAAAATTCTGCCGCGCCATCTGCAGATCATCTTTGAGATCAATGATTACTTCCTGAAAACCGTTCAGGAGCAGTATCCGCACGACACCGGTCTGCTGAGCCGCACGTCGATTATCGACGAGTCTAACGGCCGTCGGGTGCGCATGGCGTGGCTGGCGGTGGTGATCAGCCACAAGGTCAACGGCGTCTCCGAGCTGCACTCCAACCTGATGGTGCAGTCGCTGTTTGCCGATTTTGCCAAAATCTTCCCGATGCGCTTCTGCAACGTGACCAACGGGGTCACGCCGCGTCGCTGGCTGGCGCTGGCGAACAAGCCGCTCTCCGAGGTGCTGGATGAGAACATCGGCCGCACCTGGCGTACCGATTTAAGCCAGCTGAGCGAGCTGGAACAGCACGCGGATTTCCCGACAGTGAATAAAGCGGTGCGTGACGCCAAGCTGCTGAACAAAAAGCGGCTGTCGGTGTGGATGGCGCTGCACTTAAACGTGGTCGCCAATCCGAAAGCACTGTTCGACGTGCAGATCAAACGAATCCACGAGTACAAACGTCAACTGATGAACGTGCTGCACGTCATCGTCCGCTACAACCGCATCAAGGACGACCCAACGGCTGATTGGGTACCGCGCGTGAACATCTTTGCCGGTAAGGCCGCCTCGGCCTACTACATGGCGAAGCATATCATTCACCTGATCAACGACGTGGCGAAGGTTGTCAACAACGATCCGCTGATTGGCGACAAGCTGAAAATTGTCTTTATCCCGAACTACAGCGTAAGCCTGGCGCAGATGATCATTCCGGCGGCGGATCTGTCTGAGCAGATCTCGCTGGCAGGTACCGAAGCCTCAGGCACCAGTAACATGAAGTTTGCCCTGAACGGCGCGCTGACCATCGGCACGCTGGACGGTGCCAACGTCGAAATGCTGGAGCACGTGGGTGAAGAGAACATCTTCATCTTTGGCAATACGGCGGAAGAGGTGGAAGCGCTGCGTAAGCAGGGCTACAAGCCGCGGGAATTCTACGAGCAGGATGAAGAGCTGCGTCAGGTGCTGACCCAGATCGCCACCGGCTTGTTTAATCCGGAGGAGCCTGGCCGCTACCGCGATCTGGTGGATTCGCTGATTAACTTTGGCGATCACTATCAGGTGCTGGCGGACTTCCGCAGCTATGTGGATTGCCAGGACAAGGTCGACGAGCTGTATCGTCAGCCGGAAGAGTGGACCACCAAAGCGATGCACAACATCGCCAACATGGGCTACTTCTCGTCTGACCGCACCATCAAAGAGTATGCCGAGACTATCTGGCATATTGATCCGGTACGGTTATAAACGCAAAAAGGCAACGAAAGTTGCCTTTTTTAATGTTTACTCCCTCTCCCTGTGGGAGAGGGGCGGGGTGAGGGCATCAGGCCGCACCGAGCCATTTTCGCCGGGTGGCGGCTTCGCCTTACCCGGCCTACGTATTTGCATCCTTCAGGACGCTAACGATAACTCTCGCTTTTGCGCGTTCTGCTCCAGCCACTGCGCCACGCGGGACTGCTGCTCCGCATTCAGCCACATGCCCTCTTTGGTGCGACGCCACAGCGCATCGTCCGCGCGGCGTACCCACTCGTGCTCAACCAGATAGCGCAGCTCGGCTTCATAAAACTCATGGCCAAAATGTTCGCCCAAATCGCTGAGGCTTGTCACCGCGTTCAGCAGCAGTTCACTGTTGCTGCCATAAGTGCGGGCGTAGTGGCGGGCCAGGGATTCGCTGATAAACGGATGGCGACGGCGCAGTTTTGCCGCGTAGTCATCGCGGTTGCCGTCGATATCACCACCAGGCAGTACCGCGCCTTTGGTCCAGGCAGAGCCAATACCTTGATAGTACGGGGACAGTTTCTCCAGCGCGTGTTCCGCCAGCTTACGATAGGTGGTGAGCTTGCCGCCAAACACCGAAAGCAGCGGCGCTTTGCCTTGCTCATCGTGGATATCCAGCGTGTAGTCGCGGGTGATCGCCTGCGGTGAATCGGATTCATCATCGCACAATGGACGCACCCCGGAGTAGGTCCAGACCACGTCGTCGCGCGCCAGCGACTTTTTAAAGTGCGCGTTATAGACCTGCAGCAGGTAGTTGATTTCGCTTTCGTCGATACCGACGTTTTTCGGATCGCCTTTGTACTCTACGTCGGTGGTGCCGACGATGGAGAACTCATCCATCCACGGGATCACAAACACGATGCGCTTGTCTTCGTTCTGCAGAATGTAGGCCTGCTTCTGGGTGTGCACGCGCGGGACCACAATATGGCTGCCTTTGATCAGGCGGATGCCATACGGCGACGGCAGTTTCATCCCGTCGTCAAAGAACTGCTTCACCCACGGGCCGGTGGCATTCACCAGACCGCGTGCCTGCCAGCTGAAGCGCTCGCCGGTATCGATATCTTCGGCTTCGACGATCCACAGGCCCTTTTCTCGGCGAGCGGAGAGGGCGCGGGTGCGGGTTTTCACTTCTCCGCCTTTGCGTTCAACCATTTGCGCGTTGGCGAGCACCAGTCGGGCGTCGTCCACCCAGCAGTCAGAATATTCGAATCCGCGCACGATTTCTGGCTTCAGGACCGAATCTGCGCCAAAACGCACACCGGCGGAGGCGGGCAGGCTGGTGCGTTTACCCAGATGATCGTACATAAACAGACCGATGCGGATCATCCACGCCGGACGCAGATGCGGGCGGTGCGGCAGGCGAAAGCGCATCGGTGTGGCAATATGCGGGGCCATTTTCAGCAGCACTTCGCGCTCGGCCAGCGCCTCGCTGACCAGACGGAATTCGTAGTGTTCCAGGTAGCGCAGGCCGCCGTGGATAAGCTTGGAGCTCGCGGAGGAGGTGGCACAGGCGAGATCCTGTGCTTCCAGCATCAGGACGGATAAACCGCGTCCGGCGGCATCTGCCGCAATACCTGCCCCGTTGATACCGCCACCTATTACAATCAGATCTTTGGTTTCCATTGTATCCTCACGCACTTTCGTAAAAGCTCAAAAATGTTCGATATCGCTCATACTAGCAAAGGAATGCGCTTTTAGTAACATCAAAAAAACAATTTTGAGTGATACAGCTAACATAATGGCGTTTACCCGCCGCCAGGACGTACACTAGACGGTAAAATGCCCCACTGAACGAACAACAGAGAGCAGCAGAGAGCACCATGGAACAGTTTGAATGTATTAACGTTGAAGAAGCGCACCAGAAAATGCACCAGGGAACGGCCGTGCTGGTGGACATCCGCGATCCGCAAAGTTTTGCCATTGGCCATACGCCGGGTGCCTTTCACCTGACGAATGCCTCACTGAGCACCTTTATGCAGGATAACGATTTTGATACCCCGGTGATGGTGATGTGCTATCACGGTAACAGCAGCAAGGGTGCGGCGCAGTATCTGCTGCAACAGGGCTACGATGCGGTCTACAGCGTGGACGGCGGTTTCGACGCCTGGCATCGCCATTTCCCGGCAGAAGTCGAGCACGTCGACGTTTAGGGTATATACTGTCCCCTTTTGTGTGGAAATAAGCGACTGCCGCCGATGCTGATGATTACCTCTTTTACTAACCCGCGCGTGGCCCAGGCGTTTGTCGACTACATGGCGACGCAGGGCATTATCCTCACTCTTCAACAACATACCCAGATTGACGTCTGGCTGGCGGATGAAAGCCAGGCCGACCGGGTGCACGCTGAACTGGCGCGTTTTCTGGAAAACCCCGCCGACCCGCGCTATCTGGCGGCGAGCTGGCAGTCGGGCCAGACCGATAGCGGCCTGCGCTATCAGCGCTTTCCTTTCCTGGCGACGTTGCGCGAACGCGCGGGGCCATTCACCCTGGTCTTAATCGCGGCCTGCATTCTGGTGTTCATCATCATGAATGTGGTGGGCGATCAGACCGTGATGATCCTGCTGGCTTGGCCGTTTGACCCGTCCCTGAAATTCGAATTCTGGCGCTACTTCACCCACGCGCTGATGCACTTCTCCGTGCTGCATATCCTCTTTAACCTGCTGTGGTGGTGGTATCTCGGCGGCGCGGTGGAGAAACGGCTCGGCAGCGGCAAGCTGGTGGTGATTACGCTGATCAGCGCCCTGCTCAGCGGCTTTATCCAGCATCAGTTTAACGGGCCGTGGTTTGGCGGGCTTTCCGGCGTAGTGTATGCGCTGATGGGTTACGTCTGGCTGCGCGGCGAGCGCGATCCGGACAGCGGGATCTATCTTGAGCGCGGGTTAATGGCCTTCGCATTAGTCTGGATTATTGCCGGCTGGTTTGATCTGTTTGGCATGGCGATTGCCAATGGCGCACACGTGGCCGGGCTGGCGGTTGGGCTGGCGATGGCGCTTGCCGATACGCTACATGCGCGAAAACGAACATAATTCTGCCAGGGAACTCTGATGAAACAAACACAACGTCATGACGCCATTATCGAGCTGGTGAAGAAGCAGGGATACGTCAGCACCGAGGAGCTGGTGGAGCAGTTTGCCGTCAGCCCGCAGACCATTCGCCGTGACCTGAACGATCTGGCCGATCAGAACCGCATTCTCCGCCACCACGGCGGGGCGGCGCTGCCGTCCAGCTCGGTGAACACCTCCTGGCACGACCGCAAGGCGACCCAGACTTCAGAGAAAGAGCGGATTGCCCGCAAAGTCGCCAGCCAGATCCCCAACGGTGCGACGCTGTTTATCGACATCGGCACCACCCCGGAAGCGGTCGCCCACGCCCTGCTGAACCATGAAAATCTCCGCGTGGTGACCAACAATCTGAACGTCGCGACCACGCTGATGCAGAAAGAGGACTTTCGCATCATCCTCGCCGGGGGGGAGTTGCGCAGTCGCGACGGCGGGATTATTGGCGAAGCGACCCTCGATTTTATCTCCCAGTTCCGCCTCGACTTCGGCATCCTCGGCATCAGCGGTATCGATACCGACGGCTCGCTGCTGGAGTTTGACTATCACGAAGTGCGTACCAAGCGGGCAATCATCGACAACTCACGTCACGTGATGCTGGTGGTGGATCACTCGAAGTTTGGCCGTAACGCGATGGTGAATATGGGCAGCATCAGCATGGTGGATGCGGTCTATACCGACGTGATGCCGCCTGAAGGGGTGTTGCAGGTGATTCGCGAGCATAAGTTGCAGTTAGAACTGTGCTGATATTGGCTCCTCTCCCGGTGGGAGAGGGCTAGACCCCATACCCCATCATTTTCAACAGCTGCTGGGCATGCTGCACCGCATCCTGGCGGTGAGCAACGCCGAGCTTCTGATACAGATTGCGGATATGGGTTTTGATGGTGGTCGCGGCCACCGCCAGCTCTCCGGCAATCTGGTCGTTGCTGTAACCGGAATAGATCAGCCCCAGAACCTGCCACTCACGCTGAGTCAGCGGGCTGGTGCGGATCAGTTCCGGCACTTCCGGATGGGTCAGCAGGCGCTCGACAAAGGTTTCGTCGAAGTGGGCGAACTTGTGGCGGTGATGCTGATTAATCTCCCGCAGAATGCGCTGGGCGCGGTGCTGATCCAGCTCCGGCAGGGTATTCAGCTGAATGAGCTGGCGCAGCTGCTGCGCCATCGTCTCGCCTTCAATCACAAAGTGACTGATAAACCCGGTGCGGTTCGCCAGCTGCAGCGCTTCCAGCAGTACGCGCTGGGCGTCATTTTTGCGACCCGCCTGCCAGTAAAGCTGGTTCTGCAGCAGCAGGTTGCGGTTGAGATCGCTCATCAGACGCAGGCTGCGGGCATTTTCATTCAGCTCTTCCAGCACGATTTCCGCCGGTTCGAACTCCCCTAACAGGATCTGCGCCCGGGCAATGTTGCGCCACTGGCTTTGCAGGAAGTGGTTGTTGGCGAACTCCGGCTTCGGCGTCTGGCGCAACCAGTTGGCCGCCGATTTTTTATCGCCGGTCATCTGCCAGTAAATCACCCGTACTTTATCGGCGTTCGATACCCAGTCGCTGTGATACTGACCGTTGCCGAGCAGGTTCTCCAGACGGTTGAGGTGGTTACGGGCGTTATCCAGATCGCCGCGTGCCAGCGAGCACTGAACCAGCAGGCCCAGACACTGCAACTGCTGCTGAGGCTGGAAGGCGGAGAGCACGTCGACCCCATGACGGGCAGTGCTTTCGGCTTCGTCCAGTCGGGCCCAGGCCCACAGCAGCTGGGCACGGATGCGCAGCAGGAACTCGTGCATCGGGAGCTGTTCCAGATGCTGATCGCGGATCAGGTTGAAGGCTTTTTCCTGAGTTTCCCAGGCGGCCTGCAGGAAGCCCTGGGCAAACAGAATTTCGCTTTGTTGGATCATGCTCCACAGGGCGTAATGCCAGACGTCATGGCGGCGTGCCATCTGTTCTGTCTGCTGCATCAGCGACAGGGAGCGGGTGAGATCGCCTTTACAGTGCAGGACCTCGCCATGCACGGAGGTTGCCACGATGCGGCTGTAGAAGTGCGCCAGCGGCAGCTCTTCCAGCGCACCCATCGCCAGGCGCTCGGCCTCGTCCGGGTTACCGTCGTTGATGGCGACCTGCGCCCGCAGGGCATTGAATTCGCCGTGCAGCGCCGCATCCATCTCGCTTTTCATCTCCTGCTCGGCGCGGGCCAGCAGGGTATTCACTTCGCTGTAGCGGTGCTGGCTCTGCATCAGCCAGGCCTGCAGTAGCACCAGACGCGGGTTCTCCAGCAGGCTTTCCCACGGCAGGGCGCGCAGCGACTCTTCAAGCAGCGCCAGCTCGCTGTGGTTAAACAGGCTCCAGGCGTGGTTGAGCAAAATATCGCGCAGCATATGGGCATCGCCCGCCGCCAGCGCGTGGTGAATGGCCTCGCTTGGAAAGCCCTGCGCCATCCAGCTTTCTGCTGCGGCGCGGTGAATGTCAGGCAGTTCGGAGGCCAGTTCCCATTGACAGCGCTGGCGCAGGAAGCTGCCAAACAGCGGGTGGTAATTGAACCATTCTCCGGAGTCGTCCATACGCTGCAGGAATAATCCCTGACGTTCGATCTCCTCCAGCCGCATCTGGCCGTTATCTTCCCCGGTTACGCGCACAATCAGCGCGTCGTTCATCGAGCGCAGCAGCGAGCTTTTCAGCAGGAACTGACGGGTCGCCTGATCGACGCTGTCGAGGACTTCATCGACCAGATAATCGGAAAGGTGGCTGGCATTGATCCCGGCCAGGCGGCGCGCGGACTGCTGCGCCGGACTGTTGTTGTGTCGGGCTGAAAGCGCAATCAGCTGCAGGGCGGTGGCCCAGCCAGCGACGTCATCACACAGACGGCTGCTTTCGGCGACTTCAATCGGCGAGGTGAGGCGGCAATCAAAGAACTGCTTCGCTTCCTGATGGGTAAAGGAGAGCTGTTGGCTGCCCACTTCCAGCAGCTGATCGCGCACGCGCAGGTTAGCAATGCCCAGTTGCGGCAGGTTGCGCGACAGGATCACTAAGGTCAGGTTTTCCGGCTGATGGCGCAGGAAAAAGCGCATCGACTCGTGGATCACCGGATTGGTGATCAGATGATAATCATCAATCACCAGATAGAGCGGGCGATGCCATTCGGCCAGCTCGATAAAAAGTTGGGAAAACAGGGAAGAGAGGCTGGCGTACTGGCGCTTTTGCACCATCACTTCGCTGGTGACGCAGTGCCCGTTGGTGGCCTGCTGAATGGCGGCGATCAAATAGCTGGCAAAACGCTCCTGCTGATTATCGCCCTCATCGAGAGAGTACCAGCCGAGATCGCTTTTGCCGGATGCCCATTGAGAGATGAGCGTCGTTTTGCCGTAGCCTGCAGGGCTCGTTACCAGCGCCAGTCGAAAATTGTTCGCGCCGGAAAGTTTCGCCAGCAGGCGTTCGCGAACCACAGTATGGTCAAGACGAACCGGGCGACTTAATTTGGACGGAATCAACATATTTTTCACTTCACTGTGTGGAAATCGAGATTTGATTTTTTTTGCGCTTCGTAATTAATCTCTATAAGGTCGGTCAGAAACCTTTTTATTGCAAGTTATGTCCGGGTTTTCTGTCCCTTAATTTGCACTCTGTCACAAAAATATATCGCAGACTGAGGGAACTTTTCGGATGGGCTTCTAAAGCGCATGGATACTGGAAAGAGGGGGTAAAAGCACGTATTGCACAAAAAGGTTCGGAGAAGCGTAAAGGCTGTTAAAAGTTAATAAAATCTCTGCTGGGTTAACGATGTAAAATAACGCACTGAGATAGAGCTTATTATGAGAAATATTATTTCAGGTAAGTAATTATTACCTTGTTTATATATTTCTTATGAAATGACACAGCTTTTTTGTCCCTTCTGGCGCTTGTTTAATCGCCGTTTCTCGCGCAACCTGACGGCATAAAGTGGCCACGATCACAGTTTACTGCTCATCCCCGCTACTCCTCCCCGCCTAATCCCCCGCAGGAGGAGGAAGTGCCCCGAGGAGCCAGGCACACTAGCACCAACGTGTTAATTTCTTTCTACAGGATGCCGATCCCTTATGTCACAGCCTACCTTCAACAAAGCTCAATTTCAGGCTGCCCTGACGCGTCAGTGGCAACGATTTGGATTACATGCCGCTGAGGAGATGACCTCCCGCCAGTGGTGGCAGGCCGTCAGCGGTGCGCTCGCAGAGCTGCTGAGCGCCCAACCCGCAGTGAAGCCAGCGAAAGGCCAGCGCCACGTCAACTACATCTCGATGGAGTTCCTGATTGGCCGCCTGACCGGCAACAACCTGCTGAATCTCGGCTGGTATCAGGAGGTCAGCGATGTGCTGAGCACCCACAATATCCACCTGACCGACCTGCTGGAAGAAGAGACCGATCCGGCGCTGGGCAACGGTGGCCTGGGGCGTCTGGCAGCCTGCTTCCTTGATTCGATGGCGACGGTGGGGCAATCGGCGACCGGCTACGGCCTGAACTATCAGTACGGCCTGTTCCGTCAGTCCTTTGCCGACGGCCATCAGATGGAAGCCCCGGATGACTGGCATCGCGTCAGCTACCCGTGGTTCCGCCACAATGAGGCGCTGGACGTGCAGGTCGGGATTGGCGGCAAAGTGACGAAAGCGGGGCAATGGGAACCTGGCTTTACGATCACCGGCCAGGCGTGGGATCTGCCGGTACTGGGTTACCGTAACGGCGTGGCGCAGCCGCTGCGCCTGTGGCAGGCGACACACGCGCATCCGTTTGACCTGACCAAATTTAACGACGGCGATTTCCTGCGTGCTGAGCAGCAGGGCATCGACGCGGAAAAACTGACCAAAGTTCTCTACCCGAACGACAACCATCTGGCGGGCAAAAAGCTGCGTCTGATGCAGCAGTACTTCCAGTGCGCCTGTTCGGTGGCCGATATTCTGCGTCGCCATCACCTGGCGGGCCGCAAGCTGAACGAGCTGGCAGATTACGAAGTGATCCAGCTCAATGACACCCACCCGACGATCGCCATTCCTGAACTGCTGCGCGTATTGATCGACGAGCATCAGATGAGCTGGGACGACGCCTGGGCCATCACCAGCAAGACCTTCGCTTACACCAACCACACTCTGATGCCAGAAGCGCTGGAGTGCTGGGACGAGAAGCTGATTAAAACCCTGCTGCCGCGCCATATGCAGCTGATCAACGAAATTAATACCCGCTTTAAAACGCTGGTGAAGAAAACCTGGCCGGGCAACGAAGCCGTCTGGGCGAAGCTGGCGGTGGTCTATGATAAGCAGGTCCGCATGGCCAACATGTGCGTGGTGAGCGGCTTTGCGGTTAACGGCGTCGCTGCGCTGCACTCCGACCTGGTGGTGAAAGATCTGTTCCCGGAATATCACCAGCTGTGGCCGAACAAGTTCCACAATGTCACCAACGGCATCACGCCGCGCCGCTGGATCAAACAGTGCAACCCGGCCCTGGCCGCGCTGCTGGATAACACCCTTGAGCACGAGTGGGCTAACGATCTCGACCAGCTGATCAATCTGGAAAAACAGGCTGATGATGCGGCCTTCCGCGAGACTTACCGCACCATCAAACTGGACAACAAGGTGCGCCTGGCGGCCTTCGTTAAAACCCGCACCGGGATTGAAATTAACCCGAACGCGATTTTTGATATCCAGATCAAACGTCTGCACGAGTACAAACGTCAGCACCTGAACCTGCTGCACATTCTGGCGCTGTACAAAGAGATCCGCGAGAACCCGCAGGCTGACCGCGTACCGCGCGTGTTCCTGTTCGGTGCGAAAGCGGCACCGGGCTACTACCTGGCAAAAAACATCATCCTCGCGATCAACAAAGTGGCTGCGGCGGTGAACAACGATCCGAAAGTCGGCGACAAGCTGAAAGTGGTGTTCCTGCCGGATTACTGCGTCTCGGCAGCCGAGCTGCTGATCCCGGCGGCTGACGTCTCCGAGCAGATCTCCACTGCCGGTAAAGAGGCCTCCGGCACCGGCAACATGAAGCTGGCCCTCAACGGTGCGCTGACGGTCGGTACGCTGGACGGTGCCAACGTCGAGATCGCCGAGCAGGTGGGCGACGAGAACATCTTTATCTTCGGCCATACCGTCGAAGAGGTGAAAGCGCTGAAGGCCAAAGGCTATAACCCGGTGAAATGGCGTAAGAAAGACAAGGTGCTCGATGCAGTGCTGAAAGAGCTGGAAAGCGGAAAATACAGCGACGGCGACAAGCACGCGTTTGACCAGATGCTGCACAGCATCGGCAAAGAGGGTGGCGATCCGTATCTGCTGATGGCGGACTTTGCCTCTTATGTCGAGGCCCAGAAGCAGATCGACGTTCTGTATCGTGACCAGGAAGCCTGGACCCGGGCGTGCATTCTGAACACTGCGCGCTGCGGTATGTTCAGCTCTGACCGCTCAATCCGTGACTATCAGGCTCGTATCTGGCAGGCAAAACGCTAAGGAAGCGCGATGGAAAGTAAACGTCTCGATAATGCCGCGCTGGCGGCGGGGATCAGCCCCAGCTACATCAATGCTCATGGTAAACCGCAGTCGATTGGTGCTGAAACCAAGAGGCGTTTGCTGGATGCCATGCATAAAGCCAAACCCGTCGCGAAAGCGGCGGTGACCGCCGTACCGAACGTGATGGTCTAC
The DNA here is from genome assembly GCF_025564065.1 of Silvania hatchlandensis. Lineage (GTDB taxonomy): Bacteria > Pseudomonadota > Gammaproteobacteria > Enterobacterales > Enterobacteriaceae > Enterobacter > Enterobacter hatchlandensis. The sequence goes on along the minus strand of NZ_JAMGZK010000048.1, from coordinate 91,961 downwards.
ACCGCTGGTAAAAAAATGCCGCTGATGATTGAAGGCAGCGGCGAATTTAGTTGGTTACTGACTACCGAAGAGGGACATCAGCATAAAGGCCACGCCACGGGCGGCAAAAATCTGAACCTTCCTGCCAAACTGCCGGAGGGTTATCACACCCTGACGTTGACCCAGGACGACAGTCGCTGGCACTGCCGGGTGATTGTGGCACCAAAACGCTGCTACGAGCCGCAGGCGCTGAAAGAGGGCAAAAAGCTGTGGGGCGCCTGTGTGCAGCTCTACACCCTGCGCTCTGAGGCGAACTGGGGTATCGGCGATTTCGGCGATCTGAAAAAGATGCTGGCGGGCGTGGGCGATCGCGGCGGCGCGTTTATCGGCCTCAACCCGATCCATGCCCTCTACCCGGCGAACCCGGAGAGCGCCAGCCCGTATAGCCCGTCATCCCGCCGCTGGCTGAACGTGATTTACATCGACGTGAACGCGCTGGACGATTTCCGTAACAGCAAAGAGGCGCAGGCCTGGTGGACGATGAGCACCACCCAGCAGACGCTGAAGCGCGCGCGCGACGCCGAGTGGGTGGACTATGCCACCGTCACCGCGTTGAAGATGGCGGCCCTGCGCATGGCGTGGAAAGGTTTTGCCCAGCGTGACGACGAGCAGATGACTGCGTTTCGCCAGTTTGTGACCCAGGAGGGCGAAAGCCTGTACTGGCAGGCGGCGTACGACGCACTGCATGCATATCAGGTGAAAGAGGATGAAATGCGCTGGGGCTGGCCGGTTTGGCCACAAGCCTATCAGTCCGTTAACTCGCCAGCGGTAAAAGCATTTTGCGACCAGCACGCCGATGAAGTTGATTTTTACCTTTGGCTGCAGTGGCTGGCGTACAGCCAGTTTGCCGCCTGCTGGCAGGTCAGCCAGGGTTATAACATGCCAATTGGCCTCTATCGCGACCTGGCGGTTGGCGTGGCAGAAGGGGGGGCAGAGACGTGGTGCGATCGCGAGCTGTACTGCCTGAAAGCCTCGGTTGGTGCGCCACCGGATATTCTGGGCCCGCTCGGCCAGAACTGGGGCCTGCCGCCAATGGATCCGCACGTGATTACGGCCCGCGCCTACGAGCCGTTTATCGAGCTGTTGCGCGCTAACATGCAAAACTGCGGGGCGCTGCGTATTGACCACGTGATGTCGGTGCTGCGCCTGTGGTGGATCCCGTACGGCGAAACTGCCGATCACGGGGCCTATGTTCACTATCCGGTTGACGATCTCCTCTCAATCCTTGCGCTGGAAAGTAAGCGGCATAACTGTATGGTGATTGGCGAAGATCTCGGCACCGTCCCGGTCGAAATCGTCAGCAAGCTGCGTGACAGCGGCGTTTACTCGTATAAGGTGCTCTACTTTGAAAACGACCTTGAGAAGAACTTCCGCGCGCCGCAAGCGTATCCTGAGCAATCAATGGCAGTCGCGACGACGCATGACCTTCCTACGCTTCGTGGCTGGTGGGACAGCGGCGACCTGACGCTCGGCAAAACTCTGGGGCTCTACCCTGACGAGGTGATGTTGCGCGGTCTGTATCAGGATCGCGAGCTGTCGAAGCAGGGGCTGCTGGATGCGCTGCACGCCCACGGCTGTCTGCCGAAACGCGCCGGGCATAAGGCCTCCCTGATGTCGATGACCCCAACGCTCAACCGCGCGATGCAGCGTTACATCGCCGACAGCCACAGCGCCCTGTTAGGGCTGCAGCCGGAAGACTGGCTGGATATGCCGGAGCCGGTCAATATTCCCGGTACCAGCTACCAGTACAAGAACTGGCGCCGCAAGTTGTCCACCTCCCTTGAGGCGATGTTCGCCGATGACGGAGTGAACCGGCTGATTAAAGATCTGGATAAGCGACGAAAAGCCGCAGCGAAGAAGAGATAAAAACAAAGAACCCGCCAGATGGCGGGTTCTTTTTTGCCTTACGGCAAGGTCACATCAGACAACCATTCCCAGCAGCAGACACCCAATCAGGCCGCAGACAGAGATAATGGTTTCCAGCATCGACCAGGACTTGATGGTCTCACCGATGGTCAGGTTGAAGTACTCCTTGAACAGCCAGAAGCCCGGATCGTTGACGTGAGAGAAAATCACGCTACCGGAACCCACCGCAATAACCATCAGCTCAGGGCTGACGCCGGTAGTCGCAATCAGTGGGGCAACGATACCGCCCGCGGTAATGGCTGCAACCGTTGCTGAACCCAGCGCGATACGCAGAACGGCAGCAATTGACCACGCCATCAGGATAGGGGAGATGTTGGTGTCATGCATCATAGAGGCGATGTATTTGTCGACGCCGCTATCCACCAGAACCTGCTTGAACGCACCGCCGCCACCGATGATCAGCAGCATCATGGCGATGATTTTGATCGAAGAGCTCAGGGTATCGTTAATCTGGTCCATCGAGCGACCACGGTTCAGACCGAAGGTAAAGAGCGCAATCAGCACCGCAATCAGCGTTGCCATGACCGGGTCACCCAGGAATTCTGCTACGCCAAGGAACGGGTGGCCTTTCGGCAGGACCATTTCAGCGACCGCACGCAGCGCCATCAGTACAACCGGTACCAGAGAGGTCCAGACGCTGACTGCAAAGCTTGGCATTTCGGCTTCGGTGAAGGTTTTGGCGCTGTACAGACCTTCCGGGATCGGTTTGTCGATCCCTTTCAGGGTACGGGCAAATACCGGACCGGCCAGGATAACGGTCGGGATCGCCAGAATCGTACCGAACAGCAGGGTTTTACCCATATCGGCGTGGAAGATGGTGGCGATAGCGGTCGGACCCGGGTGCGGTGGCAGGAAGCCGTGGGTTACAGACAGCGCAGCGGCCATCGGGACACCCACATACAGCAGCGGAATGCTGGCAGAGGCGGCAATGGTGAAGACCAGCGGCAGCATCAGCACGAAGCCCACTTCGTAGAACAGAGCAAAACCCACGGTAAAGCCGGTTAATACCACCGCCCACTGGATATGCTGTTTACCGAATTTTGCAATCAGCGTGGTTGCGATGCGCTGTGCGCCACCACAGTCCGCGAGCATTTTGCCGAGCATGGCACCGAAGCCCATAATCAGCGCGAGGCTACCGAGGGTACCGCCCACGCCGGCTTTGATGGAGCTGATAACTTTTACCAGCGGCATACCTTGCATCAGGCCGACGGCAAGTGCCACCAGAACCAATGCGATGAAGCCGTTCATTTTGAAACGGATCATCAGGAGCAGTAATAAGATGACACCGATAGCGACGATGACTAATGGCATGATTGACCTGGCCTTAAATTTGTTATGGGTAACGTCATTGTTTCAACGACAAATTTATGTTGCCCCAACTGGGAACAGAGTATTCACGGCACCATAGCTGACGACCTTCTGAATCTTTTAGTTTAGTCGGCTGAAGTCAGGTTGTTGAGTGCCCACGAGAATGATACGGGTAACATAGGCAGCTTGAGAATCACCCTGGCGGTCAAAATGTGAATAATGAGACGCAGGTCATGTTATGAGAGGGGGTGACGCAGGGGAATGTCGGCCCGGCAGATGCAGCATCGCCGGGCCAATACAGGTGGGAACTTAGTAGTAAGAGTGCTCGCCGCGCTGGTGCTCGGTAAGATCGCGCACGCCTTTCAGCTCCGGGAATTCGGTCAGCAGTTGCTTCTCGATCCCTTCTTTCAGGGTCACGTCGACCATGGAGCAGCCGTTACAGCCGCCGCCAAACTGCAGAATGGCAAGACCGTCTTCGGTGATCTCCATCAGCGAAACGCGACCACCGTGACCAGCCAGCTGCGGGTTAATCTGCGACTGCAGCAGGTACTCAACGCGCTCCATCAATGGGGCATCGTCGGTCACTTTGCGCATTTTGGCATTCGGCGCTTTCAGGGTTAACTGCGAACCCAACTGGTCGGTAACAAAATCGATATCCGCATCCTCAAGATACGGCGCGCTCAGCTCATCGACATAGGCCGTGAGGAGCTCAAATTTCAGGGCGGTGTCAGTTGCTTCCACAGCATCCGGTGGGCAATAAGAGACGCCGCATTCTGCGTTCGGGGTACCTGGATTTATCACGAATACGCGGATCTGGGTCCCTTCTTCCTGATTTGCCAGCAGTTTGGCAAAGTGCGCTTGTGCAGCATCGGAAATACGGATCATAGCATTGGCCTAATAGTTGACTAAAATACCTGGGTATAATACGCCCAACCTGAGGGCGCTACAAGGTTCGACACAGACACCATACCTGAACCGACGCCGCACCGCTTCGCAAAAGCAGGCGGGAGAGTTCCGCGACGGTACTGCCTGTAGTGACGACATCATCCACCAGAGCGATATGGCGTCCGGCGACCGGTAATTCAAGCGCAAAAGCGTGCTGCAGATTGCGTTTTCGCAATCTGGCACTGAGGTGATGTTGGGTGGGTGTGGCGCGCGTTCGCCTGAGAGCAGTGGGAACATAGGGGCAGTTCAGCCAGTGAGCTAGCGGGCGACAGAGCAGGTCGCTCTGGTTAAAACCGCGCCGCCAGTGACGCCGCGACCACAGCGGCACCGACATCAGCAGATCCACACCCGGCAGCGCGCGGCTGCGCCGGGCCCGCAGCACGGCCAACAGCAGGAGCCTCGCCAGCGGCAGGGCCAGCTGGCTCTGACGAGAAAATTTCAGCTGATGCACCAACGGACTCACCGGTGGCCTATAGTCATCCACGGCCACCAGCGCCTGCCACGGCGGCGATTTACGCAGGCAGCGTCCGCAGGGCTGGCGCGGATGGATCGCCGGCAAGCCGCACTGCGGGCAGACGCTTACCGGCGCGACTATCGCCCTTTCACATACCGAACAGACTCCCCAGTGGCTGAGCGCGAGCGGCATCTGGCATAGCCAGCACAAGCCGGGCACTGTTAGCATAGACCCCCTCCCTGTAGAAAAAAGAGAACAGTAATCGATGAACACGCTTTGGTGGCAGACCGTCGGGACAGGAAATTGTCATCTTGTGCTGCTGCACGGATGGGGGCTGAATGCCGAAGTCTGGAGTTGCATTCGCGAGGAACTCGCCTCGCAGTTTACCCTGCACCTGGTCGATCTGCCGGGGTTTGGCCGCAGCCGCGACGGTGGCGCGATGCCGCTGGCGCAAATGGCTGAACAGGTGCTGGCGCAGGCGCCGGATCGGGCGATCTGGCTGGGCTGGAGCCTGGGGGGGCTGGTGGCGAGCCAGATTGCGCTCACCCACCCGGAACGGGTGCAGGCGTTGGTGACGGTGGCATCATCTCCGTGTTTCAGCGCGCAAGGCGAGTGGCCTGGCATCAAGCCCGAGGTGCTGGGCAATTTCCAGCAGCAATTGAGCGACGATTTTCAACGCACGGTTGAGCGCTTTCTCGCGCTTCAGACTATGGGCACCGCGTCCGCGCGTGCGGATGCTCGCACCCTGAAACAGACCGTGTTGTCACTGCCGATGCCAGATGTCGAGGTACTGAATGGTGGGCTGGAGATCCTGAAAACGGTCGATTTACGTGCGCCGCTGGCGTCGCTGACGCTGCCGCATCTGCGGCTGTACGGCGCGCTGGACGGACTGGTGCCGCGCAAGATAGTGCCACTGCTCGATGCGCTGTGGCCGCAGAGCGAGTCGCAGGTTATCGACAAGGCTGCCCACGCGCCCTTTATTTCGCATCCGGAGGCATTTTGCGCGGCGTTAACGGCGCTACGTCAACGCTTTATCTGATTGTTTTCTGTTCATCATGGAAAAAGCCGCTCTCCGCTACGATACTCTTTATGTCGTGATGGCGGTGACGCCTGCGATAAACACAATTACCAATCGATGGAGAAGATGGATATGAAACTTGTCACAGGAATTGTCGCTTCACTGGTTATTGGGTCGCTCTCTTTTGGGGCTTTTGCGGCGAAAGAGCTGCAGCGCGATGAAGCTAAAAAGATGAATCTGACGAAAGTCGGGGATGTTTCTACCTCTGACAAAACTGCGCCTATGGACGCCAAAAAAGAGCTTTCTCAGAAAGCAGATGAAATGGGCGGCACGTATTATGTGATTACCAGCGGCACCCAGAACGAAAAAGATATTCGTGCAACGGCAGAAGTGTTCAAGTAATTCATCATTGAATGCCGGGTGGCGCTTCGTCTTAGCGAAGCGCCCACCACACTTTCAGGCAGGCTTTCCCTTCGGGGCAGCTTTTACAGCTGCCAGACAAGCAGCCGTCCGCATCCTGTTGGATCCGCTGCGCTTTACCCATCGCCTCCAGGCGTTCAAGCATGGCATCGACCAGCGCCCGCGGCGTATGCAGCACCTGGCTGAGTTGGGCGGCTTCCATCCGTCCCTGCAGTGCCAGTAAATCGCGAACCTGAATTAACGATGCCATAGTGCCTCCTAATGACAGTCGCTGGCCGGACGGTTACAACAGGCGGTTGCGTTTTTGCCGTTGGCGAGCAGATTGACATCCACCCGGCTGCGCGCCCGGCGAAGCAGGCCAATCACCACCACGTTAAACAGCACCACCGCCATAATGCACACCAGGCTATAGCGCGGATGCTGGCTGAAATTGACCGTCTGGTAATACAGCGTCGCCAGCGAATAGGCGATATTCAGCCCCCACAGCACCGAGAAGCCCATCCAGCCGCGGCTCGATTCACGGGCAATCGCCCCCATCACCGAGATGCACGGAATGTACAACAGGACGAAGATCAGGTAGCTGTAGGCCGCCGATGCGCTGCCAAACTTCTCGCTCATCACCCCCATCGCCCCGGTCGCCATCTCACCGTCGCCTTTGCTGGCTTCAATCGGATTCGCCAGTACGCTCAGGCTGAAGGTATCTTTCAGGCTCTGCCCGGTCTCTTCGACAGCGCTCAGGAGTTCATCGCCGAGGCTAAATTCTGCCGGGTTGAACGCTTCTTCCTGAATGTTCTCTGCGGTGTAGAGGGTGTTCAGCGTACCCACCACCACCTCTTTCGCCATCGCACCGGTAAACAGCCCGACGGCGGCCTGCCAGTTGTCTTCATGCACGCCGATCGGTTTCAGCAGCGGGGTCAGCTCGCGGCTGACCGAGGCCAGCGCCGAATCGTTGATATTGTCGACTGCCTGACCGCTCAGTGAGAAGCTGTTCAGCGCGCTGAGGAAAATACTGACAATGACGATCACTTTACCGGCGCGCAGGACAAAGCCCTTCAGGCGTTGCCAGGTCTGAATAAACAGACTTTTCAGGTGCGGGACGTGGTAAACCGGCAGCTCCATGACGAACGGAGTCGCTTCCCCGCGCATGATGGTGTGCTTGAGCATCAGTCCGGTGAGGATCGCCATCACGATGCCGAGCACATACAGCGAGAACACCGCCAGCGCGCCCTGCTGGCCAAAGAAGGCCGCCGCAAAGACGGCGAAGATGGCCAGACGCGCGCCGCAGGACATAAACGGCGCCATCATGATAGTCATCAGGCGTTCACGCGGGGCATCCAGCGTGCGGGCCCCCATTACCGATGGCACGTTACAACCGAAGCCGACAATCAGCGGGACAAAGGATTTGCCCGGTAGACCGAGCGCCTGCATCAGGCGATCCATCACGAAGGCCGCGCGGGCCATGTAACCGGAGTCTTCGAGGAACGAGAGGAACAGGTACATCATGCCGATCTGCGGCACCAGCGGCAGCACGGTGTTGATCCCTCCGCCCAGCCCCTGAGCCAGGAAAATGGTCAGCCATTCCGGCAGATGCAGGGTGTAGCCCAACCACTGGAGCCCGTGAATAAAGATGGCCACCGAGCCGACATCAAACAGCGGCTGCAGCGCGCCGCCGATGTTGATCGCCAGCAGGAACATCAGATACATCACCAGCAGAAACACCGGCAGGCCGAGAAAACGGTTGAGGATCACGCTGTCCAGCGCCCGGGTAAAGCGGCTCGGTTCAGCGGTGAGAGCATTACTGACCACATCGCAGATCGCGGCAATGCTTTGATAGCGGGCATCGGCAATATGCAGGGCAGGATCGTCCATTTCGGCATTCAGGCGCGTCAGGGCACCCTCAAGATTTTGCGCGGCATCACCCGCGTAGGCGCGGCTGTAGATATCTCCTTCCAGCATCTGCAGGCCGAGCCAGTGGCGCTGCCTGAGCGGCATATTCTGCGCCATCTCCTGCGCCAGCCGTCCGGCTTCACGCTGCAGCGGCTGGGCATAATGCACCAGCTCCACATCGGCATTGCGGCTGTGGCGGTCAATGGCGAGCTTGAGAGCGTCGATGCCGCGCGCGCGGGTGGAGACCAGCGGCACCACCGGGCAGCCCAGGCGAGCGGAGAGGGCGTCGATGTCGATGCGGATCTGCTGTTTTTCGGCGATATCGAGCATGTTCAGCGCCACCACGCAGGGTATGCCCAGCTCCAGCAATTGCAATGTCAGATAGAGGTTGCGCTCCAGATTGGAGGCATCCACCACATTGATCAGCAGGTCGGCGTCGCCGCTCAGAATGTAGTGGCAGGCGATCTGCTCATCGAGCGAGGTCTGGGAAGAGATGGTGGTCAATGAGTAAGTGCCGGGCAGATCGACCAGCGTGACCTGATGATCGGTGGTGGCGAACTGGCCCTCTTTACGCTCGACCGTAACGCCTGCCCAGTTTCCCACTCGCTGACGCGCGCCAGTAAGCTGGTTAAATAAGGTGGTCTTGCCGGAATTTGGATTGCCAATTAAACCAATAGTTAATTTTTTCATTGTAATAGACTCGCTGCAGGAGCTGGCGTGTTATTGGGACAGGGCTTCAACTTCTATTAATGCGAGATCTTTTTTACGCAGAACCAGATTCACACGGCGGGTTTCAATATGTACCGGATCCCCCATCGGGGCGACGCGCACGACCTGGAAAGAGGAGCCGGGCAGCATCCCTAAAGAGAGCAGCTTCTGGCGATAGGCCGGGCTAATTTCGTGCGTAAAGCCGGTAATTTTCCACGCACTGTCTGGAGTGAATTGCATAGCGCCTACTTAACGGAAGGTTAAATAATCAACAGGCACAATGGTAATGAGAATGGTTTGTATCATCAATATGTAATATGTAGCGGAAGGTTAACAACGCTATTAATTTGCCGGCTGATTGACTTTGCGCAATATTTTCACGAGTTGGTCATGTGGCATAAAAGACACATTTGTTAATGAAATGGTGTTATTCAGTTTTGTATTTACTGCTAATGATTAAATAAAGAAATAATACGTGAGGAAAGGTTACGCAGAGAATGTTCCCCCTCGTGCAAGGGGGAACGACAGAATTAACGCTTCTTACCCATTGCCGCTGCCAGCGCATCCATCATGGCGCTGTTACCGGCGGATTGCGTCTCGCGTCCGCGAGGTTTGGCCGCCGGACGAGATTGCTGCTCGCGCGGGCTGCTGTTACCGCCGCCGCGACGGGCGTTGGTCTCGCCAGGCTGCTCGTCCAGACGCATGGTCAGGGCGATACGCTTGCGCTGCAGATCCACTTCCAGCACTTTGACCTTCACAATATCGCCCGCTTTCACCACGGTGTGCGGATCCTGCACGAACTTATCGGCCAGAGAAGAGATATGCACCAGACCATCCTGATGCACGCCGATATCAACGAACGCACCAAAGTTGGTGACGTTGGTGACGGCCCCCTCCAGCACCATGCCCGGCAGCAGGTCATTCATCGTCTCTACGCCTTCGGCAAACTGCGCGGTTTTGAATTCAGGACGCGGGTCGCGCCCGGGTTTCTCCAGCTCTTTGATGATGTCGGAGACCGTCGGCACACCAAATTTGTCGTCGGTGAAATCAACCGCTTTCAAGGATTTGAGCTCGCTGCTGTTGCCCATCAGCACCTTCAGCGCCTGCTGGGTAGCGGCCAGAATGCGCTCGACCACCGGATAGGCCTCCGGGTGAACGGTAGAGGCATCCAGCGGGTTGTCGCCGTGGTTGATACGCAGGAAGCCCGCGCACTGTTCGAAGGCTTTCGGCCCCAGACGGCTTACTTTCAGCAGCTGCTGGCGGTTCTGGAACTGACCGTTTTCATCACGCCAGGCCACAATGTTTTGCGCCATCATGCGGGTTAATCCGGCTACGCGGGTCAGCAGCGCCACTGAAGCGGTATTCAAATCCACCCCCACGGCGTTTACGCAGTCTTCCACCACCGCATCCAGCTTGCGCGCCAGCTGAGACTGGCTGACGTCGTGCTGATACTGGCCCACACCGATAGATTTCGGGTCGATTTTCACCAGCTCGGCCAGCGGATCCTGCAGACGGCGGGCGATAGACACGGCACCACGCAGGGAGACGTCCAGGTCCGGGAACTCAAGTGCGGCCAGCTCAGACGCGGAATAAACCGACGCGCCCGCTTCGCTGACGATCACCTTCTGGGCGGTCACTTTCGGGAACTGTTTTTGCAGATCGAGGAAGAAACGCTCGGTCTCGCGGGAGGCGGTACCATTACCGATCGCCACCAGCTCAACGTTGTGCTTCTCACACAGGGCTGCCACCGCCACTGCGGCTTTGGCCGCCTGCCCGGTGTGGGGATAAATCGTATCGGTGGCGACCAGTTTGCCAGTACCATCGACTACCGCGACCTTAACGCCGGTACGCAGGCCAGGATCGAGACCCATGGTCGCGCGCAGGCCTGCCGGGGCTGCCATCAGCAGGTCGTGCAGGTTACGGGCGAAGACGTTGATCGCTTCGTCTTCGGCGCGTTCGCGCACGGTGCCCATCAGCTCGGTTTCGAGGTGCATCAGCACCTTGATGCGCCAGGTCCAGCTCACCACGCCTTTGCGCCAGCTGTCCGCCGGGGCATTGTTCAGGCGCAGGTCGAGATGTTGAGTAATGATCTGCTCGCCGTGGCTCTCTTTCGGCGGCTCGTCGAACTGCGGATCGGCATTCAGGGACAGCTGCAGCACGCCTTCGTTGCGGCCACGGAACATCGCCAGCGCGCGGTGGGACGGCGTCGTGGCGATCGGTTCGTGATGGTCGAAGTAGTCGCGGAATTTCGCCCCTTCATCCTCTTTGCCGCTGACGACGCTGGCAACAATGTGCGCATTCTTCCACAGATAATCACGCACTTTGGCAAGCAGGGCGGCGTCTTCGGCGAAGCGCTCCATCAGAATGTAGCGTGCGCCATCCAGCGCGGCTTTGGTGTCGGCCACGCCTTTATCGGCATCGATAAACTTCGCCGCTTCAATTTCCGGGTCGTGAGACGGTGTGTTCCACAGCCGCTCGGCCAGCGGCTCAAGGCCCGCTTCGATGGCGATTTGCCCGCGCGTGCGGCGTTTTTGCTTGTACGGCAGGTAGAGATCTTCGAGTTCGGTTTTGCTCAGCGTACCGTTGATGGCTTTTTCCAGTGCATCCGTCAGTTTGCCCTGTTCGCCGATGGATTTCAGGATCGTCTGGCGTCTGTCTTCCAGTTCACGCAGATAACCGAGGCGCGTTTCCAGATTACGCAGCTGCGTGTCATCCAGACCGCCCGTGACTTCCTTACGATAACGTGCAATAAACGGCACGGTGTTCCCTTCATCAAGCAGGCGAACGGCAGCTTCTACCTGTTCCGCCCGTGCCTGAAGTTCACCCGCAATAATGCGGCAGAGCGAATCTTTCATCATGGCTATTTCATCTTGTGGGTCGAAAAATCAGGGGATAGTTATACGGACTGGCACGGCAAAATGCCAGTCGACGCGCGAGGCTCTCGGATTGTTCCGGCGGGTTATTTCACATACTCGATGGCGTTCACATACCAGGTGGCTTCGCCCGAGGGGGTATGCACCAAAGCGAGATCGCCCACTTCCTTTTTCAGCAGCGCCCGGGCCATCGGGGAGTCGATCGAGATGTAATCCTTACGACCAAAAATTTCATCGTAGCCGACAATGCGAAAGCGCTTCAGGTCGCCGTCGTCATTTTCGATCTCCACCCACGCGCCGAAGAAGACTTTGCCCTCCTGCTGCGGGGAGTAATCGACAATTTTCAGATTCTCAAGGCACTTGGTCAGATAGCGCACCCGGCGGTCAATTTCGCGCAGCCGCTTTTTGTTGTACTGGTAGTCCGCATTTTCACTGCGGTCGCCCAGACTGGCGGCCCAGGTCACTTTTTTTGTCACTTCGGGGCGCTCTTCCCGCCACAGCGTGTCCATCTCTTTCTTGAGGTTCTCGTACCCTTCGCGGGTGATAAGCGGCGTTTTCATTCTCAGGCCTTACGACTTAGGTTGCATACCTTGCGCACATTACGTATCACTTAGCTTAACAGACAGGATTAATAATGAGTTATGTGATGAATTGTACATATAAGCTCCTGTTAAATATGCTTTGTAACAATTTCGACTAGAATTTAAACCAGAATTAGCTGGTCGTGGACGCGCACCTTTTTACAATACGCTGTTCAAGATTATCCGAACCTTTGGGAGTACTGACAATGCAAGAGAATTATAAGATTCTGGTGGTGGATGACGACATGCGCCTGCGTGCGCTGCTCGAACGTTATCTGACCGAGCAGGGCTTCCAGGTTCGTAGCGTGGCCAACGCCGAACAGATGGACAGGCTGCTGACCCGTGAGTCCTTCCACCTGATGGTGCTGGACCTGATGCTGCCGGGCGAGGATGGTCTCTCTATCTGCCGTCGTCTGCGTAGCCAGAGTAACCCGATGCCGATCATTATGGTGACGGCGAAAGGGGAAGAAGTTGACCGTATTGTGGGCCTCGAAATTGGCGCCGACGACTACATTCCAAAACCGTTCAACCCGCGTGAGCTGCTGGCACGTATTCGCGCTGTGCTGCGCCGTCAGGCCAACGAACTGCCTGGCGCGCCGTCCCAGGAAGAGGCCGTGATCGCCTTTGGTAAGTTCAAGCTGAACCTCGGCACCCGTGAGATGTTCCGTGAAGATGAGCCTATGCCGCTGACCAGCGGTGAGTTCGCGGTGCTGAAAGCGTTAGTCAGCCACCCGCGTGAACCGCTTTCCCGCGATAAGCTGATGAACCTGGCCCGCGGTCGCGAATACTCCGCGATGGAGCGTTCGATCGACGTACAGATCTCCCGCCTGCGCCGCATGGTGGAAGAAGATCCGGCGCATCCGCGCTATATCCAGACCGTTTGGGGTCTGGGCTACGTGTTTGTCCCGGACGGCTCTAAAGCATGAGGCGAATGCGTTTCTCGCCGCGTAGCTCGTTTGCCCGCACCCTGTTACTGATCGTCACCCTGCTGTTTGTCAGCCTGGTGACGACGTACCTGGTGGTGCTGAACTTTGCGATCCTGCCGAGTCTCCAGCAGTTTAATAAGGTCCTGGCCTACGAAGTGCGTATGCTGATGACCGATAAACTGCAGCTGGAGGACGGTACGCAGCTGGTGGTGCCACCGGCGTTTCGCCGGGAGATTTATCGCGAGCTGGGCATATCGCTCTATTCCAACGAAGCGGCGGAAGACGCAGGACTGCGCTGGGCGCAACATTATGAATTCCTCAGCCAGCAGATGGCGCAGCAATTGGGCGGCCCGACGGAAGTGCGCGTCGAGGTCAACAAAAGCTCCCCGGTGGTCTGGCTGAAAACCTGGCTGTCACCCAATATCTGGGTGCGCGTGCCGCTGACCGAAATTCATCAGGGCGACTTCTCGCCGCTGTTCCGTTACACCCTCGCGATTATGCTGTTGGCGATAGGCGGCGCATGGCTGTTTATCCGCATCCAGAACCGACCGCTGGTCGACCTGGAGCACGCGGCGCTCCAGGTCGGTAAAGGCATTATCCCGCCGCCGCTGCGCGAGTATGGCGCATCGGAGGTACGTTCCGTGACCCGCGCCTTTAACCATATGGCCGCCGGGGTGAAGCAACTGGCCGACGATCGCACCCTGCTGATGGCCGGGGTCAGTCACGACCTGCGCACGCCCCTGACCCGTATTCGCCTGGCGACGGAGATGATGGGCGAAGAGGACGGGTATCTGGCGGAGTCCATCAACAAGGACATCGAAGAGTGCAATGCGATTATCGAGCAGTTCATCGACTACCTGCGCACCGGTCAGGAGATGCCGATGGAGATGGCGGATCTGAACGGCGTGCTGGGTGAAGTGGTGGCGGCCGAGAGTGGTTACGAGCGCGAAATCGAAACTGACCTGCTGCCGGGCGATATCCAGGTGCGGATGCACCCGCTGTCGATCAAGCGTGCGGTGGCGAATATGGTGGTGAACGCCGCCCGCTACGGCAATGGTTGGATCAAGGTTAGCAGCGGCTCGGAACTGAATCGTGCCTGGTTCCAGGTTGAAGACGACGGTCCGGGGATCAAACCGGAGCAGCGTAAACATCTGTTCCAGCCGTTTGTTCGTGGCGACAGCGCGCGCAGCACCAGCGGCACAGGCTTAGGCCTGGCGATTGTTCAGCGTATTGTGGATAACCATAATGGTCTGTTGGAGATTGGCACCAGCGAGCGGGGAGGATTGAGCATCCGCGCATGGCTCCCGGTGCCGTTTACGCGTGGACAGCAGGTGAAAGAGAGTTAACAAGCAGGCTAATACGTGCGGCCTGATTCCCTTACCCCAACCCTCTCCCACCGGGAGAGGGCGCAAAAATCAAAAACGGCAACCTGGTTGCCGTTTTGCTTTTACCTTGGTCCTGCACTCACCAACGCCGCACCTGCTGGCGTATCGGTGTACTTCTCAAAGTTTTCCACAAACAGCTTCGCAAGCTGCGCGGCTTTTTCCTGCCACTGTTCCGGGGAGCCGTAGGTATTGCGTGGATCGAGGATATGCGTATCCACCCCAGGCAATGTCGTTGGGATCGCCAGGTCGAACATCGGCAGGGTGAAGGTTTCCGCCTCATCCAGCGAACCATCCAGAATGGCATCAATAATGGCGCGCGTATTTTTAATCGAGATACGTTTGCCGGTGCCGTTCCAGCCGGTGTTGACCAGATACGCCTGCGCGCCCGCGGCTTGCATGCGTTTCACCAGCACTTCTGCGTACTGCGTTGGATGCAGCGACAGGAAGGCTGCGCCGAAGCAGGCGGAGAAGGTCGGGGTAGGCTCCGTCACGCCGCGCTCGGTACCGGCCAGTTTGGCGGTAAAACCAGACAGGAAGTGATACTGGGTCTGGCTGGCGGTCAGTCGGGAGACCGGTGGCAACACGCCAAACGCATCGGCAGTGAGGAAAATCACTTTAGTGGCGTGGCCTGCTTTCGATACCGGCTTCACGATATTATCGATGTGATAGATCGGGTAACTGACGCGAGTATTTTCGGTTTTTGACGCATCGTCAAAATCAACGCTGCCGTCTGCACGCACCGTGACGTTTTCCAGCAGCGCATCGCGACGAATCGCCTGATAGATATCCGGCTCGGCCTGCGCCGACAGACGAATAGTCTTGGCGTAGCAGCCGCCTTCGAAGTTAAACACGCCGTCGTCGTCCCAGCCGTGCTCATCGTCGCCAATCAGGCGGCGTTTCGGGTCGGTGGAGAGGGTGGTTTTGCCAGTGCCGGACAGGCCGAAGAACACCGCCACGTCCTCTTTCTCGCCGACGTTCGCCGAGCAGTGCATGGAGGCAATGCCCTGTAGCGGCAGCAGGTAGTTCATGACCGAGAACATCCCTTTCTTCATTTCGCCGCCGTACCAGGTTCCGCCGATCAGCTGGATACGTTCCGTCAGGTTAAAGGCGACAAAGTTTTCGGAGTTCAGGCCCTGCTCTTTCCAGTTAGGGTTGGTGCACTTCGCGCCGTTCATCACGATAAAGTCAGGCTCGAAGCTTTGCAGCTCTTCATCGGTTGGGCGAATAAACATGTTCTTCACAAAATGCGCCTGCCAGGCGACTTCGGTGATGAAGCGAACGGAAAGGCGGGTATCGGCGTTGGCGCCGCAGAAAGCATCAATGATGAACAGACGCTTACCGGAAAGTTGTTGGGTGACGAGGGTTTTCAGATGTTGCCAGGTTTGTGGGGAGATCGCTTTGTTGTCGTTCTTCCCTTTGCCGTTGTCCGCCCACCACAGGGTGTCGCGGGTGGTGTCGTCACGGACGATGTATTTATCCTTCGGCGAACGGCCGGTAAAGATACCGGTGTCTACAGCGATTGCGCCCGTGTTCGTCAATATACCGCGCTCGTATCCTTCCAGTGCTGGATTGAGCTCCTCCTGATACAGCGTAGCGTAATCGGGGTTATAGACGATGTCATGAGCGTCGTTGATACCATAAGCCTTGAGATCTTGCGGGGTTAAACCATTAACACGCATATCACTGCTCCTTAGCCAATATATACTGCCTAAAATTGTAGGGTTTTTCTTCGAATGTTAACCGCGACGGGGCTCATAGATTTGCGTATCTGGACAAAAACCCTTGTATAACGGAAAACTCTGTGACTCCTGTCACTCGCGGAACAGATTATGGCAGGATTCAATTTTGGGTTGGGGAAAATGTTCTTAAAAGGTTAATGGCTGGTAAATTAAACCGTGGGAATGTGAGTGTAAGCGCATACATGTAAGAAAATTACGAAACCCTTACAACACTGATAACGATTCAGCAGCTGCGGGAAAATCATTAATAAAATGAAAGAGTAGGCGGGCGGGGGGAAAGGTCAACTGCCCTGGCATGAGGGCAGTTAACGGTGCAGCTTAGTGAACCTGCGGATCGGCCGGAGAGGCGTTATTGCGGATCTCGGCGATATCCATCGCGTTGAACACGTAATGGGAGTTGCAGTAGTCGCAGTGCATGTCGATCTCGCCTTCTTCGGCCATGATGCTGTCGATCTCTTCATCTGGCAGGGTTTTCAGCGCGCCTGCGCAGCGCTCGCGGGAACAGGTGCACTTGAACTCCACGTCCTGCGGATCGTAAAGCGTCACTTCTTCTTCGTGATACAGACGCCACAGCACGTCGTTCGCCGGTAAGGTGAACAGCTCTTCCGCTTTGATGGTCTCGGTCAGCGTTGCCAGGTGGTCGAAGTCATCGCCCTGGGCGTTCTGCGCTGGCAGCACCTGCAGCAGCATTCCGCCTGCGGCCAGCTGACCGTCCACTTCGCCAGTGCGGATAAACAGGCGGGTCGGCAGCTGTTCAGAACGCAGGAAGTAATCCTCCAGGCAGGACGCCAGGTTGTCGCCTTCCAGACCCACCACGCCTTGATAACGCTCGCCTTCTTCCGGGGTGATGGTGATCACCAGGAAGCCGTTACCGACCAGCGTTTTCAGGTCTGCACCTTCCGGGATCTCGCCCTGCACGCGCGCTACGCCGCGCATCTGCTGCTGGTTATTGCCGTTAATCACTGCCAGAGTCATCGGGCCATCACCCTGCAATTGCACGGTGATATCGCCTGCGAATTTCAGCGTTGCAGTCAGCAGGCTGGTGGCAACCAGCAACTCACCCAACACGGTTTTGACCGGCTGCGGGTAGTTGTGGTTTTCCAGGATCTGTTTCCAGGTTTCGGATACCGTCACCAGCTCGCCGCGCACGGCAAATTGTTCAAACAGATAGCGGTGTAATTGGTCGTGTTGGGCCATAGTCATCTCTCGTTCAGCAAGAATCATTCATTCTCGCCATATTTAAATTTAATCAGGTTGCGACGCTCTTTCTTATCCGGTCGCCTGTCGGGATGCGGCATGGTCAGGGCATTCAGCTTGCGCGCCTGCGCCACTTTCTCGCGCTTCTCAACGCTTTCTGCCGTCTCTTCATACAGCGTGCTGGCTTCCGTGGCCGGGCGACGTTGTTCGGTGACGTTTTTGACGATCACCGTCCGTTCGTCGTTGCCCTGACGCAGGGTCAGGGTGGCATTCAGCTCCACGAGTTTGCTCGGTTTGCTGCGCTGCCCGTTGTAATGCACTTTGCCGCCTTCAACCATTTCCCGGGCGAGGGCGCGCGTTTTGTAAAAGCGTGCAGCCCACAGCCATTTATCCAGTCTTACCCCTTCGGAGGGCTTCTCTTTCATGGCTTCTCCTTGGTCAGGGAGGGGATCATCCGGCGGTAGTCGTTCATTCCCGGATGGCGCAGATAGCTTTTGTCAGCCAGGCCAGAATCAGGATTGGTCACGCCCAGGCAGTAACGAATGCCGAATGTTGCCGCCGCATCCAGAATGGGTTCGCTGTCATCAATGAACAGCGTCCGTTCCGGCTGCAGGCCGGTCTCTTCTGCCACCGCTTGCCACAGTCGCTGATCCTCTTTCGGATAACCAAATGTGTGGGTGGAAAGTAATAAATCAAGGTGTGAGGCCAGACCGGTATGTTCCAGCTTCACCGCCAGGTTATGCGGATGCGCGTTGGTCAGCAGAATGCGGCGCTTGCCGCTCGCCTGCAGCGCGTCCAGGAATGGCACCGTATCTTCACGCAGCACCGCGCGCGGCCCCTGCGCGGTGGTCATGGCGCAAATATCCAGACCGAGGCGCTCGCTCCAGTAATCCAGGCAGTACCAGTTTAGCGTATGTTGTACGGCGCTATATTGCTGGCGGATGAATTCCTGCGCTTGTGCCGGGGAGATCCCCTGCTGCTCGCCATAGGTTTCAGGCACCAGTTTTTGCCAGAAGTAGTTATCAAACGCGAGATCGAGCAGCGTGCCGTCCATATCCAGCAGGACGGTATCGACGTCCTGCCAGGCGATATCAAGATGCATGGGGGAAAACTCCAGCCAGAAGAAACGTGCGCGACAGGGTAGCATACCTTGCCGCGCGGGGGCGTTATCCGATCAGGCTTTCAGGCGTGGGGATAAGCTTCGGGTTGAGGCAACTTTCGTAATATTGCTGGATATCGGCCAGCCGGGTGCGCGAGCGCTGGTAGCGGCGCAGCGCCATAAAACCGTTCCAGATAATGCTGATTAGCATCGCCAGTATCAGCAGCGAGGTGCCAATGTAGCGCCAGAGCCCGGCGCTGTCCGGCATGCTGTGCAGATCGATATGGCGGGTGCCGTTAGCGTCGGTAAAGATGCCGGTGACGATCCCTTCGGCGCTAAACGGCGTGCGCATCAGCATCTGTGCCAGGCGCTGAAACTCGCCCCACTGTTCCTGGGCCGGATAGTCATACAGCGCCACCGGTGGGTAGGGCTGATCGACCAGATCGCTGCCTTCATCGCTGACGATAATAAAGCCGCCAGGAGCCGGGCTGTTAATCGCCTGCGCCGCGCGGGAGGTTTCGCGGATGACGAATGGCGCGGTGGAGGTGGCGACCAGGTTTTCCAGCGACTCGGCGCTGACCGGACGCAGCAGCACGTTCACGCCGTCGAGGCGACCGGCATCGGCGCGTTTAACCAGCGCCTCCCAGTCTTTGCTGTTACCGAGGTTAACCAGCGCGTTTTTCAGCCTGACGCACTCATCTTTATCCGCACACAGGTCCTGGGTTTTCATCACGATGTCGCCAAAATCATCCAGCAGCACCATCCCCGATTTCTGAATGGCAGAGCGTAATGCCGGGCTGACGCGTGAATTATCTTCCGGCTTAGGGTGCAGCTGGCTCGACAGAGCCTGCTTCAGGGCTGTGGCTTTAGTGACAATATCGGATTCCGGCAACGGCAGCGGGGGCGCGTCATTCCAGATCACCTGCGAACAGTCGAACGGCGTAAAGGGCGAATTCTGGCGGGTGTTCCAGGTGCTCTGCGCCAGAATACTACACATCCCGGTACCGTTCAGATGCAGCGTATCGCCAATGCGCACCCCGGCGGTTTCCAGCTCGCTGACGCTGGTGGCCTCGATGGTTTGCGCGCCTTTTATCCACGACAGGGTAAATTTGATCGGCATATCCAGCGGGACGAGGAAAACCAACATCGCCAGCACCACCGCGCTGCCCGCAGCAATGACCGTACTGCGCAGCCAGTGCTGAAGCGGGAAGTTTTTCACCTCGTCGTGCAGGGATAAGAAACGCCCCTGGCGCACGACATGGCGGTCCAGGTAGATATCAATATCGGTTTTTTGCCCTAAATCCTGAGCCAGCCATGGCTGCCAGTGGCGCGGGTAGATCAGGTCAATAATGCCCAGCGAGATATTGTTGACGTGGTCCTGATCGTTTTCACCAAACAGGCCCCAGCGCTTTGGCGTGCCGCGCAGGCAATGGATCTCGCGCAATGAATTTTTAGCCGGTGCGGCGAACAATCCCCACAGCCCCGCCGCCAGCAGCAGCACTGCACCGCCGCCCAGCCACCAGGCAAACACGTCCGGGCTTATCAGGCAGAAGAAGAACAGCAGGAACGAGACCACAATCAGCAGCGCTTCACGAATGCCGTCCGGGCGGCTGAGGGCGTACTCTTCGTGCGTCTCCTGACGAATATTCAGTAGCTCAATCTGTTCGGTCTCTTCACCGCGAATCGACGCCTGAGTGGAGCTGACGTGTTCCAGCGCAAAGTGCGGTGCTTCCAGCATATACTCCGCGATGGAGTGACCATTCAGGGCAATTACCAGCGGGATGGAGTCGGTGTGGATCAGCTCAACGCTGTTTTCATCATTGATGTACTGTTCCCAGAATGGCGGCAGGTGTACCTCGACGGAATCGAGGTAATAACGCCACTTATTGGGATCGTCGGTGGTAATGCCGTAGCGGGTAATCGAGCGCGTCAGGCACATCACATTATTGCTCTGGGCATTCAGCTTTAACGAGATCGGCGCTGCGCTGGCACCTGTTGCAGGCGTCAGCTGGATGCGATTGAATGACTCAAGATATTGCTCAATAGCGCTGCGTTCTTCCGCGCTGAGTTTGCGCGTGCTCGCACCGGCAAAGGCATTAAGAAAGGGCAACCGATAACGATGTTGTGCCCGACGCCGGAAAAACCACCCTGCAATCAGCGCGCAGGCCAGCATAGCAGCGATAAAAATCAAAATGGTGCTCATGCTTTCCCCATCTTACGTGTCTTACAGGTGTAGTCAGTAGCACCTTTTACAATGAATGCGTGTCTATGGTTGGCTATCGGCATGTAAGGCGTTGAACTTGAGCAATTTGAAGCGCATCCCAGTGAGTGCTGATAGTAGCAAAGGCAACCGTAACGAGATATCAGCAAATTCCTGGAATTATTTCAACCTATTGACTTTTTACTTGAAATGAGGAATGAATCTGCGTAGGTTGCATAAATGTAAATAAACAACGATTGACATTGCCGAAACCGTGCGGCCTGTCGCACAATGAACCCAGTTCACCCAGCAAAGACCCGTCAATATGAGCAAACCCTTACAAAAACCCACCATTCTGAATGTTGAAACTGTCGCCAAATCGCGCCTGTTTAATGTTGAAAGCGTGGACCTGGAGTTCAGTAACGGCGTGCGTCGTGTATATGAACGTATGCGCCCGTCCACGCGCGAAGCGGTGATGATCGTGCCTATCGTCGACGAACATCTGATTCTGATCCGCGAATATGCCGTCGGAACCGAATCCTATGAGCTGGGGTTTTCCAAAGGGCTCATCGATCCGGGGGAGTCAGTGTTTGAAGCGGCGAACCGTGAACTGAAAGAAGAAGTCGGGTTTGGCGCGAAAGAACTCACCTTCCTGAAAAAGCTCAGCATAGCGCCGTCCTATTTTTCCAGCAAAATGAATATCGTGCTGGCGGAAGATCTCTATCCAGAATCGCTGGAAGGGGATGAGCCGGAGCCGCTGCCGCAGGTACGCTGGCCGCTGGCGCATTTGATGGATCTGCTCGAAGAGCCTGACTTTAATGAAGCCCGTAACGTGAGCGCCCTGTTTCTGGTGCGAGAGTGGCTGAAAGGGCAGGGACGTCTGTAGCACAAAGCCGCCCTCTCCATCGGGAGAGGGCGAGAGCACCGTTAAAACAGCTCGTGCGTTTCACCATTATCAATCAGCGTTGTTCCCACCTCATGCACCGCCTGCTGCGTTGGCTGCGTGCCTTCGATGAAAAACTCTGCCCGACTGTTGCCACCGCTGGCTAACTGACCGGTGCTGCGATCGATATTGATCGTTACCACGCCCGGCGGTGGGGTCAGCGGTTGTTCCGGCACGCCGTCGAGGATCACTTTCATAAAGGCATCCCATGCCGGCTGGGCGCTCTTGGCACCGCCTTCGTAACCGGAGATCTGATCTTTGATGGCTCCGGAGGCGGAGGTGCGGCCTAAATCACGGCGGTGATCGTCAAAGCCGATCCACACCGAGGTGACTGCACCCGGGCCGTAGCCAGAGAACCACGCATCTTTCGAGCTGTTGGTGGTACCTGTTTTACCGCCGATATCCTGGCGCTGCAAATCGCGACCCGCACGCCAGCCGGTGCCCTGCCAGCCCGGCTCACCGAAGATATTGGTGTTCAGGGCGCTCTTAATCAGGAAGGCAAGCGGGGTGTTAATCACATGCGGGGCATATTCCTGCGCACCGGTCTGGGAGACCAGCGCCTGGTTCGCCTGCTCAAGCTGCGGCATCGGCACGGCTGAATTTTGCTGTTCCTGCGAAATAGCCACATCTTCCATATCCTGGTTATTCAGCGCTTGTGATTTTGGCGTATCACCATAAATCACCGGAATATCACACTCTGCGCAGGCCACTTTCGGCCTCGCGTCAAATATTACGCCGCCCTGATCGGTCTCGATTTTGCTGATGAAGAACGGATCGACCAGGAAACCGCCGTTCGCCATCACCGCATAGCCGCGCGCGACCTGCAGCGGCGTGAAGGAGGCAGAGCCCAGCGCCAGCGATTCAGTATGCACAATGTTTTGTGCCGGGAAGCCAAAGCGCTGCAAATACTCGGCCGCGTAATCGACGCCCATGGCGCGCATGGCGCGAACCATCACTACGTTCTTCGACTGACCCAGACCCTGACGCAGACGAATCGGCCCGGCATACTCCGGCGGTGAGTTTTTTGGACGCCAGTCGGAACCCGCACCGGCATCCCAGCGGGAGATTGGCACGTCATTGAGGATACTGGCGAGCGTCAGCCCTTTATCCATCGCCGCGGTGTAGAGGAACGGTTTGATATTGGAACCGACCTGGCGCAGCGCCTGGGTGGCGCGGTTAAATTTGCTCTGGTTAAAGTCGAAACCGCCCACCAGCGCCAGCACCGCGCCGTTGTGCGGATCGATGGATACCAGCGCCGAGTTAACGTCCGGGATCTGTCCCAGCCACCAGGCGTCGTTGACCTGACGAACCCAGATTTGTTGGCCGGCCTGGACCGCATCGGTCACTTTGCGTGGCGTCGCGCCCTGCTGCGTATCGGAACGATATGGACGGGCCCAGCGGATCCCTTCCATGCGCAGCGACACCGAGGTGCCGTCGGCGAGCATCGCCGTAGCTTCCTGCGGATCGGTGCGGGTGACCACGGCTGCCACAAAGGGTCCGTACCCCGGCAGCGGTTTCAGGGTGTCGGTAATTTTTTTGCTGTCCCAGGCGGATTCACCCACTTTCCACAGCACATTGGACGGGCCGCGGTAACCGTGGCGCATATCGTAATCAATGACGTTATTACGCACCGCCTGCTGGGCGCCCTGCTGTACATTGCGGCTGATGGTGGTGTAGATGCGATAACCATCTTCGTAGGCCAGCTCGCCGTAGCGGGAAAACATCTCCTGGCGCACCATCTCGCTCAGATAGGGTGCGGAGAAGGCAATTTCCGGTGCATGGTAATTGGCGTCAATCACATCACTGCGCGCCTGATCGTACTGGGACTGGCTGATATAGCCTTCGCTTAACATACGCGACAGCACCACGTTACGGCGTGAGGTGGCGCGATCCAGCGAGTAGAGCGGGTTGAAGGTGGAAGGTGCCTTCGGCAGACCGGCGATGGTGGCGATTTCGCTCAGGGTCAGCTGATCCACCGATTTACCAAAATAGACCTGCGCCGCAGCCCCCACGCCATACGCACGGTAGCCCAGATAGATCTTGTTGAGGTAAAGCTCGAGGATCTCGTCTTTGTTCAGCAGTTGCTCAATACGGATTGCGAGGAACACTTCCTTGACCTTACGCATCAGCGTTTTTTCCGGGCTCAGGAAGAAGTTACGTGCCAGCTGCTGGGTGATTGTACTTGCCCCTTGAGAGGCGTGACCAGAGAACATCGCCACGCTGGCGGCACGGAAAATCCCCACCGGGTCGACGCCGTGGTGCTCGTAAAAGCGACTGTCTTCCGTGGCGATAAACGCTTTCACCATTTCAGGTGGGATTTGGTTAAGGGTCAGCGGGATACGACGCTTTTCACCGTACTGGGCGATGAGCTCGCCATCAGCGCTGTAAACCTGCATTGGGATCTGGAGTCGAACATCACGAAGCGTGGCGACATCAGGTAGCTGCGGCTCAATATATTTGTACAAACCAAAAATCGAGCCTGCTCCAAGCAGAATGCAACAGACTGCAAGGATCAATAAATACTTTACGAACTTCACTGAGGATTTCCCATTTAGTTTGAACTGGGCAGTTTATAAACAATTGCGCGGTAGTATAAAGGCAAGCCTGAATCATTGATAGAGCCGTCATCCCCAGCGACGATAAGGAGATCGTGAAACATGGCGTTTAAAACATGGCATACAGGCGTTCATATTCAACAGGATAAGATTCTGGCTGTCGCGCTGGTACGTGAAAAAGCGGGGTGGAGTCTGCGCCGCTGGTGGCAGCTTCCGCTGGCGGTGGGCACCGTTTGCGAGGGGCAAATTCTTAAGCCTGAACAACTGACTGCGACACTGAGTGAATGGCGGCAGATGTTGCCCCACTACCACCGAATATACCTCGCCTTTCCGGCGTCCCGCACTATTCAACGGACACTCCCCCGTCCGGCAATGACCCTGCGCGACAGCGAACAGGTTGCCTGGATCACCTCGGCGATGAGCCGTGAACTCGACATGGCTCCCGATGCGCTGCGTTTCGACTACGCAGAAGATACCTTCAGCCAGACGTTTCGCGTGACCGCTGCGCAGAATAAAGAGATTTCAACTCTGCTGGAGCTGGCCCGTGAGCTGCGTTTGCAGCTGGCAGCAATTGCCCCCGATGCCGGGGCGCTGGCGCATTTTCTCCCCTTTCTGACTGCGCCGGCCCAGTGTATCGCCTGGCGCGATAAGGACCAGTGGCTGTGGGCGATGCGCCATCAGTGGGGCAGACG
This sequence comes from Silvania hatchlandensis, assembly GCF_025564065.1. Classification (GTDB taxonomy): domain Bacteria; phylum Pseudomonadota; class Gammaproteobacteria; order Enterobacterales; family Enterobacteriaceae; genus Enterobacter; species Enterobacter hatchlandensis. The sequence continues at coordinate 67,066 of NZ_JAMGZK010000048.1, read as the reverse complement.
CGAGCTGGCCGATGCGCCCGACGTAGAGCATCTGGCCGCACTGCTGGCGCTGCAGGTCGAAGAGATTGTCTGTTGTGAGGCGGGCCGCTTCGATCCCTGGAGCATCCTCAACCGCAGCCAGCCGCCTTTGCCTGAGCATGGAGCTGACTTCAGCGTCGCGCTGGCGCTGGCGATGGGAGACACATTCGCATGAGAACCGCCAATTTTCTGCCGTGGCGTCAGCAGCAAAAACGCGGCTGCCTGCGCTTCTGGGGGCTGCTGTTTGCGGGCTCGCTGCTGCTGGCTTTGCTGCTCTTCGTCGGCGGTCGGGTCAGTTCGCACCTGACGTTGCGCACAGCAGGGCTATGGCAGGCCAGCGATCGGGTGCTGCATCAGGCGCTTGAACAACGTCATAAGCAGGCGACGGCGTTACTTGCCCAGCGTCAGCAACAACAGCGCTGGGCGCAGCAAAAAGCCACTACCCAGGCCTGGGAGCCCACGCTAATCGCCTTAAGCGGCGCGATACCGGATCGGGCATGGCTGGCAACGCTGCGCTTTCAACAGTCCACCCTCCATCTGCAGGGGTATGCTGCCACGCTCCCTGCGGTTGAGGCATTCGAGACGGCGCTGCGCCAGTTCCCGGGCTTTACGCTCGGTGCGCCGGGCGAGATGCGCCAGGATGCGCAGGGGCGCTGGCAGTTTGCTTATTCGCTTACCCGCAAGGAGCTGACCGATGCGGATCCATCCTGACAGCTGGTGGGCAATGACCCCACGCTGGCGCTGCCTGGGCTGGATCCTGAGCTCGGCTCTGCTGCTGCTCGGCGTGCCAGGTACGCAGATGCGTGAGCGGGATCGGCAGAATGCGGTATTTCAGGCGCAGCGTGTGCAGGATGCGGACGCCAACGCTCGGCTATGGGCGTCGGTGCGTAAGCTCACCCCAGCCGCTGAACCCGTCTCCGCTGGCATGGTTCGGCCTTTTTCACCGCTGGAATTTGATGCGCCTGAGCTGCGTCTGGTTCGCTGGCAGCCCGGTAACGCAGGCGGGGAGCTGGTGGTTGAAGCCACCTGGGCGCAGATTCCTGCGCTCTTTGTCACCCTCGCACAGCGCGATGTGGCAGTGGGGCGTTTTAGCATCCAGCCAGAGCGAGAAACCCTCCAGATAGTAATGCAGCTGGAGCGACAGGATGCAGGGTAAACAGGGCTGGCTGTTACTACTGCTGCCGCTGCTTCTCGGGATGCGCGATCCGTTTAAGGTGCCGGAATCGCGCTGTCCCGATGCCGCGCTGAGCCAGTGGCAGTATGCCGGGATAGTGATGGGGCCGGTCCCGGTTGGCATTGTCAGGGACGAACAGGCGCGCTGGCTGCGTGTACGCCACGGTGAAACGCTGCCGACGGGCGGGCGCGTTGCGGCGCTGAATGAACAGGAGCTGGTCATCGACACGCTCGGGAAATGTGAACCGCCGTTATGGCGATGGCAACGACAAGGAACGAAACAACATGAAGACAGGGATAGTCGCACTGCTGCTCCTCGCCAGCCAAACGCTGGCAGCACCTCCCGCAGCCGTGACGCTGGTGGTCGATGATGTGCCGGTTGCCCAGCTTCTGCAGGCGCTGGCGGAGCAGGAGAACCGCAACATGATTATTGCCCCGGACGTCAGCGGCAGCGTCTCCCTTCGCCTGACGCGCGTCCCCTGGCAACAGGCGCTACGGACGGTCGTAACCAGTGCGGGGCTAACCATGCGCCAGCAGGAGGGGATTTTTTATATCCACACTGTCGCCTGGCAACAACAGCAGCAGGTTCAGAAGGAAGCCGAGAAGGTTAAAAGGCAGCTCAACGCCCCGCTGGAGGCACGCAGCTTTCCTTTTTCTTATGCCGATGCCGGGGATTTGCTGCCCGCCGCAGAAAAGCTTCTGAGTCCGAAGGGCAGCCTGGCGGTGGACAAACGCACCAACCGAATGCTGGTGCGCGACAGCCGGGCGGCGCTGGATGCACTGGAGCATTGGGTGGCGCAGATGGATTTACCTGTCGCTCAAGTGGAGCTGGCCGCGCATATCGTCACTATGAGTGAGAAAAGCCTGCGCGAGCTGGGGGTGAAGTGGAATCTGGCGCAGGCGGACAACCCCGGCAGCCCGGGGCAGGTGACCACACTGAGCAGCAATCTTGCGGTGAGCAATGCCACCACGCAGATCGGGTTTAATATTGGCCGCATCAATGGCCGCTTGCTGGATCTCGAGCTTTCGGCGCTGGAGCAAAAGCAGCAGGTCGATATCATCGCCAGCCCGCGGCTGTTGGCATCACATATGCAACCTGCCAGCATTAAGCAGGGCACGGAAATCCCTTACCAGGTCTCCAGCGGTGAAAGCGGCGCCACATCGGTGGAGTTTAAAGAGGCGGTGCTAGGGATGGAAGTGACGCCGGTGGTGCTGGACAAGGGGCGCGTACGCCTGAAGCTGCGGATCAGCGAGAACACTCCGGGTGAAGTCCTGAAACAGGCCGATGGTGAAACCATGGCGATTGATAAGCAGGAAATCGAGACCCAGGTCGAGGTCAAAAGTGGTGAAACGCTGGCTTTAGGCGGTATTTTTTCTCAGAAGCACAAAACTAAAAATGAAAGTGTACCAGGATTAAGTCGTCTCCCCTTGCTGGGGCAGCTGTTCCGCCATCAGGGGAAAGATAACGAGCGCCGCGAGCTGGTGGTTTTTATCACCCCTCGTCTGGTTGCTACGCCATAAGGTGCACAATCCCTTACGTGATTTTGCATTCAGTTTGTTGCAGATGTTTGACGTGAGGCATGAATTAGCATACAAGGAGTACCGATTTGAGAATCAGCTTACGCAATCTTGCACCCTGAATGTCTTAAGCGGCAGGTCTGGTGATTTAATCTATTGCCAAACAAGCCGGAGTGCTGAGATAATTTTTAGTCTGACTCTCGCTCTATCGCATATGAGGTTTCAGTTCATGTCCTGTTCGCCAGGTATCGGCGAAGCGGGTTTACCATTAACGAATAGTCTTAGTAGTACCGAAAAAATGGCAGAGAAACGCAATATCTTTCTGGTTGGGCCTATGGGTGCCGGCAAAAGCACTATTGGGCGTCAGTTAGCTCAACAACTCAATATGGAATTTTACGATTCTGATCAAGAGATTGAGAAACGAACCGGAGCTGATGTGGGCTGGGTCTTCGATGTAGAAGGCGAAGAGGGTTTCCGTGACCGAGAAGAAAAAGTCATTAATGAACTTACGGAAAAACAGGGCATTGTGCTGGCGACTGGCGGCGGCTCTGTAAAATCTCGCGAAACTCGCAACCGTCTCTCCGCCCGCGGTGTGGTGGTCTATCTCGAAACGACCATCGAAAAACAGCTGGCGCGTACGCAGCGTGATAAGAAACGCCCGTTGCTGCAGGTTGAGACGCCTCCACGTGAAGTTCTGGAAGCCCTGGCTGGGGAACGCAATCCGCTGTACGAAGAGATTGCTGACGTCACCATTCGCACCGATGACCAGAGCGCTAAAGTGGTCGCAAACCAGATTATTAATATGCTGGAAAGCAACTGATTCTGGCTTTATATACACTCGCCTGCGGGTAAAAGCATTTAAGGTGGATGTCGCGTTATGGAGAGGATTACAGTTACTCTCGGGGAACGGAGTTACCCTATCACTATCGCGGCTGGTTTGTTTAACGACCCAGCTTCCTTCTTACCACTGAAAGCGGGTGATCAGGCAATGCTGGTCACCAATGAGACATTGGCTCCGCTTTATCTCGACAAAGTGCGTCAGCAGCTTGAACAGGCTGGCGTGAAGGTCGACAGTGTGATTCTGCCTGATGGCGAGCAGTATAAAAGCCTGACGGTACTGGATACCGTCTTTACCGCATTACTGCAAAAACCGCATGGTCGCGACACTACACTGCTTGCCTTAGGCGGCGGTGTTGTCGGCGATCTTACGGGTTTTGCGGCAGCAAGCTATCAACGTGGCGTGCGCTTTATTCAGATCCCCACCACGCTGTTGTCGCAGGTCGACTCTTCTGTTGGCGGCAAAACCGCCGTCAATCATCCGCTGGGTAAAAACATGATAGGCGCCTTCTACCAGCCCGCTTCGGTGGTGGTGGATCTCGACTGTCTGAAAACGTTGCCTCAGCGCGAGCTGGCCTCTGGCCTGGCGGAAGTGATCAAATACGGCATTATTCTGGATGGCGAGTTCTTTAGCTGGCTTGAAGAGAATATGGATGCCCTGTTGCGTCTTGATGGTCAGGCGATGGCGTACTGTATTCGCCGTTGCTGTGAGCTGAAAGCCGAAGTCGTTGCCGCAGACGAGCGCGAAACCGGCTTACGTGCTTTACTGAATCTTGGGCATACCTATGGCCACGCCATTGAAGCCGAAATGGGCTACGGCAACTGGCTGCACGGTGAAGCTGTCGCGGCGGGCATGGTGATGGCCGCGCGCACCGCGGAGCGCCTGGGTCAGTTCACACCGGCTGAGACGCAGCGCATTATCACGCTGCTTGAACGCGCCGGGTTACCGGTGACCGGGCCGCGCGAAATGTCAGCGCAAGCCTATTTGCCGCATATGTTGCGCGATAAAAAAGTATTGGCAGGCGAGATGCGACTGGTGCTCCCGCTTGCAGTAGGTAAGAGTGAAGTCCGTAGCGGTGTCCCGCACGACGTCGTTCTTGGCGCTATTGCTGATTGCCAGCAAGCGTAAAAATTAGAAAGGTCTGGCTGCGATAAAACGTAGCCATTTTGCTTCAGGTGAAATGCAAAGTCGTAGGCATAAGCCTTTGAGTGGGGTGTTAAATGGATGAATTCAAACCAGAAGACGAGCTGAAACCCGATCCCAGCGATCGTCGTACTGGTGGTCGTACTCGTCAGTCTTCTGAACGTGATAACGAACCGCAAATCAACTTTGATGAAGTTGATCTGGATACCGATGACCAGCGTCCATCGCGTAGCCGCCCTGTTCGTGAAGAGCGTGTTGAACGTGAAGAAGATGATTATGCGTCCGATGAGGAGTTAGTGGACGAAGAGGCCGTTGAGCGTCGCCCACGTAAGCGTAAAGCCGTTGCGGCGAAGCCCGCCTCGCGTCAGTACATCATGATGGGTCTCGGCATACTGGTGCTGCTGTTGCTGATTATCGGCATCGGCTCCGCCCTCAAAGCGCCGTCAGCCCCAACCGAGCAAACGGCGTCCGCTGAGAAGAGCATCAATCTTTCCGGTGATACTGCCGATCAGGCCAATGGCAGCACTCAGCCTGCGCCAGGCACCACATCTGCAGAAAATACCGCCGGAAATACCCAGCAGGAGATTTCTCTGCCGCCTGTAGCGTCGACGCCGACTCAGGGCCAGGCACCCGCGACTCCGCAGGGTCAGCAGCGCGTTGAAGTTCAGGGCGACCTGAACAATGCCCTGACCCAGCCGCAGAATCAGGAACAGGTGAATAACGTGGTGGTGAACTCCACGCTGCCAACCGAGCCTGCGACCGTTGCGCCAATTCGTGGTGCTGCCAGCCAGCAGCATGCAGCGACCGCAACAGAGTCTACGCCGCGTCAGACCAAACCGGCCGCCACTCAGGAACGCAAGCAGGCGGTTATTGAGCCGAAGCGTGAAGTGAAACCGCAGCCGGTCGCGAAAGCGGAAGAGCCAAAAGCGGTTGCTCAGCCGAAACACACAGAAACCGTGACTCGCGTACCGGCCACGGCGCCTGCTACAACGGCAACGGCAACGGCAACGGCAACGGCACCTAAAGCGACAGCGACGACAGCGCCAGCTGCGACGGCAACCGCTCCGGCTGCATCCGCGCCGACGGCAGCTGCCAGCACCGGTAAAACTGCGGGGAACGTGGGTTCGTTGAAATCAGCGCCTTCCAGCAACTACACGCTGCAGCTGAGCAGTTCTTCCAGCTACGACAACCTGAACAGCTGGGCGAAGAAGTCGAACCTGAAAAACTTCGTGGTTTACGAGACTACCCGTAATGGTCAGCCTTGGTACGTGCTGGTCAGCGGTGTGTATGGCTCGAAAGACGAAGCGAAACGTGCTGTTGCAACACTGCCAGCCGATGTTCAGGCGAAAAATCCGTGGGCGAAACCGATCCGTCAGGTTCAGTCCGATTTGAAGTAATCTGTGAAGCGCAGGATGCTGTCGGAGCTTTCTCCACAGCCGGAGAAGGTGTAATTAGTTAGTCAGCATGAAAAAAAATCGCGCTTTTCTGAAATGGGCAGGGGGGAAATACCCCCTGCTCGATGATATTCAAAAACACCTGCCGCCAGGCGAGTGCCTTGTAGAGCCGTTTGTTGGTGCGGGATCGGTATTTCTCAATACCGATTATTCCCGTTATATCCTTGCGGATATCAACAGCGACCTTATCGATCTCTATAACATCGTTAAGCAGCGTACCGATGAGTACGTCGATGAAGCGCGGAAGTTGTTTACCCCAGAGAACAACAACCAGGACGTTTACTACCAGTATCGCGCTGAGTTTAATCAGAGCCAGGATAAGTTCCGGCGTGCGTTGCTGTTCCTCTACCTCAACCGCCATGGCTACAATGGCCTGTGCCGGTATAATCTGCGTGGTCAATTCAACGTGCCGTTTGGTCGCTACAAGCGTCCTTATTTTCCTCAGGCTGAGTTGTATCACTTTGCTGAAAAAGCGCAGAATGCGGAGTTCCATTGTCTTTCGTATGAAGAGTGTATGGCCCACGCTGACGTTAACTCGGTAGTTTACTGTGACCCACCGTATGCCCCTCTGTCTGCAACGGCGAACTTCACCGCTTATCATACCAACAGCTTCAGCCCTGCCGAGCAGGAGCGTCTGGCAGAAATGGCAGAAAAGCTGGTCAGCAAAAGAATTCCGGTGTTAATTTCGAATCACGACACGCCTGATACGCGCGAATGGTACAAAGCTGCAGCGCAATTCCAGGTTAAAGTCCGGCGCAGCATCAGCAGCAACGGCGGTACACGTAAAAAGGTGGACGAACTGCTGGCTCTCTATCTGCCCTGAGCCGTTTCGCCCGCCGTTAAACACAGTTCAAGGAGATGCGGATGAAACAGTATTTGATTGCCCCCTCAATTCTGTCGGCTGATTTTGCCCGTCTGGGCGAAGACACCGCGAAAGCGCTGGCGGCCGGTGCGGATGTCGTTCATTTCGACGTTATGGATAACCACTATGTCCCTAACCTGACTATCGGCCCGATGGTGCTGAAGGCACTGCGCAAGTATGGCGTGACCGCGCCGATCGATGTGCACCTGATGGTCAAACCGGTTGATCGCATCGTGCCGGATTTTGCCGCCGCGGGCGCCAGCATCATTACCTTCCATCCTGAAGCCTCTGAACACGTTGACCGCACCCTGCAGCTGATTAAAGAGCACGGCTGTAAAGCCGGACTGGTGTTTAATCCTGCTACGCCGCTGAGCTATCTCGATTACGTGATGGACAAGCTGGACGTGATCCTGCTGATGTCCGTGAACCCGGGCTTTGGCGGTCAGTCATTCATCCCACAGACGCTGGATAAGCTGCGCGAAGTGCGCCGCCGTATCGACGAGTCCGGCTACGACATTCGTCTGGAAGTGGATGGTGGCGTGAAGGTGAACAATATTGGCGAAATCGCAGCAGCCGGCGCGGATATGTTCGTGGCGGGCTCGGCTATTTTCGATCAGCCGGACTACAAAAAAGTCATTGATGAAATGCGCAGTGAACTGGCGAAGGTAAGTCATGGATAATTTGCAGGCAATTCGGGGCGTTGCGTTTGACCTCGACGGGACGCTGGTTGACAGCGCACCGGGCTTAACCAGCGCGGTTGATCAGGCGCTGTATGCGCTGGAGCTGCCGGTTGCGGGTGAAGATCGCGTGGTGACGTGGATTGGCAACGGTGCAGACGTGCTGATGGAGCGCGCGTTAAGCTGGTCGCGTCAGGAACGTGCTATCCAGCGTTCGGCGCAGGGCAAAGCGGGCGTCGATCATGCCGATATTCCGCAGGAAGAGCAGGTTCGCCTGCTGCGTAAGCTGTTTAACCGTTTCTATGAGCAGACGGTAGAAGAGGGCAGTTTCCTGTTCCCTGACGTGGCCGGCACGCTGAGCGCGCTGCACAGCAGCGGCATGCCGCTGGCGCTGGTCACTAACAAACCGACTGCGTTTGTCGCCCCGCTGCTGGAAGCGCTGGATATCGCGAAGTATTTCTCCGTGATTGTTGGCGGCGATGACGTGCAGAACAAGAAGCCGCATCCGGAACCGCTGCTGCTGGTGGCAGGAAAATTATCCTTAACGCCTGACGCGCTGCTCTTTGTTGGCGATTCGCGCAATGATATTCTGGCGGCCAGGGCTGCAGGTTGCCCGTCCGTAGGCCTGACCTATGGCTACAACTACGGTGAGTCCATAACGCTGAGTGAGCCGGATTTTATCTTCGACCACTTCAAAGATTTACTGCCCGTGCTCGGGCTTTCGCACAGTGAAAATCAGGAATTGAAAAATGACTAAGCCCATCGTATTTAGTGGCGCACAGCCCTCAGGTGAACTGACTATTGGCAACTACATGGGTGCGCTGCGTCAGTGGGTGAACATGCAGGATGACTATCACTGTATCTACTGCATCGTTGACCAGCACGCCATTACCGTGCGCCAGGATCCGCAGCAGTTGCGTAAAGCAACGCTCGACACCCTTGCGCTGTATCTGGCCTGCGGTATCGATCCTGAGAAAAGCACCATTTTCGTTCAGTCCCACGTTCCCGAGCATGCACAGCTGGGCTGGGCGCTGAACTGCTATACCTATTTCGGCGAACTGAGCCGTATGACCCAGTTCAAGGACAAATCGTCCCGTTATGCCGAGAACATCAACGCCGGTCTGTTTGACTACCCGGTGCTGATGGCTGCTGACATTCTGCTGTATCAGACCACTCAGGTGCCAGTTGGTGAAGACCAGAAGCAGCATCTGGAGCTGAGCCGCGATGTTGCCCAGCGCTTCAACGCCATTTACGGCGACATCTTCAAGGTGCCAGAGCCGTTTATTCCGAAGTCCGGCGCCCGCGTGATGTCCCTGCTGGAGCCGACCAAGAAGATGTCCAAGTCGGACGATAACCGCAACAACGTGATCGGCCTGCTGGAAGATCCAAAAGCGGTCGTGAAGAAGCTCAAGCGTGCGGTGACTGATTCTGACGAGCCAGCGGTGGTGCGTTACGACGTGCAGAACAAAGCGGGTGTTTCTAACCTGCTGGATATCCTCTCCGGCGTCACCGGACAGAGCATTCCAGAGCTGGAACAGCACTTCGAAGGCAAAATGTATGGGCATCTGAAAGGCGAAGTGGCTGAGGCGGTTTCCGGCATGCTGACCGAGCTGCAGGCGCGCTATAACCAGTACCGTAATGACGAAGCCTTCCTGCAGAAAGTAATGAAAGATGGCGCTGAGAAAGCCAGTGCGCGCGCCTCTGAAACCCTGAAAGCGGTGTACGAAGCAATCGGGTTTGTCGCGAAGCCTTAAGCGAAAGCCAGACGTAAAAAAACCGGGAAATTCCCGGTTTTTTTTATGCCTCAAAAATGCGTCAGGTTCAGGCTGGCTTAGTGATGAGAGAACCAGTTGAGCTTGTCGCGCAGGGCCACCACGCGGCCGACCACGATCAGCGCCGGGCTTTCAACCTGCTGGGCCAGCTCACCGAGCTGAGTCAGGACGCCACTCACCACGCGCTGCTTGATGGAGGTACCGTTTTCGACCAGCGCAACCGGCATCTCTGCATCCATGCCATGTTCGAGCAGCTTAGCCTGAATGGTGGCAGCCTGGTTCAGGCCCATGTAGAACACCAGGGTCTGTTTTTCAGCGGCCAGGTTATGCCAGTCCAGCTCGCTACCGGTTTTCAGGTGGCCGGTAACCAGACGCACGCTCTGGGCGTAGTCACGGTGGGTCAGCGGAATACCGGAATAGGCGGAACAGCCCGATGCAGCCGTAATGCCAGGCACCACCGAGAACGGAATGCCCGCATGACACAGGGTTTCCAGCTCCTCGCCGCCGCGTCCGAAGATAAACGGATCGCCGCCTTTCAGACGCACCACCCGTTTTCCTTTTTGCGCTTCACGCAGCAGGATCTGATTAATCTCTTCCTGAGGCACGCAGTGATAGCCTGCACGCTTGCCGACAAACACCCGATCCGCATCGCGGCGCACCAGGTTCATGATGTCATCGGAGACCAGGCGGTCATACACCACCACATCCGCCTGCTGGATCTGCTGCAGACCCTTCAGGGTTAACAGACCCGCATCGCCCGGACCTGCGCCCACCAGCACCACTTCTCCGCGGTGATCGAGCGGGGCAGCCAGCAGCTGCTCGGTGGTGTCGTCCACCGCCTTCTGATCCTCATTCGCCAGCGACTGGGCCAGCCGATCGTTCACAAAGAACTTTTCCCAGAAGCGGCGGCGTTCGCCAACGGTCGCAAACTGCTGCTTCACACGAGGGCGTAACTTCCCGGCAAAGTGGGCCACTTTTCCCAGGTGCTGCGGCAGGATGGCTTCCAGCTTTTCACGCAGCAGACGCGCCAGCACCGGCGACGTTCCGCCGGAGGAGACGGCCACCATCAGCGGCGAGCGGTCGATAATCGACGGCATGATAAAGCTCGCCTCTTTCGGGGCATCCACCACGTTGCAGAAGATGCGCCGCGCTTCGCAGGCATCGCTGACGCGCTGGTTGACCGCATCGTCGTCGGTGGCTGCAATGGTCAGCCAGCAGGTATCGAGCAGGGATTCGTTGAACTCACCCTCAACGAGGGTGAGCATTCCTTCCTGCGCCCATGCCGTAAACTGCGGGGCAAAGGCGAGGGCATTCACGGTGAGTCGGGCACCTGCCTCTAACAACAGGCGGGCTTTGCGTTCAGCCACATCGCCACCCCCTACGAGCAGGCAGTCGCGATGACGTAATTGACAGAATATTGGCAGGTGATCCACGACATTACCTCTTACTGGTTGGCTTTCGCCTGAATGGTTGCGATGGTTGCAGGAGTCGGACGCTCCGCTTTCGGGGTAGCATACCAGTAACCCCAGCCCATAAATACAACCCCAGAAAGGGTATTGCCAAGCGTTACCCACAGCAAGTTATGGCCAATACCTGACAGCGTGTACGCTTCGCTATGATGACCGAACCAGGAGAGTGCAAACAGGGTCATGTTGGCGATGGAGTGCTCGTAGCCGGAGGCAATAAAGGCCAGCAGACACCACCAGATTGCGATGAATTTTGCGGCACCTTCAGTACGGATTGCCATCCAGATTGCCAGGCACACCAGCCAGTTACACAGTGCGCCTTTAAAGAACAGGACCATCGCCGGTGCGGAGGTTTTTGCCAGTGCGACGGTGTGAACGAGGCTGGTATCCACCGGCAGCAGGCTACCGCCGCCCCAGCTGTACAGCAGGGCAACAAACACAGAGCCGACCAGATTACCCAGCCAGGTTTGCGGCAGAATGGCCCACATCTGACCCTGCGTGATGGTGCCCGCTTTGACACCAAAGGTCAGGAACATGGTGTGGCCGGTGAACAGTTCAGATCCGGCGATAATGACCAGGGTTAACGCGATGCCAAACGTGGCACCCATCACCAGCGGACGAATCGCCGGGTCAAGCAGGTTGCCGAGGGTGAAAATTAAAATAATCCCAAGGCCGACATAGGCCCCCGCCATTGCAGAGCTGACCCAAAAGCCGAGAGGACTATTTTTACTGAGGCGTGCAATACGCGCAGCATTAGCCGCACACTTATTAATAGTGTCTGTAAACATATGATTATCCTGAATAATTAAAAAATAAAATAAACGCTAAATAAAGAAAATAGCGGGGGCATTGCACCCCCGTTTCAATCAGCCCCGGAGCTGCACTTTGCCGTCTTTAACGCGGACGTCATAGTGCTTAACAGAGTGGCTCTCATCTTCCATGCAGTGGCCGTCGCTCAGGCGGAAACGCTGCTTTTTCAGCGGGCTGGCAACCCACAGCTCACCCTGATGTTCGGCGATAAGGCCGCGTGACAGGACGCTTGCTTCAAAGAACGGGTCGATATTGCTGATCGCAAAAACCTGTTCGTCCTGACGCGGGCGGAAAATGGCGACCTGCTCATGACCCAGCAGCGCACAGACGCCGGTTGCGGGCAGGATATCGTCGATTTTGCAGATGTTTACCCACTGGCTCATACGTTTTCCTCCACCAGAGTGACCGGAATACGCTCGTATGGCGTTGCCGGGCGATGCTGTTCCCGCTCAGGCACAATCTGGACACTCGGATCGCGCTGGCTGCTGTTGATAAAGTGTTTGAAGCGAACCTGCGCCGCCGGGGTGTTGACGGTTTCAGTCCATTCGCAGATAACGGCATCACGCAGACGCGCCATCTCTTCTTCCAGCGTCGCGTTCAGGCCGAGTTTGTCGTCGATGATGACCGACTTCAGATAATCGATGCCGCCTTCCAGATTATCGAGCCACGGTGCAGTACGGGTCAGTTTGTCGGCGGTACGGATGTAGAACATCATGAAACGGTCGAGATAGTTGAGCAGCGTTTCACGGTCAAGATCCGCAGCCAGCAGATCCGCATGGCGTGGTTTCATCCCACCGTTACCGCAGACATAGAGGTTCCAGCCTTTTTCGGTGGCGATAATACCCACGTCTTTACCCTGTGCTTCGGCACATTCACGGGTACAGCCAGAGACACCGAACTTCATTTTGTGCGGGGTACGGATGCCTTTGTAGCGGTTTTCCAGCTCAACGCCGAAGCCGACGCTGTCGCCCACGCCGTAACGGCACCAGGTGCTGCCGACGCAGGTTTTCGCCATACGCAGCGCTTTAGCATACGCGTGACCGGTTTCGAAGCCCGCTTCAATCAGCTGACGCCAGATTTCCGGCAGGTCGTCTTTTTGTGCGCCGAACAGGCCAATACGCTGAGAGCCGGTAATTTTGGTGTACAGGTTGAATTCGCGCGCCACGCGCCCGACGGCCACCAGCCCTTCCGGAGTGATTTCGCCGCCTGCAGAGCGCGGGATCACTGAGTAGGTGCCATCTTTCTGGATGTTAGCCAGGAAGTTGTCGTTAGTGTCCTGCAGCGGGGTGTGCTGCGGTTTGAGGACGTACTCATTCCAGCAGGAAGCCAGCAGCGAGCCGACGGTCGGTTTACACACTTCACAGCCGTAGCCCTGACCGTGTTTTTCCAGCAGCTCGTCGAAGGATTTGATGCCTTCAACGCGGATCAGGTGGTACAGCTCCTGGCGAGAGTAAGCGAAGTGCTCACACAGGTTGTGGCTAACTTCGATGCCCTGTTTCGCCAGCTCAGCGTTGAGTACCTGAGTCACCAGCGGGATACAGCCCCCGCAGCCGGTACCGGCTTTGGTTGCGGCCTTCAGGGCGGCAACGGTATGGCAGCCTTTATTGATGGCGGAAACCAGCATGCCTTTGGTGACATCGAAGCAGGAACAAATCTGCGCGCTGTCCGGCAGTTTATCGACGCCGATAGACGGCTTACCGCCCGCAGCATGGGCGGGCAGGATCAGCGCATCCGGGTTTTCTGGCAGTTCGATGGCGTTCAGCACCAACTGCAGCAGGTTGCCGAAATCGCTGGTATCGCCGACCAGCACCGCGCCGAGCAGGGTTTTGTTGTCTTCGCTGACGATCAGGCGTTTATAAACTTCTTTGTTCTCGTCGAGGTAGACGTAGCTGCGTGATTTCGGCGTGCGGCCGTGCGCATCGCCAATACCGCCAACGTCGACGCCCAGCAGTTTCAGCTTGGCACTCATGTCCGCGCCTTCAAAGGCGTTTTCATTCCCGAGGATATGGTCAACGGCCACCTGCGCCATTTTGTAGCCAGGAGCCACCAGACCGTAAACATGGTTTTCCCAGCTGGCGCATTCGCCGATCGCGTAGATATCCGGGTCGGAGGTCTGGCAGGTAGAATTAATGGTGATGCCGCCGCGTTGGGCAACGGTCAGGCCGCATTGGGTGGCCAGCTTATCGCGCGGGCGAATACCGGTTGAGAAGACGATAAAGTCGACTTCCAGCTCGCTGCCGTCGGCAAAGCGCATGGTTTTGCGGCCTTCGGTGCCTTCCTGGACGATCTCTTTGGTGTTTTTGCTGGTGTGAACTTTCACACCCATGCTTTCAATTTTGCGTTTGAGCTGATCGCCACCCATGTGGTCAAGCTGCTCGGCCATCAGCATCGGGGCAAATTCGATGACGTGGGTTTCAACGCCTAAATTTTTCAGCGCGCCGGCCGCTTCCAGACCGAGCAGACCGCCACCGACCACCGCGCCGCGTTTACTGCGACGGGCGCAGGATTCGATGGCGTTGAGATCTTCAATGGTGCGATAAACGAAGCAATCCTGAGTTTCTGAACCCTTGATCGGTGGGATCCACGGATAAGAGCCCGTCGCCATAATCAGCTTGTCGTAAAAAACCGTGCGTCCCGCACTGGAATGGATCACTTTTTCCTGACGGTTAATGGTGATAGCGCGTTCGCCCACCAGCACCTTCACGCCATGCTTCTCGTAAAAACCTTCGCGTACCAGAGAGAGCTCTTCGGCGGTATGGTGTGAGAAGTAGGAGGAGAGGTGCACGCGGTCGTACGCCTTGCGGGGTTCTTCACAGAACACGGTAATATCGAACTGGGTAGCATCGGCTTTATCGAGAAGGTCCTCAATAAAGCGGTGACCGACCATGCCGTTACCGATGATAGCGAGTCTGACTTTGCTCATTTTTGCCTCGATTTCTTTTCTATTACTGCCTACCTTAACGATTCAGCAACGGCACTTATTGATGTAAATCAATTCAGCCTGTAACTACTCCCTAAGGAGTATATTGCTGATTTGTCAGGGTTTTTATAAGTACCGGAAATGGCAGGCTTTTCAGCAACGCTATTTTGTATACAAATTAGGCGGCTTATTAATCGAAATGCATACTCCTCTTTATTTGAGGAGCAATTTGGAGGAGGCCGCAGAAGCGGCCTCTTTTCAGACGGGGAACAACAAGCGGATCAGTGAGACGCGGCGGCGACCGTATGCTGGCGATGGCGGGTGACGAAACCCAGCACCAGGCACATGACGAACACCACGGCATACAAACCGTTTGCGGTGTGCAGCGCCGCCAGCGGACCGCTGTGCGCCACAATCGGACCCGTGACCACGAAGGTCAGCATGGTGCCGATGGTGCCGCAGGTCAGGACAAAGTTAACCAGCTTCGGCGAGGCCACTTTAGTCTGCAGAGAGCCCAGGGTAATGAGTGAGGTATAAATGGCGCTGGAGAAAAAGCCGAGCGTCATAATGAACCACGGCATCTGCTCTGCGGTGCCGTTGATAAACAGGTACATCAGCACGGTTGCCGCACCCGCCAGGACGGTGAGGATCCGCTGCAGGTCGAAGTAGCGCAGGATAAAGCTGAACGCCCACATACCGAACATGTATGACATCCAGAAATCACTCACCAGCTGTCCGGCATCGTTCAGGCTCATGCCCAGCCCTTTCGCATACTCCGGAACCCAGGAGATAAAGCCCAGCTGGCCGAGGATGTAGCACAGAGCGGCTACCGACAGGAACAGCACGCCGATCCCCCATTTCTCTTTCACCACCGGGTTGTCGTTCTGAACGGCTTTTTTGCCGAGTACCGGGAATTCACAGCCGAAGGTCAGCACAAAAATGGCCACGTAGACCAGGCCGATGCAGGCATACACCCAGTACCACTCGATGCTGCGCGCCAGCAGAACGGCGGCAACCATCGGGAAGATCATCCCCGCCATGCTGAAGAAGGAGTCGGTGAACAGCAGGCGTGCGCCGCGCTGACGGCCTTCATACATATGGGTAATGAGGAAGGTCCCGATCGACATGGTGATCCCGCTGACCAGCCCGAGCACGAACATGGCGGCGGAGAACAGGGCGATGCTGTGGCTGAGCATCAGTCCTGCGACGGCGGCGACCATCAGGACAAAGCCAAAACGCAGCTGTGTTTTCAGGGGAACGATCTCCATCAACCAGGCGTTGAGGAAAATAGAGATCAGGATCCCGGCATTAAGGAAGGTAAAGGTGTTACTCATACTGGAAACGGGCAGATTGAAATAGTCTGCGATATTCCCCATCACCATCCCGGTGACGATCACTAACGCACCGGTAAGGGCGTAGGAGAAGAAGCTGATCCATGTGAGCTTGATACGATTGCTGTTAGTCATGACTGGCCTGTGAATAGAAATGTAAAGCGCATTGACGGCGCTGCGAACGGGCAGATTTTAGTCGTGAATGTGATCTAATTAAATCTTTTGTGAGAAATTAAATATTAATTGCAGCAATGAGTGTGATTAATGTCGCATCGTAATTGCCTGCAACCATTGGCCCGACGGTTACATCTGTTTCAAATTCGTAAAATTAGGTAAATGGCTGGCCTATGCCCATACTGCTCTTTAGAATCAAGCCACTCGCTTTCTTTACTGCGCTTTGTTAAGGAATTCTCATGCTCAAATCAACCCTGGCGGCTGTCGCGGCTGTACTTGCCTTATCTGCTCTTTCTCCTGCTGCGCTGGCAGCCAAAGGAGACCCGCACGTTCTGCTGACCACCTCTGCTGGTAATATTGAGCTGGAACTGAATAGCCAGAAAGCTCCCGTTTCTGTGAAAAACTTCCTCGACTACGTTAACAGCGGTTTTTACAACAACACCACATTCCATCGCGTGATCCCGGGCTTTATGTTGCAGGGCGGTGGTTTCAATGAGCAGATGCAGCAGAAGCAGCCGAACCCGCCAATCAAAAACGAAGCGGATAACGGTCTGCGCAACACCCGTGGCACCATCTCCATGGCGCGCACTGCCGACAAAGACAGCGCGACCAGCCAGTTCTTCCTCAACGTGGCGGATAACGCCTTCCTCGACCACGGCCAGCGTGATTTTGGCTATGCGGTATTTGGTAAAGTTGTGAAAGGCATGGACGTGGCCGATAAAATCTCTCAGGTGCAGACCCATAACGTCGGCCCTTACCAGAATGTCCCGACAAAACCGGTTGTTATCCTCTCCGCTAAAGTTCTGCCTTAATCGTTGATTGCGCGGGCATCTGTTGTCCGCGTTGCCTTTCCCTTCCTGCGAAACCGCAGTTTGCTGCTTATACTTGTGGCAACACGGGCCCATTCAGGGAGGTAACAGGTGAAAAAACTCACTGACAAGCAAAAATCCCGTCTCTGGGAACAGCAGCGAAACGCAAATTTTCAGGCCAGTCGACGTCTTGAAGGGGTCGACAGCCCGCTAGTCACACTCAGCGCAGCCGATGCGCAGGTGCGCCTTGAGGAACTCAGGAGGCACTATGAGCGATAAATTTGGCAATGGCCGCGATCCCTACCTCTATTCCGGGCTGAACGTGATGCGTAACCGGCTGGGCATTCGTCAGGCCGAGCGCCTGGCACAGGCGGCATATGAATTAACCGCCCTGCGCGCCGCGACGTTAAACCTGGGGCCGCCCTCGCGCGGTTTGCCGCACCTGTGCGCCCTTCACCAGCATCTTTACCAGGATATTTTTGACTGGGCGGGTGATATCCGGGAGATCGATATTTATCAGGGTGATACCCGATTCTGCCACTTTGCCTATATCGAAAAAGAGGGCAATGCCCTGATGCAGGATCTGGAGGATGAGGGCTACCTCGTCGGGCTGGCGAAAGAGGCCTTTATTAACCGACTCAGCCATTACTATTGCGAAATCAATGTCTTGCATCCGTTTCGCATTGGTAACGGCATTGTGCAGCGGATCTTCTTTGAACAGCTGGCGATCCATGCGGGCTACCAGCTCGACTGGCGCGATATCGATCCGGATGACTGGGCGCAGGCCAACCAGAGCGGGGCGATGGGGGATCTGAGCGCGCTCAATACAATCTTCAGCAAAGTGGTGAGCGAAGCACGGGAAACTGAGTAGAATAGGGCGGCCATTTTTTCGGGAGCCACCATGATTCTGCTGATTGATAACTATGATTCCTTCACCTGGAACCTATACCAGTATTTCTGTGAACTGGGTGCCGAGGTTATCGTCCGGCGTAATGACGCCCTGTCGCTGGCGGATATCGCGGCGCTCAACCCGCAAAAAATTGTGATCTCCCCCGGCCCCTGTACCCCGGACGAATCCGGCATTTCGCTGGCGGCTATCCGCCACTATGCCGGCACGCTGCCAATTCTGGGCGTCTGCTTAGGCCATCAGGCTATCGCTCAGGCGTTTGGGGCGACGATCGTTCGTGCGGCCAGGGTGATGCACGGCAAAACCTCCCCGGTGACGCACACCGGTACAGGTGTATTCTGCGGCCTGAATAATCCCCTGACCGTGACCCGCTATCACTCGCTGGTGATTGACCCACCGACCTTGCCGGACTGCTTCGAGATTACCGCCTGGAGCGAAACCCAGGAGATAATGGGGATCCGTCACCGGGAATGGGATCTGGAAGGTGTGCAGTTCCACCCCGAGAGTATTCTCAGCGAGCAGGGCCATCAGCTGCTGGCTAATTTCCTCAATCGTTGATTTTTAGTTGCCATAAAGTGATTTTTTAAGCATATTTCGTGATTATATTTTCACTTCTGCTTCTTGCTTAAAAAAGGGTGGGGTTACATGGCAACTGAACAATCTGCAATTACGCGCGCGACATTCGATGAAGTTATTCTGCCAATTTATGCACCGGCTGAGTTTATCCCGGTAAAGGGGAAGGGCAGCAAGGTCTGGGATCAGCAGGGTAAAGAGTATGTTGATTTCGCGGGCGGCATTGCGGTGACGGCGTTAGGCCACTGTCACCCGGCGTTAGTTGAGGCGCTCAAAACCCAGGGCGAAACCCTGTGGCACACCAGTAACGTGTTCACCAATGAACCCGCACTGCGTCTGGGGCGTAAAATTATCGACACCACCTTTGCCGAGCGCGTGCTGTTTATGAACTCCGGCACCGAAGCTAACGAAACGGCATTCAAGCTGGCGCGCTACTATGCGTCCACGCGCCATAGTCCGTACAAAAGTAAAATCATCGCTTTCCACAACGCCTTCCACGGCCGCTCGCTGTTTACCGTCTCCGTGGGCGGTCAGCCAAAATATTCCGATGGCTTTGGCCCTAAACCGGCAGATATTGTCCACGTCCCGTTTAACGATCTGCATGCGGTTAAAGCGGTGATGGACGATCACACCTGCGCGGTGGTGGTTGAACCGATTCAGGGCGAAGGCGGTGTGATGGCGGCGACCCCTGAATTCCTGCAGGGGCTGCGCGATTTGTGCGACCAGCACCAGGCGCTGCTGGTCTTCGACGAAGTCCAGAGCGGGATGGGACGCACCGGTGACCTGTTTGCCTACATGCACTACGGTGTGACCCCGGACATCCTGACCAGCGCCAAAGCGCTCGGGGGTGGTTTCCCGGTGAGCGCGGTGCTCACTACCCAGGACATTGCCTCGGCATTCCACGTGGGCTCCCACGGTTCTACCTACGGCGGCAACCCGCTGGCCTGCGCGATTGCCGGCGCGGCGTTCGACATCATCAATACCCCGGCAGTGCTGAACGGCGTGAACCACAAGCGCGAGCAGTTTGTGCAGCATCTTCAGCAGATCGATGCGCAATACGATGTCTTTAGCGACATTCGCGGCATGGGGCTGTTAATTGGCGCCGAGTTGAAACCGCAATACAAAGGTCGGGCGCGCGATTTCCTCCACGCGGCGGCGAATGCCGGTGTGATGGTGCTTAATGCAGGACCGGACGTGATGCGCTTTGCGCCGTCGCTGGTGGTTGAGGATCAGGACATCGACGAAGGGATGACGCGCTTTGCCAACGCGGTGAAGAGCGTTGTTCAGGCGTAAGCCCGTGCAAAGCCGGTATTTAATACGGCGTGCGTTTCAGAAGTCGGGTTAACCAGATGCCGTGATGCGGGCGCTGCCGCCATGCCACTGACGAAATGGTGTGCATGGTGTTCAGATGCCCCAGCACGCGCTGGAGATGTTGTTCCAGCGTGCTCATCGGGCCATACGTCAGGGTTTCGGGTGCTTCCAGGATATTCTCATCGCCGCTTTCACCGGCTGAATCATATTCCAGACGCTGCTGACAGCGCTGAAGGGCAATTTCACACGACTGCAGATAACGCTGGGCCAGGTCTGGCGTCAGCATCGTATGCTCGCGCGCCAGGGTGGTCATCGCGTTGATATGCTCGACGATGAACTGGCTGTGCGTGACCCACAGTTTCATATCCGCCAGATAAGCCGAGTTAAAGCCGGGCTCCTGCATCGCCTGATTCAGCGAGTTGAATAGGGCGTTGTGCGCCTGGTTAACCTTCATGCGCTGCCAGGCCAGCGGCGTCGGCTGCGGATCGTCACTGAGGATCAGCCGGATAGCCTCCTGATCCGCTTCCAGCGCATCGTGGGCGTTCTGACGCAATAGCCCGCTTTGCCACTGCGGCCACAGCCACACCATCCCGCCAAAGGCAATCAGGCAGCCAATCAGGGTATCGACCAGCCTGGCGATAATATACTGATCGCCATTCAGGGTGAGTAGCTGCAGGGTATACACCGCCGTGACCGTGAAGCCCACCATCGCCCAGCCATAGTTCTTGCGAATAAACAGGTAACTCACCAGCGTAATCACCAACATCCCCGTCAGCGTAAAACCTTCCGCCACGTGGAAGTGCAGGGCGATACCCGCAATAATCAGCCCTGCCAGTGTGCCGCCCGCCCGATGGAGGATGCGTACCCGTGTGGCGCCATAGCCGTTCTGGGTTACGAACAGCACTGTCATGAGGATCCAGTAGGGTTTCGGCAGATGCAGGGCAACGCCCATCAGGCTGGCGATACTCAGCATCACGCTGATGCGTGCGGCGTTGCGCAGGGCAGCGGATTTCAGCGATAGATAGCTTCTCAGGGCCGGGATCAGCGGCAGGCGTTTCTGCTTATCTGCCATCAGGTCGCGTGGATAGAGTGGGCGCTGGGTCCGCAGCACGCGGGCAATGCGGCTGAAGTGCCATGCACAGAACTGGCCTACCGGGTTATCCGGATGCTGACGGGCGATTTTCTCCAGCGCACCAAGCTGCTTATCCATGGTGAAACGGGTAGGGTAGCGGTGATACAAAATATCGTCCGCCAGCACGCGCAGTCGTGCGGCAACCGTCCGGGCATTCCAGCGCAGTACCGATTCCGCGTGGCTGCGCTCGACCAGCTTTTGCACCTCGTGCGGGTGATGGAGACTGACGGAGATATGCTCCTGCAGATCGAGTCCCACCTGGAAGGTGCGCAGCAGGCGTTTATATTCATGATTTTTATTGGCTGCCAGCATGTGCAGCTGCTGATAGCACTGGCTAATCAGATCCACGACCTTCTGCTGGCGGGCCAGCAGGGGTGGTAACGATTTTTCGGGATCGGTGTGTTGCGTCAGCAGGGTATATTTTGCTTCGCAATAATCGGCAAGCTGTTGATAGAGCAAACTCAGCGATTCACGCAGCGGTTGTTCGCGCCACAACCAGAACCAGAACCAGTTAAACAGTCCGTACCACAGGGTGCCCAGGGCATAGATCAGCAGCGGCGCCCAGATCGGCATGTTCCCCGCCAGGCTCAGGGTAAAGATGGCGGCAATCAGCGAGGCGGGCAGCAGACGTGCGTGCAGCGAGCTTAATTCCGCTGTCACGCCCAGGGTCATCGCCAGTACGGTCAGAATTAGCGGTAGCGGGATATCCTGCGCCAGTAACAGCTGTACGGCCAGGCTACAGCCAGCAAACAGCGACCCGCCGACAATCAGGCGCTTGAAAAAGCGTTTATGCGGGGTATCGAGACCGGCGATATTGCAGCAGGCCGGAACCAGCGAAAAGAGCAGACCTTGTTGCAGATAGCCCAGGATCAAACCCACAGCCACAGGGAGACACAGCACCAGGGTTTGCCGCAGTGCGTAGTTAACTTCCGGGTGATAGATGAGTCTGCGCCACATGGGTGAGAGAGACAAAAACGGCGTGCCACCTTGCGATGTCACGCCGTTTGCACGGAATTAACGCGTTCCGTAGACCACGATAGTTTTACCGTGGGCGGAGATCAGGTTTTGATCTTCCAGCATTTTCAGGATACGACCCACTGTCTCACGAGAACATCCGACGATCTGACCGATTTCCTGACGGGTGATTTTAATTTGCATTCCGTCCGGGTGAGTCATGGCATCGGGCTGTTTCGCCAGGTTCAGTAGGGTCTGAGCGATGCGGCCGGTAACGTCCAGGAAGGCGAGGTTACCCACTTTCTCAGACGTAACCTGCAGACGGCGAGCCATCTGCGAAGAGAGACGCATCAGGATATCCGGGTTAACCTGGATCAGCTGGCGGAACTTCTTATAGGAGATCTCTGCCACTTCACACGCGGTTTTTGCACGAACCCAGGCGCTACGCTCCTGACCTTCTTCAAACAAGCCCAGCTCGCCGATGAAATCTCCCTGATTCAGGTAAGAGAGGATCATCTCTTTGCCTTCTTCATCTTTGATCAGCACTGCTACTGAGCCTTTGACGATGTAGTACAACGTTTCCGCTTTTTCACCCTGGTGAATCAGCGTGCTCTTCGATGGGTACTTATGAATATGGCAATGAGACAAGAACCATTCGAGAGTCGGGTCTGTTTGCGGTTTGCCAAGCACCATGCGCTGTTATCCTCTGTTATAAGCTATCTCCAGAGCCAGGATGTGCACCTTTTACTCTGGGGTTGCAATCGAATTCTTCCCCGTACCTGGGAAACGGGCTGTCACAAAATTAGCAGCCTGTAATGTGTGATGTCCTCTGCATACATGTGTAACGTCAATGTATTACTGTAGCATCCCGACTGTTTTAGCATAGGTTTTGCTGCGTGTCTCCTGGTGTCTCGCTTCAGCTTGATGCAGGTCGCCTTCCGTTGCCAGAATTGTTACTGGCGCGTAATCTGTCATGAAAAATGCAAACCTGGAGTGAATAAAATGCAAGCGCGTGTTAAATGGGTTGAAGGGTTAACGTTCCTCGGCGAGTCAGCTTCCGGGCACCAGATTTTGATGGATGGCAACTCCGGTGACAAAGCGCCAAGTCCAATGGAAGTGGTGCTGATGGCTGCGGGGGGATGCAGTGCGATCGACGTGGTATCGATCCTGCAAAAAGGGCGCCACGATGTGACCGACTGCGAAGTGAAGCTAACGTCTGAACGTCGTGAGGAAGCGCCGCGTTTGTTCACCCATATCAATCTGCACTTCCTGGTAACCGGCAAAGAGCTCAAAGATGCGGCGGTGTCCCGTGCGGTCGACCTGTCGGCTGAGAAGTACTGCTCGGTGGCGCTGATGCTGGAAAAAGCAGTCAAGATCACGCACTCGTATGAAGTGATCGAGGCGTAGGGCTTACGTAAAACGCCGGGCGGCGCGTTGTACCCGGCCTACGGGCCCGGAATACACCTTCAGGCCCGGTAAACATCGCGCCACCGGGCACGAAATCAGGCGATCTTCTTCCCTTCCATTAGCCGCTGAACCAGTGGCGTCATGATCAGCTCCATTGCCAGCACCATCTTCCCGCCCGGCACCACCAGTGTATTCATATGCGAGATAAACGAACCCTGCAGCATGGCCAGCAGCCAGGGGTAATCGATCTCCTCCAGATTGCGGAAATGAATCACCACAAAGCTCTCATCCAGCGAAGGAATAGCTTTGGCGGCAAACGGGTTGGAGGTATCCACCGTCGGCACGCGCTGGAAGTTAATGTGGGTGCGTGAAAACTGTGGGGTGAGGAAGTTGATGTAATCTTCCATGGAGCGCACCACTGAATCCATTACCGCTTCTCGCGAGTGTCCGCGCTCGCTGGTATCGCGCGTCAGCTTCTGGATCCACTCCAGGTTGACAATCGGCACGACGCCCACCAGCAGATCAACATGGCGCGCCACGTCGTGCTGCGGCGTGACGACCCCGCCGTGTAACCCCTCATAAAACAGTACGTCGGTGGGTTCCGGCAGCGGCTGCCACGGTGTGAAGGTGCCCGGTACCTGGTTCCACGGCACCGCTTCATCGTAGGTGTGCAGGTACTTGCGCGCATGACCCGTACCGCTGCGTCCATACTCGGCAAAGGTTTGCTCCAGCAGGCCAAAGTCGTTGGCATCCGGGCCAAAGTAGCTGATGTGTTTGCCTAAATCACGGGCCTTGCGAATGGCCATGTCCATTTCAGGGCGGGTATAGCGGTGAAAGCTGTCGCCTTCCACTTCCGCTGCCCGGAGATGAAGCTGGGAGAAGATCTTGCGAAAGGCGAGGCTGGTGGTGGTGGTACCCGCACCACTGGATCCTGTAACGGCAATAACCGGATGTCTGGCGGACATAGCAACTCCCTGAATGGAAAGAGGGGGCGATCAGTCGCGAAACTGACCGCGAGGCATAATATTCACCGTTTCGTGTAGTTCTGACCACACCAGCACGGCTTCACCGCTTTTAAGCTGCTGTTTAACATCGGCGACTTTCATCTCCAGCGAGCGTTCATGTTCACCATAATCGGTGCCTTCGCGTAATACAAAGCTTTCAATCAGGCTATCCAGCGTTTCGGGAGCCAGATCCTGCCACGGAATCATCATTTTATTCTCTCCAGAAAAGAGGTTAGCCAGTCAGGGATGCGCGTTTCCAGCCACATCTTCGGTCGACGCAACGTCCCGCCGATAAAGCCGACGTGGCCGCCGTGTTCCGTCAACTGATACTGCACGTTTGCGGGCAGATGCTCCGGTGCCGGAATGGAGTGATGATCCATAAAAGGGTCATCCTTCGCATGGATGATCAGCGTCGGTTTGGTTATCTGATTCAGAAGCGGCATGGCGCTACACTGACGATAATAGTCGATGGCGTCAGCAAAGCCGTGAATCTTAGACGTTATCATATCGTCGAATTCACGCAGGCGGCGCATACGCTTAAGTTGTTGCAGGCTGACCGGCAAGGTATCCGGATAGGCTTTCAGCTTACGCGCGGCGTTGGCCTTGAGTAAGTTCAGTAAATAGCGCTGATAAACCCGCGAAAAGCCCTTTTCCATATGATAGCTGCACTGCTCAAGCATAAACGGCGCGGAGACGATCACCGCCGCATCCAGCGGAGCATTATCGCTCTCTTTAGCCAGCAGGCAGGCGAGCATGTTGCCGCCCAGCGAATAGCCGACGGCGGCGGTTGGGACGCTGCCAAAGTTGTCTCTTAGCCAGTGTAAAAACCAGGTGCCGTCTTCCGTTTCGCCGGAGTGATAAATACGCTCGCGACGATTTGGCTCACCGCTGCAGCCGCGAAAATGCATTACCACGCCGAGCCAGCCGCGCGCTTTCGCCGCGTGGATCAGGCCGTGGGCATACGGGCTGTGCAGGCTACCTTCCAGACCGTGAAACACCACCAGGCGCGGCTTGTGTCTGGCCTGCTCGGGATCTTCGCTCCAGGCTAAATCCACGAAATCACCGTCCGGTAGCTCAAGGCGCTGCCAGTGCGGCGCAAATTGCAGTTTTCGGCGCAAAATCCGGGGCAGCATGGTTTGCAGGTGCGGGTTCGCGACGCCCCGCATTGGCACGAATGCTGCGCTCTCTTCGGTCGAGATATCGAAATCTGATGGAATAACTTGGGTCATAACGATGCGATATTGATTCTTGTCAGTCATTTACTATACCTGCCGAATTGTACCCTGTTTATAAAAACGAGGGGCGTTTACCTCAGATTTAGCCCTTTCTGCTACCTCACACATTTTTTCGCGCGACGTGAACTGATCTCGATCATAAATCTTTACCTCGATTATTACTCTCAGGCTAACGATTACGCTTTACGCTTAATTGATGCCTTTCTCACCAGAGCGCACACTTTGCACAGCGTTAAGCAAATCAGAATGATGTGCTGAATCAGGAGGTTAATAATGTTATCTGGGCAAACACCCGCCCGGGTCTGGAACACGCGACGCACTGAAAAAGCGCGTGCCGAAGGCAGTAACAGCGGTTCGACGCTGGCGATGCTGCCGGTGCTGATGTGGCGCTCTATTAAGAAACCGATCGTGATGGGCCCGCTGCTGGGTGTGATTCTCTCGGCAACCGTTTCGGCGTGCAGTCCCCTGATGCAGAAGCGGTGCTGCTGTTGAGCTCGGTCCTGTGTATCCTGTCGCTGCCGCTGTTTATCTCGCTGACTTCAGGAATGTAATCATGACCACAACATTACGCCCGCACGATCTAATCTGGCTTGCCGCGCGCGACGCGCTGGAAGGTGTCACCGAATCCTGGGTGGACGGCGTGTGGCATACCGGGTTGCCTGTGGTGGTGCGGCGTGATGCTGATGAAAACGGGCGGATCCCCGTCGGTGTGCGGGGTCTGAAACGCGACCAATGCGCCGCCGCACGGGTGAAGCCCGCATGTGTGACGCGCGTGGTATCGCCAGAAGATCTCGTGTCTTTAACCGATCTGCTGCGCTCGCCGTTTATTACTCAGCCTCCGGTACAGGTCGCGTTTCAGCTCGCTCAGCAGCCTTGGCCGTGGACATGGGGTGTAACCGGCAGTACTGGTTATGCGCTGGCAACAGGCGTGCCGGTGATTCATGCCGACAGCAATCTCGATCTGCTGATCCGGGCGCCACTGCGGTTACCGGCGGCAGAACTGGAACGCTGGGCGAAACAACTTCGCAATGCGCTGTGCTGCGTGGACACGCAGGTGGAAACGCCAGCAGGCGGTTTTGCCCTGAACGAGTGGCTGCGCGACGGTAAAGCGTTGCTGAAAACGCACACGGAGCCGCGCCTGGTGGCCGACCCGTGGAACCGGGAGGCGTGATGAAAATATTGTTTACTTTTCCGGGGCAGGGGACGCAGCGTGCGGGCATGCTGCAGAACCTTCCGGGAACGGAACGGGCGGTTGCCCGAGAGGTTTTGGGCGCAGAAGCCGATTTGCTCGATTCTGCTGACGCTCTGCAACACACCCGCGCGGTACAACTTTCCCTGCTGATCGCAACCGTTGCAACGCGCGCGCTGGAGAAGGGAGCGAATAAAGCCTAGCGGCTGGCGGTGTGCTGACGTGTCTGACACGACAGGCTGCGTGGGACGGTGAAGCGATTTCGGTCGAGCGCAGCGGCGTTGACGTGGCGGTGCATCTGGCGACGCGTCTCAGAGCGTAGCGTTTTGCTCCAGGCTACGGGCATACATTCGGCCCTCTGCGGCTAACGCACGCAGGCTTGGGTCCTGCTCGCGGTTGCGGGCAAAGACAATCGCGATCAGCTGCTGCATCTGGTACGGCTGTGCCAGTTTCAGCAGTTGCACGGAATTCTCATACACTTTCTTCATCCTGCCCGGCATTAGCGTAAAGCCAACGCCCGCCTGCACCAGACTTAACATCGAGAAGATATCATTCACGCGGGTGACGATTTCCGGCTCAAAACCGGCAATCTGAAATGCGTCCTGAAAACCGGCGTAGGTCGCAAAGCCTTCCGCCAGCGAGACGAATTTCTGATCTTTGTAATCGCGCAGATCCGCCAGCCCGCTGCCGTTGAGTCTGGCGGAGGCGGGTGCAGCGAGAAAAATATCGTCGTGGAACAGGGGCAGCACTTCGAGGGTGTTGCGGTCGATATCGCTTTCGGAGATGGAGATCAGGATCGCGTCCAGCGAGCCTTCGTCAAGCAGATGGAGCAGGGTGTCGTTCGAGCCCATCGTCAGATCCATTTCCAGATCCGGACGGCGCAGTTTCATCCCCATAATCAGACGCGGCACGGTTTCCATCGTCTGAGAATAGCGAACATTCTCTTCCAGGGTGTGCAAGGCGCGGTGCACGCTTACACCGCTCAGGCCGAGCGTCTCGGCGGTGCGGGCGATATTGCCCTTTTCCATGAAGGTCATGAAAATACTCAGTTTGCGAAACGTGATATCGCTCGTGATGTCGATAGTCATAACCTTCCCGATCCTCTACTCGCTTTGCAGCATCTCTTCCAGCTGTTCCTGCGCATCCAGCCATGCCATTTCGCACTCTTCCAGACCGGATTTGGATTTGGCCTGAACCTGCAGGCACTCGGTCAGTTCGGCTTTGCGTGCCTGATCGTACAGCCCGCTGTCCCCGAGCTTCTCTTCCACCGTCGCAAGCGCGGCGTGGAGTTTCTCCATCTCTTTTTCCAGACGGGTAATCTCTTTACGCAGAGGCTGGGTTTGGGTGCGCAGTTCCGCTTCACGGCGTTTCTGATCTTTACGCGCCTGGGCGCTGTTGGCGTTATCTTTTGCATCGTCGGCAGGCTGATTTTCTTGCTTCTGCACGTCGGTCAGCCACTGCTGGTAATCTTCCAGATCGCCGTCGAAGGGTTCGACTTTGCCATCGTGGACCAGATACAGATCGTCAGTTGTGGAGCGGATCAGGTGTCTGTCGTGCGAGACCACAACCAGCGCGCCTTCGAACTCGATCAGCGCTTCGGTCAACGCCTGACGCATGTCGAGATCCAGGTGGTTGGTCGGTTCATCGAGTAGCAGCAGGTTCGGACGCTGCCAGACGATCAGCGCCAGCACCAGACGGGCTTTTTCGCCGCCGGAGAAGCGCGCGGTCTGTTCCGTCACTTTATCGCCCTGGAAGCCAAAACCGCCGAGGTAGTCGCGCAGCTTCTGCTCCATCTCCTGCGGCGCCAGGCGCGCCAGGTGCTGAAGCGGGGACTCATCCGCGCGTAAAAACTCCAGCTGGTGCTGGGCGAAGTAACCAAGCTTGATGCCCTTCGCCAGGCCGATATCGCCGCTGACCGGGTTAAGCTCGCCCGCCAGCAGTTTGATAAGCGTTGACTTACCGGCGCCGTTACGGCCGAGCAGGCCGATACGCGAACCCGGTACCAGGTTGAGCTTGATGGAGTCGAGAATGATGCGCTCGCCGTAGCCCGCACTGACCTTTTCCATTTTCAGCAGCGGATTCGGCAGGCTTTCAGGCTCGCGGAAACTGAAGTGGAACGGGTTATCGACGTGCGCCGGGGCGATCATCTCCATACGTTCCAGCATCTTAATGCGGCTTTGGGCCTGTTTCGCTTTCGACGCTTTAGCCTTAAAGCGATCGACGAAGCTCTGCAGGTGGGCCACGCGCTGCTGCTGGCTTTCGTACATCGCCTGCTGCTGGGAGAGACGCACCGCGCGCTGGCGTTCGAACGAGCTGTAGTTGCCGGTATATTCGAACATCGATTCCTGTTCGATATGAATGATTTTGTCTACCACCGGATCGAGGAAGTCACGGTCGTGAGAGATCAGAATCAGCGTACCCTGATAGCTTTTCAGCCACTTCTCCAGCCAGATCACCGCATCGAGATCGAGGTGGTTGGTCGGTTCATCGAGCAGCAGGAGGTCGGAGCGGCAGATCAGCGCCTGGGCAAGGTTAAGACGCATCCGCCAGCCGCCGGAGAAATCGCTGACCGGGCGTTCAAGCTGTTCGTTGCTGAAGCCCAGACCGTGCAGCAGCGTGGAGGCGCGGGAGCGAATGGTCCACGCATCGATAGCGTCCAGCTTGCCGTGGACATTGGCAATGGCGTGCCCGTCGTTGCGCTCGTTGGCAGCATTCAGCTCGGCTTCGAGCTTGCGGTATTCCCGATCACCGTCAATAACATAGTCCATTGCCGGTACGCTCAGGGCCGGGGTCTCCTGATTTACCCAGGCCAGCTGCCAGTTACCAGGGTAAGTGAAGTTACCGCCATCCGCGCTGATCTCGTTTTTCAGCAACGACAGTAACGTGGATTTACCGCAGCCGTTTTTACCCACGAGGCCCACTTTCTGGCCCGGATTAATGGTGGCTGTCGCGTTGTCCAGCAGGACGCGGACACCGCGCCGAATTTGTAATGAGGAGAAAACAATCATAGAGCGCCGTATGTTCAGACTATGTTAGGTTGTCATTATAATAAGGTTAAATATGCCGCCACGCGCCGCGTGGGTGTGCCATGGTAGCCCAAAACAACAGTGATGACGACCCGGGAGAGGAATGATGTCCCAGACAGCAAAAGTGCTGCTGCTGTATGCCCATCCGGAGTCTCAGGACTCGGTCGCCAACCGGGTTTTGCTTCAACCGGCATTACAGCTCAGTCATGTGACGGTGCACGACTTGTACGCGCACTACCCCGATTTTTTTATCGATATTCCGCGCGAACAGGAACTGTTGCGCCAGCACGACATTATCGTGTTCCAGCATCCCCTTTACACCTATAGCTGCCCGGCGTTGCTGAAAGAGTGGCTGGACCGCGTGCTCAGCCGCGGTTTCGCCAGTGGAGTAGGGGGAAATCAGCTGGCGGGAAAGTACTGGCGTAACGTCGTGACCACCGGCGAGCCGGAGAGCGCCTACCGCCACGACGGTCTTAACCGCTATTCGATGAACGACATTTTACGCCCGTTTGAACTGACAGCGGCCATGTGCCGCATGCACTGGATGAGTCCGATGATTATCTACTGGGCGCGTCGGCAGCAGCAGCAGGAGCTGGCCAGCCATGCCAAAGCCTACGGCGATTGGCTGGCATCGCCGACCCTGACGGGAGGTGGCTGATGGAAGGTTCCGATCTGTTACTGGCAGGGGTGCTGTTTCTGTTCGCTGCGGTGGTGGCGGTGCCGGTCGCCGCGCGTCTGGGGATTGGTGCGGTACTCGGTTATCTGCTGGCCGGCATTGCCATCGGTCCGTGGGGGCTGGGATTTATCAGCGATGTCGACGAAATTCTCCACTTCTCTGAACTCGGCGTCGTCTTCCTGATGTTTATTATTGGCCTTGAATTGAACCCGGCGAAGCTCTGGCAGCTGCGCCGTTCAATCTTCGGCGTGGGTGCCGCGCAGGTACTGTTTAGCGCGGTGATCCTCGGCGGACTGTTGATGCTGACCGATTTCTCGTGGCAGGCGGCGGTAATCGGTGGGATAGGACTGGCGATGTCCTCCACCGCAATGGCGCTCCAGCTGATGCGCGATAAAGGCATGAACCGTAGCGAGGCGGGACAGCTGGGCTTTTCGGTATTGCTGTTCCAGGATCTGGCGGTGATCCCGGCGCTGGCACTGGTCCCGCTGCTGGCGGGGTCGGGCGACGAGCATTTCGACTGGATGAAAATCGGCATCAAGGTGCTGGCGTTTGCGGGCATGCTGGTGGGCGGGCGTTATCTGCTGCGTCCGGTATTTCGCTTTATTGCGGCCTCGGGCGTGCGCGAAGTGTTTACCGCCGCCACGCTACTGCTGGTCCTTGGCTCGGCGCTGTTTATGGATGCGCTCGGGCTGTCGATGGCGCTCGGAACCTTTATTGCGGGGGTGCTGCTGGCGGAAAGTGAATACCGGCACGAGCTGGAGATCGCTATTGATCCGTTTAAAGGGCTGCTGTTAGGGCTATTCTTTATTTCGGTCGGTATGGCGCTGAACCTTGGGGTACTTTATACCCACATCCTGTGGGTATTGATGAGCGTGGCGGTGCTGGTCGCGGTGAAAATGCTGGTGCTTTACGGTCTGGCGCGGGTGTATGGCCTGCGTCATGCGGAACGGGCGCAATTTGCCGGGGTATTAAGTCAGGGGGGTGAGTTCGCTTTTGTGCTCTTCTCCACAGCATCCTCCCAACGTTTGTTCCAGCATGATCAGATGGCGCTGCTGCTGGTGACCGTCACGCTGTCGATGATGACTACGCCGCTGGTGATGAAGCTTATTGACAAGCGGCTTGCTCGCCGTTTTAACGCCGCTGAAGATGAACATGAAGCGCCGTGGGTAGAAGACGATAAACCGCAGGTAATTGTGGTGGGCTTTGGCCGTTTTGGGCAGGTAATTGGCCGTCTGCTGATGGCCAATAAAAAGCGTGTTACCGTGCTGGAGCGCGATATCAGCGCGGTAAATCTGATGCGTAAGTACGGCTATAAGGTTTATTACGGCGATGCCACGCAGGTGGAACTGCTGCGATCCGCGGGTGCTGAGGCGGCGGAGTCTATCGTCATCACCTGTAACGAGCCGGAGGACACCATGAAGCTGGTGGAGATCTGCCAGCAGCATTTTCCGCACCTGCATATTCTGGCCCGTGCGCGGGGGCGTGTTGAGGCGCATGAGCTGCTGCAGGCCGGTGTTAAGCAGTTTACGCGTGAGACCTTCTCCAGTGCGCTGGAGCTGGGACGCAAAACGCTGGTGACGCTGGGCATGCATCCGCATCAGGCCCAGCGCGCGCAGCTGCACTTCCGTCGTCTGGATATGCGCATGCTGCGCGAGCTGATGCCGGTGCATACCGATACGGTGCAAATATCCCGTGTGCGGGAGGCGCGCCGTGAGCTTGAAGAGATCTTTCAGCGTGAGATGCAGCAGGAACGTCGGCAGCTGGATGGCTGGGATGAATTTGAATAACGGGGTTAAATGATGGCAATTCGTAAACGCTTTATCGCCGGCGCAAAATGCCCGGCCTGTCAGGTGCAAGATTCACTGGCCATGTGGCGGGAAAACAATATCGATATTGTTGAGTGTGTTAAGTGCGGTCATCAGATGCGGGAAGCGGATAAAGCGGCGCGCGAGCATGTCCGCAAAGAAGAGCAAGTGATCGGCATTTTTCATCCAGACTAGCGATATGCCCTGAGTTTTTTTAAGCTAAAGGGTACACGGGTGCAGATTTCCGTTACAATCTGCGCCAGCAATTTTCCCACGCTCAGGAGATATCATGAAAGTAACAAAAGACCTGGTGGTCAGCCTGGCCTATCAGGTACGTACAGAAGACGGTGTGTTGGTTGATGAGTCTCCGGTGAGTGCGCCGCTGGACTATCTGCACGGTCACGGTTCCCTGATTTCCGGCCTGGAAAACGCGCTGGACGGTCATGAAGTTGGCGACAAATTTGACGTAGAAGTTGCGTCTAATGACGCTTACGGTCAGTACGACGAAAATCTGGTTCAACGTGTTCCTAAAGACGTCTTTATGGGCGTTGACGAACTGCAGGTTGGCATGCGTTTCCTGGCTGAAACTGACCAGGGTCCGGTTCCAGTTGAAATCACTGAAGTTGAAGATGACCACGTTGTGGTTGATGGCAACCACATGCTGGCTGGCCAGAACCTCAAGTTCAACGTAGAAGTGATTGCCATCCGCGAAGCCACTGAAGAAGAGCTGGCTCACGGTCACGTTCACGGTGCGAACGGTCACGACCACGATCACGACCACGATGGCTGCTGCGGTGGTCACGGCCATAGCCACGATCATGACCATGGACATGAGCACGGCAAAGGCGGTTGTGGCGGTAATGGCGGCTGCGGCTGTCACTAATACCGACCGGTATAAAAAAAGCGGGAATATCCCGCTTTTTTTACGTCTTAATAATGGGGCGGCGGCGTCTCTTCTGACTGCGACGCAATGTGCGATGGCTGTGTCGCTTTCACTTTTTCCGTCAACAGACGCATTAAATCCCTCAGCTTCGCCATCTCCAGCTCGTGAGCGGTGACGGTTTGGTTCAGCTCATCGATGGTGATCTCCTGAAAAGCCAGGCGGCTTTCAAGCTCAGCCAGTCGTGCTTCCAATACTGTAGTATCTTGCATGATTCACCTCGTTTATCTGTTGCCCCACTTCTGGGGTTCGCGGCGGCGAATATTACCCGAGATTACTCTCACGTGCAGTAATCATCCTGTTGCTGCGAAACTAATTAAAACAAAAATAGTCTGAAATGTGTTGAGAATCGGGAGAGTCTGTCTGTAGATTTGTTCCACAACGTTTTATAGTACGCAACTCATTTACGCTTAACACGGGGTGAGAGTCCCCGGTCCTGGAGATATGGATGAAATCACTGTTTAAAGTAACGCTGCTGGCGACCACGATGGCCGTCGCACTGAATGCGCCGCTGACTTTCGCTGCTGATACTGCTGCGAAGCCTGCTGCAAGCGCAGACAGCAAAGCAGCGTTCAAAAATGACGACCAGAAATCAGCCTACGCACTGGGCGCATCTCTGGGCCGTTACATGGAAAACTCTCTGAAAGAGCAGGAAAAACTGGGCATCAAACTGGATCAGACTCAGCTGATCGCCGGTGTTCAGGATGCGTTTGCCGATAAGAGCAAACTCTCCGACCAGGAAATCGAACAAACTCTGCAAGCTTTTGAAGCCCGCGTGAAAGGCGCCGCTCAGGAGAAAATGGAGAAAGACGCAGCAGAAAGCGAAACGAAGGGTAAAACCTACCGTGACACGTTCGCGAAAGAGAAAGGCGTTAAAACCTCTTCTACTGGCCTGCTCTACAAAGTAGAGAAAGAAGGCACGGGTGATGCGCCAAAAGACAGCGATACCGTTGTCGTTAACTACAAAGGCACCCTGACCGACGGTAAAGAGTTCGATAACTCTTATACCCGTGGCGAACCGCTCTCCTTCCGTCTGGACGGTGTTATCCCTGGCTGGACCGAAGGCCTGAAAAACATCAAGAAAGGCGGCAAAATCAAGCTGGTTATTCCACCGGCCCTGGCATACGGTAAAACAGGCGTTCCGGGCATCCCGGCTAACTCCACGCTGGTGTTTGATGTAGAGCTGCTGGACATTAAGCCAGCGCCGAAAGCAGACGCTAAGCCGGACGCTGCTCCGGCAGCAGAAGCAGCCAAGAAGTAAATCGCTAAAAACCGCCGCCTTTAAGGCGGCGGTTTTTTTATTGTGGTGCAGATATAATTAACACTGGAAGCGCTACCTACGCTGTATTAATTTAGTTGCCCGTGTAAATAATGAGCCTGCCCTGAAAGCATACCGACAGGCTCCTGAAAAGGAGTGTTTTTTTCATGACCAGGTCGCTTTTAACCAATGAAACCAGTGAACTTGATTTGCTGGATCAACGTCCTTTCGATCAGACCGATTTCGATATTCTGAAATCCTACGAAGCGGTGGTGGACGGGTTAGCGATGCTCATCGGGTCCCACTGTGAAATCGTTCTGCACTCCCTGCAAGATCTGAAATGTTCTGCCATCCGCATTGCCAATGGTGAGCATACCGGCCGTAAAATTGGTTCGCCAATCACCGACCTTGCACTGCGTATGCTCCACGACATGACCGGCGCCGACAGCAGCGTCTCCAAATGTTATTTCACTCGCGCGAAAAGCGGCGTCCTCATGAAATCTGAGACGATTGCGATCCGTAACCGCGATCATCGCGTGATTGGTTTGCTGTGCATCAACATAAACCTTGATGTGCCGTTCTCGCAGATTATGAACACCTTTATTCCGCCAGAAACCCCGGACGTGGGCTCTTCGGTCAACTTCGCCTCCTCTGTTGAAGACCTGGTCACCCAGACGCTGGAATTCACCATTGAAGAGGTTAATGCCGATCGCAATGTGTCAAACAACGCTAAGAATCGTCAGATCGTGCTTAACCTTTACGAGAAAGGCATTTTCGACATCAAGGATGCGATTAACCAGGTCGCTGACCGTCTGAATATCTCCAAACATACGGTCTATCTTTATATCCGCCAGTTCAAAAGCGGTGATTTCCTGGGGCAAGAAAAGTAATGCGTTTTGCGTTGATGGTTACCGGCCCGGCTTACGGTACGCAGCAGGCCAGTAGTGCGCTGCAGTTTGCGCGTGCGCTGCTGGCCGCGGGCCATGAGCTGGTCAGCGTCTTTTTTTATCGGGAAGGGGTGTATAACGCCAACCAACTGACGTCTCCGGCCTCGGATGAGTTCGACCTGGTACGGGCATGGCAAGCGTTGCACCAGGAACACGACGTGGCGCTGCACATCTGCGTGGCGGCGGCGCTGCGACGCGGCGTGAACGATGAGAGCGAAGCGAAACGTCTGGGTTTACCTGCAGCCAACCTCAATGATGGATTTTCACTTAGCGGACTGGGCGCGCTGGCGCAAGCGGCATTGACCTGCGATCGGATGGTGCAATTCTGATGAACCGCGTTGCTTTTGTCTTTACCTCTGCCCCACACGGCACATCCGCCGGAAGGGAAGGGCTGGATGCGCTGCTGGCGACCTCTGCACTGACGGAGGAGATCGGCGTCTTCTTTACCGGGGACGGTGTATTTCAGCTGCTGGCCGGTCAACAGCCAAAGGCGGTGCTGGCGCGAGACTACATCGCGACCTTTAAAGTCCTGCCGCTGTATGACATCGAGACGTTTTACGTCTGTGCGGCCTCACTGCAGGCGCGGGGTTTGAATGAGAACACGGCCTTTGTTCTGGACGCTACGGTGGTTGCCCCCGACGTGCTACGTGAACATCTCTCCCATTTCGACACCATTCTGACATTCTGAGGCGGCCATGCTCCACACTCTGAGCCATTCACCCTGGCATTGTGACATCGACAGTATGATGAGAATGCTGCACGAGGGCGACGCGTTACTGCTCATTCAGGATGGCGTCCTCGCTGCGGTAGAAGGTAGCCGCTTTGTTGATATTCTCAGTAATGCCCCCATAACAGTCTCTGCGCTAAAAGACGATATTGATGCCCGCGGCCTTGCTGGTCAAATTTCAGCCAAAGTTGACGTGGTTAGCTATACTGACTTCGTCAATCTTGCGGTGCAACACACCGGTCAAATGAACTGGTGATCGCAGATCGCTGTATATTTCTTGACACCTTTTCAGCGTAGCCCTAAAATTTCGCGTCCTCATATTGTATGAGGTCGTTTTTATCACGTGTTTACGAAGCAAAAGCTAAAACCAGGAGCTATTTAATGGCAACAGTTAACCAGCTGGTACGCAAACCACGCGCTCGCAAAGTTGCAAAAAGCAACGTGCCTGCGCTGGAAGCCTGCCCGCAGAAACGTGGCGTATGTACTCGTGTATATACCACCACTCCTAAGAAACCAAACTCCGCACTGCGTAAAGTATGCCGTGTGCGTTTGACCAACGGTTTTGAAGTGACTTCCTACATCGGTGGTGAAGGTCACAACCTGCAGGAACACTCCGTGATCCTGATCCGTGGCGGTCGTGTAAAAGACCTTCCGGGTGTTCGTTACCACACCGTTCGTGGTGCGCTTGACTGCTCCGGCGTTAAAGACCGTAAGCAATCTCGCTCCAAATATGGTGTGAAACGTCCTAAGGCTTAATGGTTCTCCGTTAAGTAAGGCCAAACTGATTTATCTTAATGTCATACTAAACTCTTTGAGTTTTGGACAATCCTGAATTAACAACGGAGTATTCCCATGCCACGTCGTCGCGTCATTGGTCAGCGTAAAATTCTTCCAGATCCGAAATTCGGATCAGAACTGCTGGCAAAATTTGTAAACATCCTGATGGTAGATGGTAAAAAATCTACTGCAGAAGCAATCGTATACAGTGCGCTTGAGACCCTGGCTCAGCGTTCTGGCAAAACCTCACTGGAAGCTTTCGAAGTCGCTCTCGACAACGTGCGCCCGACTGTAGAAGTTAAGTCCCGCCGCGTTGGTGGTTCTACTTATCAGGTACCAGTTGAAGTTCGTCCGGTTCGTCGTAATGCTCTGGCAATGCGTTGGATCGTTGAAGCTGCTCGTAAACGTGGTGATAAATCCATGGCTCTGCGTCTGGCGAACGAACTTTCTGATGCTGCAGACAACAAAGGTACTGCAGTTAAGAAACGTGAAGACGTTCACCGCATGGCAGAAGCCAACAAGGCGTTCGCACACTACCGTTGGTAATCCCTTCGGAGTTGTAGTCAACAGATGGGCGCTTCTACGAAGTTGCCCGTCTGGGTTACTTAATCTGAACGCCTAAGAATCAAACGAGGAATAAAATGGCTCGTACAACACCCATCGCACGCTACCGTAACATCGGTATCAGTGCGCACATCGACGCCGGTAAAACCACTACCACCGAACGTATTCTGTTCTACACCGGTGTAAACCACAAAATCGGTGAAGTGCACGACGGCGCTGCCACCATGGACTGGATGGAGCAGGAGCAGGAGCGTGGTATTACTATCACCTCCGCAGCAACTACTGCATTCTGGTCTGGTATGGCTAAGCAGTATGAACCGCATCGCGTAAACATCATCGACACCCCGGGCCACGTTGACTTCACTATCGAAGTAGAACGTTCCATGCGTGTTCTTGATGGTGCGGTAATGGTTTACTGCGCAGTTGGTGGTGTTCAGCCACAGTCTGAAACCGTATGGCGTCAGGCTAACAAATACAAAGTTCCACGCATTGCGTTCGTTAACAAAATGGACCGCATGGGTGCTAACTTCCTGAAAGTTGTTGGTCAGATCAAATCCCGTCTGGGCGCAACTGCTGTTCCGCTGCAGTTGGCAATTGGTGCTGAAGAAGGTTTCACCGGTGTTGTTGACCTGGTGAAAATGAAAGCTATCAACTGGAACGATGCCGATCAGGGCGTGACCTTCGAATACGAAGACATCCCTGCTGACATGGTTGAGCTGGCAAACGAATGGCGCCAGAACCTGGTTGAATCTGCAGCTGAAGCTTCTGACGAGCTGATGGATAAATATTTGGGCGGCGATGAGCTGACCGAAGAAGAAATCAAAACTGCTCTGCGTGCACGCGTGCTGGCTAACGAGATCATTCTCGTAACTTGCGGTTCTGCATTCAAGAACAAAGGCGTACAGGCAATGCTGGATGCGGTAATTGATTACCTGCCAGCACCAACTGACGTTCCTGCGATCAACGGTATGCTGGACGACGGTAAAGATACTCCAGCTGAGCGTCACGCTACCGATGATGAGCCGTTTGCTGCACTGGCGTTCAAAATCGCTACCGACCCATTCGTGGGTAACCTGACGTTCTTCCGCGTTTACTCAGGCGTGGTTAACTCTGGTGATACCGTTTATAACCCAGTTAAAGCGGCTCGTGAGCGTTTTGGCCGTATCGTTCAGATGCACGCTAACAAACGTGAAGAGATCAAAGAAGTTCGCGCGGGCGACATTGCTGCGGCAATCGGCCTGAAAGACGTGACCACAGGTGATACCATCTGTGATCCGGACCACGTGATCATTCTGGAGCGTATGGAATTCCCTGAACCGGTAATCTCCATCGCTGTTGAACCAAAAACCAAAGCTGACCAGGAAAAAATGGGTCTGGCTCTGGGTCGTTTGGCGAAAGAGGATCCATCATTCCGCGTATGGACTGATGAAGAATCTAACCAGACCATCATCGCTGGTATGGGTGAACTTCACCTCGATATCATCGTTGACCGTATGCGTCGCGAATTCAACGTTGAAGCTAACGTGGGTAAACCACAGGTTGCTTACCGCGAAGCGATTCGTCAGAAAGTTACCGATGTTGAAGGTAAACACGCTAAGCAGTCTGGTGGTCGTGGTCAGTACGGTCATGTCATCATCGACATGTACCCACTGGAGCCGGGCTCAAATCCGAAAGGTTACGAGTTCATCAACGACATCAAAGGTGGTGTAATTCCTGGCGAATACATCCCTGCCGTTGATAAAGGCATCCAGGAGCAGCTGAAGTCTGGTCCGCTGGCTGGTTACCCGGTAGTTGACATGGGTGTTCGTCTGCACTTCGGTTCTTACCATGACGTTGACTCCTCTGAACTGGCGTTTAAACTGGCTGCTTCTCTTGCCTTTAAAGAAGGCTTTAAGAAAGCGAAACCAGTTCTGCTTGAGCCGATCATGAAGGTTGAAGTAGAAACTCCGGAAGAGAACACCGGTGACGTTATCGGTGACCTTAGCCGTCGTCGTGGTCAGCTGAAAGGTCAGGAATCTAACGCTACTGGCGTTCAGATTCATGCTGAAGTTCCGTTGTCTGAAATGTTCGGTTACGCAACTCAGCTGCGTTCACTGACCAAAGGTCGTGCTTCTTACTCCATGGAATTCCTGAAGTATGATGATGCGCCGAACAACGTTGCTCA
The DNA here is from genome assembly GCF_025564065.1 of Silvania hatchlandensis. Taxonomy (GTDB): domain Bacteria; phylum Pseudomonadota; class Gammaproteobacteria; order Enterobacterales; family Enterobacteriaceae; genus Enterobacter; species Enterobacter hatchlandensis. The sequence continues at coordinate 27,505 of NZ_JAMGZK010000048.1, read as the reverse complement.
GGCCGTAATTGAAGCCCGTGGTAAATAAGCCGCAGGGTTAAAATCTAAGTCCCGTGCCCCCTCGGTGAGGGGGCACTATAGTAAGGAATATAGCCGTGTCTAAAGAAAAATTTGAACGTACAAAACCGCACGTCAACGTTGGTACTATCGGCCACGTTGACCACGGTAAAACTACTCTGACCGCTGCAATCACTACCGTTCTGGCTAAAACCTACGGTGGTTCTGCTCGTGCATTCGACCAGATCGATAACGCACCAGAAGAAAAAGCGCGTGGTATCACCATCAACACTTCCCACGTTGAGTATGACACCCCGACTCGCCACTACGCACACGTAGACTGCCCAGGCCACGCCGACTATGTTAAAAACATGATCACCGGTGCTGCGCAGATGGACGGCGCGATCCTGGTTGTTGCTGCGACTGACGGCCCTATGCCTCAGACCCGTGAGCACATCCTGCTGGGTCGTCAGGTAGGCGTTCCTTTCATCATCGTGTTCCTGAACAAATGCGACATGGTTGATGACGAAGAGCTGCTGGAACTGGTAGAAATGGAAGTACGTGAGCTGCTGTCTCAGTACGATTTCCCAGGCGACGACACCCCTATCGTTCGTGGTTCTGCACTGAAAGCGCTGGAAGGCGAAGCACAGTGGGAAGAGAAAATCATCGAACTGGCTGGCTACCTGGATTCTTACATCCCGGAACCAGAGCGTGCGATTGACAAGCCGTTCCTGCTGCCTATCGAAGACGTATTCTCTATCTCCGGCCGTGGTACTGTTGTTACCGGTCGTGTAGAGCGCGGTATCGTTAAAGTTGGCGAAGAAGTTGAAATCGTTGGTATCAAAGAGACTGCTAAGTCTACCTGTACCGGCGTTGAAATGTTCCGCAAACTGCTGGACGAAGGTCGTGCAGGCGAGAACTGTGGTGTTCTGCTGCGTGGTATCAAGCGTGAAGAAATCCAGCGTGGCCAGGTTCTGGCTAAGCCGGGCTCTATCAAGCCACACACCAAGTTCGAATCCGAAGTGTACATCCTGTCCAAAGATGAAGGCGGCCGTCATACTCCGTTCTTCAAAGGCTACCGTCCACAGTTCTACTTCCGTACAACTGACGTGACCGGTACCATCGAACTGCCAGAAGGCGTTGAGATGGTAATGCCAGGCGACAACATCAAAATGGTTGTTACCCTGATCCACCCAATCGCGATGGATGACGGTCTGCGTTTCGCAATCCGTGAAGGCGGCCGTACTGTTGGTGCGGGCGTTGTTGCTAAAGTTCTGAGCTAATTAATCTGCTCCGAATTTAAAAGGGCGCTTCGGCGCCCTTTTTGCTTTCTGGCTTTTACTCCTGTCACAATTTTTCGCATTTTTTGTGTATTCCCGCCCCGTATCTGCGCGCCTGTGCTATTGTAATCATAATTATTCTCACTTACACTTTGCGCATATTTTGAACGGGAGTGGTTATGTACGTCTGTTTATGCAATGGTGTGAGTGACAAAAAAATACGTCAGGCCGTTCGCCAGTTTCAACCTCAATCTTTCCAACAACTGCGTAAGTTTGTTCCGGTGGGAAATCAATGTGGTAAATGCGTTCGCGCTGCCCGTGAAATCATGCAGGATGAATTGATGCAGATCCCGGAATTCAAAGAGATTGCCTGAGGCTCACTCTTTTTTTTGACATCCCTGTAGCCCCATCTACGCTTCAATGAGTGGAAGCGGAGGGACTATAATGAAAGGTGATATTAAAATCATAAGTTATCTCAATAAATTATTGGGAAATGAGCTTGTCGCAATCAATCAATACTTTCTCCATGCGAGAATGTTCAAAAATTGGGGTCTGACTCGACTCAATGACGTTGAGTACCATGAATCCATTGATGAGATGAAGCATGCCGATAAATACATCGAGCGTATTTTATTTCTTGAAGGGCTCCCCAACCTGCAGGATCTCGGCAAGCTGGGAATCGGAGAAGATGTCGAAGAGATGCTGCGATCCGATCTGGCGCTGGAACTCGATGGTGCTAAGGATCTGCGCGAGGCCATCGCATATGCGGACAGCGTTCATGATTACGTCAGCCGCGATATGATGATTCAGATTCTGGCGGATGAAGAAGGACATATCGACTGGCTGGAAACAGAGCTGGATCTGATCGGTAAAATCGGTTTGCAGAATTACCTTCAGTCGCAGATTAAAGTGGAAAGCTGATCAGACTTTGCCAACCTGTAATCAAACCCGCTGCCGCCATAAATGGTCCAAAGGGCAGTGGGTTTTTTAATGTCTGCTCTCCGGGTTTACAAAGCAGTCGTATCAATAGATAGATAGCCGCCAGCAGTGCTGCCGTTAACGCCAGCGCAGGCAGTACACACCAACCATGCCACGCACCTAATGTGCCAAGATATTTTACATCACCGTACCCCATCCCTTCCTGTTTACGCACCAGTTTGTAACCCCAGTAAATAACGGCAAAGCCGACATATCCTGCCATTGCACCCACGACGGCGCTCGCCAGAAAGTCGGGATGAATACACAGGTGAAAAAGCAGACCGCACCATAGCAGTGGGCATAGATATTTATTTGGGAGAAGACCTGAATGAATGTCCTCACGGACCAGCAGGTATGACAAACCCAGATAGACGAGTAGAAAGGGGAGGGCGGGGAGCATAGTTGTAAGCCTCGATAAAATTTGTGAGGGCATACTCTTCTCAAACCTGCTCGGCGGACAAATAGCAAAACAGAATCCTGCGCGGAGTCTTCCAGACTATCGCTTTGCCGCTGTAAAAGGACAAAATGTTTACGAGGCTTCACGCAAAAATGACTCATTCCGTCTAATTTCTAAACGGGGCTTGCGTCCTGGTCAGATTTACGTATAATGCGCGGGCTTGTCGTAATTGACGGCTGGTTCGATATGAACCCTGGCAACAATCATTTTCAGTTGCCAAACAATGTCCCCAATTGGGGGACTACGTAAGAACGGTTACACTCTCCCATCAATCGTAATGGGTACGAGTAGTGATCATTTTCGTTTATAAAATAATTGGAGCTCTGGTCTCATGCAGAACCAAAGAATCCGTATCCGCTTGAAAGCGTTTGATCATCGTCTGATCGATCAATCAACCGCCGAAATCGTCGAGACTGCTAAGCGCACTGGTGCGCAAGTACGTGGTCCGATCCCGCTGCCGACCCGCAAAGAGCGCTTTACCGTTCTGATCTCTCCGCACGTCAACAAAGACGCGCGTGATCAGTACGAAATCCGCACTCACAAGCGTCTGGTTGACATCGTTGAGCCAACCGAGAAAACCGTTGATGCTCTGATGCGTCTGGATCTGGCTGCCGGTGTAGACGTGCAGATCAGCCTGGGTTAATCAGGTCATCGAGCGATTGAGAGGTTGATACAATGATTGGTTTAGTCGGTAAAAAAGTGGGTATGACCCGCATCTTCACTGAAGATGGCGTATCTATCCCAGTAACCGTAATCGAAGTTGAAGCAAACCGCGTTACTCAGGTTAAAGATCTGGCTAACGATGGCTACCGTGCCGTTCAGGTTACCACTGGTGCTAAAAAAGCTAACCGTGTAACTAAACCGGAAGCGGGTCACTTCGCTAAAGCTGGCGTTGAAGCTGGCCGTGGTCTGTGGGAATTCCGTCTTGCTGAAGGCGAAGAGTTCACCGTAGGTCAGGACATTAGCGTTGAGCTGTTTGCTGAAGTTAAAAAAGTTGACGTAACCGGTACCTCTAAAGGTAAAGGTTTTGCTGGTACCGTTAAGCGCTGGAACTTCCGTACTCAGGATGCCACGCACGGTAACTCCTTGTCTCACCGCGTTCCGGGTTCTATCGGTCAGAACCAGACTCCGGGCAAAGTGTTCAAAGGCAAGAAAATGGCAGGTCAGCTGGGTAACGAACGTGTGACCGTTCAGAGCCTGGACGTAGTACGTGTTGACGCTGAGCGCAACCTGCTGCTGGTTAAAGGTGCTGTTCCGGGTGCAACCGGTAGCAACCTTATCGTTAAACCAGCTGTGAAGGCGTAAGGGGATAGCAATGGAATTAGTATTGAAAGACGCGCAGAGCGCGCTGACTGTTTCCGAAACTACCTTCGGTCGTGATTTCAACGAAGCGCTGGTTCACCAGGTTGTAGTTGCTTATGCAGCTGGTGCTCGTCAGGGTACTCGTGCTCAGAAGACTCGTGCTGAAGTAACTGGTTCCGGCAAAAAGCCGTGGCGCCAGAAAGGTACCGGCCGTGCGCGTTCAGGTTCTGTAAAGAGCCCGATCTGGCGTTCAGGTGGCGTGACCTTTGCTGCTCGCCCGCAGGACCACAGTCAAAAAGTTAACAAAAAGATGTACCGCGGCGCGCTGAAAAGCATTCTGTCCGAACTGGTACGTCAGGATCGTCTGATCGTTGTCGAATCTTTCTCTGTAGAAGCGCCTAAAACTAAGCTGCTGGCACAGAAACTGAAAGACATGGCTCTGGAAGATGTGCTGATCATCACCGGTGAGCTGGACGAAAACCTGTTCCTGGCTGCGCGCAACCTGCACAAGGTTGACGTACGCGATGCAACTGGTATTGACCCGGTTAGCCTGATCGCCTTCGACAAAGTCGTAATGACTGCTGATGCTGTTAAGCAAGTTGAGGAGATGCTGGCATGATTCGTGAAGAACGTCTGCTGAAGGTGCTTCGCGCACCGCACGTTTCTGAAAAAGCGTCTGCTGCGATGGAAAAAACAAACACCATCGTTCTCAAAGTTGCTAAAGACGCGACCAAAGCAGAAATTAAAGCTGCTGTGCAGAAACTGTTTGAAGTCGAAGTCGAAGTCGTTAACACCCTGGTAGTTAAAGGTAAGGTTAAACGTCAAGGACAGCGTATCGGTCGTCGTAGCGACTGGAAAAAAGCTTACGTCACCCTGAAAGAAGGCCAGAATCTGGACTTCGTTGGCGGCGCTGAGTAAGTCGGAGGAGTAATACAATGGCAGTTGTTAAATGTAAACCGACATCTCCGGGTCGTCGCCACGTCGTTAAAGTGGTCAACCCAGAGCTGCACAAGGGCAAACCTTTTGCTCCGCTGGTTGAAAAAAACAGCAAATCCGGTGGTCGTAACAACAATGGCCGTATCACCACTCGTCACATCGGTGGTGGTCACAAGCAGGCTTATCGTATTGTTGACTTTAAACGCAACAAAGACGGTATCCCAGCAGTTGTTGAGCGTCTTGAGTACGATCCGAACCGTTCCGCGAACATCGCGCTGGTTCTGTACAAAGATGGCGAACGCCGTTACATCCTGGCCCCTAAAGGCCTGAAAGCTGGCGACCAGATTCAGTCTGGCGTTGATGCTGCAATCAAAGCAGGCAACACCCTGCCGATGCGCAATATCCCGGTTGGTTCTACCGTTCATAACGTAGAAATGAAACCAGGTAAAGGCGGTCAGCTGGCACGTTCCGCTGGTACTTACGTTCAGATCGTTGCGCGCGATGGTGCTTATGTCACCCTGCGTCTGCGTTCTGGTGAAATGCGTAAAGTCGAAGCAGACTGCCGCGCTACCATGGGCGAAGTTGGCAATGCTGAGCATATGCTGCGCGTTCTGGGTAAAGCAGGTGCTGCACGCTGGCGTGGTGTTCGTCCTACCGTTCGCGGTACTGCGATGAACCCAGTCGATCACCCACATGGTGGTGGTGAAGGTCGTAACTTTGGTAAGCACCCGGTAACTCCGTGGGGCGTTCAGACCAAAGGTAAGAAGACCCGCAGCAACAAGCGTACTGATAAATTTATCGTACGTCGCCGTAGCAAATAATTTTAGAGGATAAGCCATGCCACGTTCTCTCAAGAAAGGTCCTTTTATTGACCTGCACTTGCTGAAGAAGGTAGAGAAAGCGGTGGAAAGCGGAGACAAGAAGCCCCTGCGCACTTGGTCCCGTCGTTCAACGATCTTTCCTAACATGATCGGTTTGACCATCGCTGTCCATAATGGTCGTCAGCACGTTCCGGTATTTGTTTCCGACGAAATGGTTGGTCACAAACTGGGTGAATTCGCACCGACTCGTACTTATCGCGGCCACGCTGCTGATAAAAAAGCGAAGAAGAAATAAGGTAGGAGGAAGAGATGGAAACTTTAGCTCAACATCGCCATGCTCGTTCTTCTGCTCAGAAGGTTCGCCTTGTTGCTGACCTGATTCGCGGTAAGAAAGTGTCGCAGGCCCTGGACATCCTGACCTATACCAACAAGAAAGCTGCGGTATTGGTTAAGAAAGTACTGGAATCTGCCATTGCTAACGCTGAACACAACGATGGCGCTGACATTGACGATCTGAAAGTCGCGAAAATCTTCGTAGACGAAGGCCCAAGCATGAAGCGCATTATGCCGCGTGCGAAAGGTCGTGCAGATCGCATCCTGAAGCGCACCAGCCACATTACTGTGGTTGTGTCCGATCGCTGAGACTCTGGAGACTAGCAATGGGTCAGAAAGTACATCCTAATGGTATTCGCCTGGGTATTGTAAAACCATGGAATTCAACCTGGTTTGCGAACACCAAAGAATTCGCTGACAACCTGGACAGCGATTTTAAAGTACGTCAGTACCTGACTAAGGAACTGGCTAAAGCGTCTGTATCTCGTATCGTTATCGAGCGTCCAGCTAAGAGCATCCGTGTGACCATTCACACCGCTCGCCCTGGCATCGTAATCGGTAAGAAAGGCGAAGACGTAGAAAAACTGCGCAAGGTCGTAGCGGATATCGCTGGCGTTCCTGCACAGATCAATATCGCTGAAGTTCGTAAGCCTGAACTGGACGCTAAATTGGTTGCTGACAGCATCACTTCACAGCTGGAACGTCGCGTTATGTTCCGTCGTGCTATGAAGCGTGCTGTACAGAACGCAATGCGTCTGGGCGCTAAAGGTATCAAAGTTGAAGTTAGCGGCCGTCTGGGCGGCGCGGAAATCGCACGTACCGAATGGTACCGCGAAGGTCGCGTACCGTTGCACACTCTGCGTGCTGACATCGACTACAACACCTCTGAAGCGCACACCACTTACGGTGTAATCGGCGTTAAGGTATGGATCTTCAAAGGTGAGATCCTGGGTGGTATGGCTGCTGTTGAACAACCGGAAAAACCGGCTGCTCAACCTAAAAAGCAGCAGCGTAAAGGCCGTAAATAAGGAGCGTCGCTGATGTTACAACCAAAGCGTACAAAATTCCGTAAAGTGCACAAAGGCCGCAACCGTGGTCTGGCGCAGGGTACGGATGTTAGCTTCGGCACTTTCGGTCTGAAAGCTGTTGGCCGTGGTCGTCTGACTGCACGTCAGATCGAAGCAGCACGTCGTGCTATGACCCGTGCAGTTAAGCGTCAAGGTAAAATCTGGATCCGTGTATTCCCGGACAAACCAATTACCGAGAAGCCGCTGGAAGTTCGTATGGGTAAAGGTAAAGGTAACGTGGAGTACTGGGTTGCCTTGATCCAACCGGGCAAAGTCCTGTATGAAATGGACGGTGTTCCGGAAGAGCTGGCCCGTGAAGCCTTCGGCCTGGCAGCAGCGAAACTGCCTATCAAAACCACCTTTGTAACTAAGACGGTGATGTAATGAAAGCAAATGAGCTGCGTGAAAAAAGCGTAGAAGAGCTGAACGCTGAGCTGCTGAACCTGCTGCGTGAGCAGTTCAACCTGCGTATGCAGGCTGCAAGTGGCCAGCTGCAACAGACCCACCTGCTGAAGCAGGTACGTCGTGATGTTGCACGCGTTAAGACTTTACTGACTCAGAAGGCGGGTGCGTAATGACCGATAAAATCCGTACTCTGCAAGGTCGTGTTGTTAGCGACAAAATGGAGAAATCCATTGTTGTCGCTATCGAACGTATTGTGAAACACCCGATCTACGGTAAATTCATCAAGCGTACGACCAAACTGCACGTACATGACGAGAACAACGAATGCGGTATCGGCGACAAAGTTGAAATCGCTGAGTGCCGTCCGCTGTCCAAGACTAAGTCCTGGACGCTGGTTCGCGTTGTAGAGAAAGCGGTTCTGTAATAGAGTACGCCTTCTCAATACGAATAAACGGCTCAGCAATGAGCCGTTTATTTTTTCTACCCATATTGCAGAAGCGGTGTTATAATGCCGCGCCCTCGATATGGGGCTTTTTAACGGCTCTGATTTTAGAGTCTCAGGTAGTAGTTGACATTAGCGGAGCACTGAAATGATCCAAGAACAGACTATGCTGAACGTCGCCGACAACTCCGGTGCACGTCGCGTAATGTGTATCAAGGTTCTGGGTGGCTCGCACCGTCGCTACGCAGGCGTAGGCGACATCATCAAGATCACCATCAAGGAAGCAATTCCACGTGGTAAGGTCAAAAAAGGTGATGTGCTGAAAGCGGTAGTGGTGCGCACCAGAAAGGGTGTTCGTCGCCCTGACGGTTCTGTCATTCGCTTCGATGGTAATGCATGCGTTATTTTAAACAATAACAGCGAGCAGCCTATCGGCACGCGTATCTTTGGGCCGGTAACTCGTGAACTTCGTACTGAAAAGTTCATGAAAATTATCTCTCTGGCACCAGAAGTACTCTAAGGAGCGAATCATGGCAGCGAAAATCCGTCGTGATGACGAAGTTATCGTGTTAACCGGTAAAGATAAAGGTAAACGCGGTAAAGTAAAAAATGTTCTGTCTTCCGGCAAACTCGTCGTTGAAGGTATCAACCTGGTTAAGAAACATCAGAAGCCGGTTCCGGCCCTGAACCAACCAGGTGGCATCGTTGAAAAAGAAGCTGCTATTCAGGTTTCTAACGTTGCACTCTTCAATGCGGCCACCGGCAAGGCTGACCGTGTAGGCTTTAGATTTGAAGACGGCAAAAAAGTCCGTTTCTTTAAATCTACTAGTGAAACTATCAAGTAATTTGGAGTAGTACGATGGCGAAACTGCATGATTACTACAAAGACGATGTAGTTGCTAAGCTCATGACTGAGTTTAACTACAATTCTGTCATGCAAGTCCCTCGGGTCGAGAAGATCACCCTGAACATGGGTGTTGGTGAAGCGATCGCTGACAAGAAACTGCTGGATAACGCAGCAGCTGATTTGACAGCAATCTCCGGTCAAAAGCCGTTGATCACCAAAGCACGCAAATCTGTTGCAGGCTTCAAAATCCGTCAGGGCTATCCGATCGGCTGTAAAGTAACTCTGCGTGGCGAACGCATGTGGGAGTTCCTTGAGCGCCTGATCACTATTGCTGTTCCACGTATCCGTGACTTCCGTGGCTTGTCCGCTAAGTCTTTCGACGGTCGTGGTAACTACAGCATGGGTGTCCGTGAGCAGATCATCTTCCCAGAAATCGACTACGATAAAGTCGACCGCGTGCGTGGTTTGGATATTACCATTACCACTACTGCGAAATCTGACGAAGAAGGCCGTGCTCTGCTGGCTGCCTTTGACTTCCCGTTCCGCAAGTAAGGTAGGGTTACTGAATGGCTAAGCAATCAATGAAAGCACGCGAAGTAAAGCGCGTTGCTTTAGCTGATAAATTCTTCGCTAAACGCGCTGAACTGAAAGCGATCATTTCTGATGTGAACGCTTCCGACGAAGATCGTTGGAATGCTGTTCTCAAGCTGCAGTCTCTGCCGCGTGATTCCAGCCCGTCTCGTCAGCGTAACCGCTGTCGTCAAACAGGTCGTCCACATGGTTTCGTGGGCAAGTTTGGGTTGAGCCGTATCAAACTGCGTGAAGCCGCCATGCGCGGTGAAGTACCAGGCTTGAAAAAGGCTAGCTGGTAATTACCAATTGAATCACGGGAGTAAAGACAGATGAGCATGCAAGATCCGATCGCGGATATGCTGACCCGTATCCGTAACGGTCAGGCCGCGAACAAAGTTGCGGTCACCATGCCTTCCGCCAAGCTGAAAGTGGCAATTGCCAACGTGCTGAAGGAAGAAGGTTTTATCGAAGATTTTAAAGTTGAAGGCGACACCAAGCCGGAACTGGAACTTACTCTTAAGTATTTCCAGGGTAAAGCTGTTGTAGAAAGCATTCAGCGTGTCAGCCGCCCAGGTCTGCGCATCTATAAGAAAAAAGATGAGCTGCCAAAAGTTATGGCCGGCATGGGTATCGCAGTTATTTCTACCTCTAAAGGTGTTATGACTGATCGTGCAGCGCGCCAAGCTGGTCTTGGTGGCGAAATTATCTGCTACGTAGCCTAATCGGAGGAAAGAATGTCTCGTGTTGCTAAAGCACCGGTCGTCGTTCCTGCCGGCGTTGATGTAAAAATCGACGGTCAGGTTATTACGATCAAAGGTAAAAATGGCGAGCTGACTCGTACCCTCAACAATGCTGTTGAAGTTAAGCATGCAGATAATGCACTGACCTTCGGTCCACGTGATGGTTTCGTGGATGGATGGGCTCAGGCTGGTACCGCGCGTGCCCTGCTGAACTCAATGGTTGTTGGTGTTACCGAAGGCTTCACTAAAAAGCTTCAACTTGTTGGTGTAGGTTATCGTGCAGCGATCAAAGGGAATGCAGTAGGCCTGTCTCTGGGCTTCTCACACCCTGTTGAGCATCCGCTGCCAGCCGGTATCACTGCAGAATGTCCGACCCAGACTGAAATCGTGCTGAAAGGCGCTGATAAACAGCTGATCGGTCAGGTTGCAGCTGATCTGCGCGCCTACCGTCGTCCTGAGCCTTATAAAGGCAAGGGTGTTCGTTACGCCGACGAAGTCGTGCGTACCAAAGAGGCTAAGAAGAAGTAAGGTAACACTATGGATAAGAAATCTGCTCGTATCCGTCGTGCGACCCGCGCACGCCGCAAGCTCAAAGAGCTGGGTGCAACTCGCCTGGTGGTACATCGTACCCCGCGTCATATTTACGCACAGGTAATTGCACCGAACGGTTCTGAAGTTCTGGTAGCTGCTTCTACTGTAGAAAAAGCTATTACAGAACAATTGAAGTACACCGGTAACAAAGACGCTGCTGCAGCTGTAGGTAAAGCTGTTGCTGAACGCGCTCTGGAAAAAGGCATCAAAGTTGTGTCCTTTGACCGTTCCGGGTTCCAATATCATGGTCGTGTCCAGGCACTGGCAGATGCTGCCCGTGAAGCTGGCCTTCAGTTCTAAGGTAGAGGTGTAAGATGGCTCACATCGAAAAACAGGCTGGCGAACTGCAGGAAAAGCTGATCGCGGTTAACCGCGTATCTAAAACCGTTAAAGGTGGTCGTATTTTCTCCTTCACAGCTCTGACTGTTGTTGGTGATGGTAATGGCCGCGTTGGTTTTGGTTACGGTAAAGCGCGTGAAGTTCCAGCAGCGATCCAGAAAGCGATGGAAAAAGCCCGTCGCAATATGATTAACGTCGCGCTGAACCACGGCACCCTGCAGCACCCAGTTAAGGGTACTCACACGGGTTCTCGTGTCTTCATGCAGCCGGCTTCTCAAGGTACCGGTATTATCGCCGGTGGTGCAATGCGCGCCGTCCTGGAAGTCGCTGGAGTTCATAACGTTCTGGCCAAAGCATATGGTTCCACCAACCCGATTAACGTGGTTCGTGCAACTATTGATGGTCTGGAAAATATGAAATCTCCAGAAATGGTCGCTGCCAAGCGTGGTAAATCCGTTGAAGAAATTCTGGGGTAATTGACCATGGCAAAGACTATTAAAATTACACAAACCCGCAGTGCAATCGGACGTCTGCCGAAACATAAGGCAACGCTGCTTGGCCTGGGTCTGCGTCGTATTGGTCATACCGTTGAGCGCGAGGATACTCCCGCTGTTCGTGGTATGGTCAACGCGGTTTACTTCATGGTTAAAGTTGAGGAGTAAGAGATGCGTTTAAATACTCTGTCTCCGGCCGAAGGCTCTAAAAAGGCGGGTAAACGCCTGGGTCGTGGTATCGGTTCTGGCCTCGGTAAAACCGGTGGTCGTGGTCACAAAGGTCAGAACTCTCGTTCTGGCGGTGGCGTACGTCGCGGTTTCGAGGGTGGCCAGATGCCACTGTACCGTCGTCTGCCGAAGTTCGGCTTCACTTCTCGCAAATCAGCGATCACAGCCGAAGTTCGTCTGTCTGACCTGGCGAAAATTGAAGGCGGCGTTGTGGACCTGAACACGCTGAAAGCAGCTAACGTTATCGGTATCCAGATTGAGTTCGTGAAAGTGATCCTGTCTGGTGAAGTTTCGACTCCGGTAACTGTTCGTGGCCTGCGTGTTACTAAAGGTGCACGTACTGCTATCGAAGCTGCTGGCGGTAAAATCGAGGAATAAGTAGCAGATGGCTAAACAACCGGGATTAGATTTTCAAAGTGCCAAAGGTGGGCTTGGTGAACTGAAGCGCAGACTTTTGTTTGTGATCGGTGCACTGATTGTGTTCCGTATTGGCTCTTTTATTCCGATCCCTGGTATTGATGCCACTGTACTTGCCAAACTGCTTGAGCAACAGCGAGGCACTATCATTGAAATGTTTAACATGTTCTCTGGTGGTGCTCTCAGCCGTGCTTCAATCTTTGCTCTGGGTATCATGCCGTACATTTCGGCATCGATCATTATCCAGCTGCTGACGGTCGTTCATCCGGCCCTGGCAGAACTGAAGAAAGAAGGGGAGTCTGGTCGTCGTAAGATCAGCCAGTACACCCGTTACGGCACTCTGGTGCTGGCGATATTCCAGTCGATCGGTATTGCTACCGGTCTACCGAATATGCCTGGTATGCAGGGCCTGGTTATTAACCCAGGCTTTGCATTCTATTTCACCGCTGTTGTAAGTCTGGTCTCAGGAACAATGTTCCTGATGTGGCTCGGCGAACAGATTACTGAACGTGGTATCGGTAACGGTATCTCGATCATTATCTTCGCTGGTATCGTTGCGGGACTCCCGCCAGCCATTGCCCACACTATCGAGCAAGCGCGTCAAGGCGACCTGCACTTCCTCCTGTTGCTGTTGGTTGCAGTATTAGTATTTGCAGTGACGTTCTTTGTTATCTTCGTTGAACGTGGTCAACGCCGCATTGTGGTGAACTACGCTAAACGTCAGCAAGGCCGTCGTGTATATGCTGCACAGAGCACACATTTGCCGCTGAAAGTGAATATGGCAGGGGTAATCCCGGCAATCTTCGCTTCCAGTATTATTCTGTTCCCAGCAACCATCGCGTCATGGTTCGGGGGCGGAACTGGTTGGAACTGGCTGACAACAATTTCGCTGTATTTGCAGCCTGGGCAACCACTTTATGTGTTACTCTATGCGTCTGCGATCATCTTCTTCTGTTTCTTCTATACGGCGTTGGTCTTCAACCCACGTGAAACAGCAGATAACCTGAAGAAGTCCGGTGCATTTGTACCAGGAATTCGTCCGGGAGAGCAAACGGCGAAGTATATCGATAAAGTAATGACTCGCCTGACTTTGGTTGGTGCGCTTTATATTACTTTTATTTGCCTGATCCCGGAGTTCATGCGTGATGCAATGAAAGTGCCGTTCTACTTCGGTGGAACCTCGCTGCTTATCGTTGTTGTCGTCATTATGGACTTTATGGCTCAAGTGCAAACTCTGATGATGTCAAGTCAGTACGAGTCTGCATTGAAGAAGGCGAACCTGAAAGGCTACGGCCGATAACTGGTCGCCCGAGAAGTTACGGAGAGTAAAAATGAAAGTTCGTGCTTCCGTCAAGAAATTATGCCGTAACTGCAAAATCGTTAAGCGTGATGGTGTCATCCGTGTGATTTGCAGTGCCGAGCCGAAGCATAAACAGCGCCAAGGCTGATTATTTCGCATATTTTTCTTGCAAAGTTGGGTTGAGCTGGCTAGATTAGCCAGCCAATCTTTTGTATGTCTGTACGTTTCCATTTGAGTATCCTGAAAACGGGCTTTTCAGCATGGTGCGTACATATTAAATAGTAGGAGTGCATAGTGGCCCGTATAGCAGGCATTAACATTCCTGATCAGAAACATGCTGTGATCGCATTAACTTCGATCTACGGCGTCGGCAAGACCCGTTCTAAAGCCATTCTGGCTGCAGCGGGTATCGCTGAAGATGTTAAGATCAGTGAGCTGTCTGAAGAACAAATCGACACGCTGCGTGACGAAGTTGCCAAATTTGTCGTTGAAGGTGATCTGCGCCGTGAAGTTAGCATGAGCATCAAGCGTCTTATGGATCTTGGTTGCTATCGCGGTTTGCGTCATCGTCGTGGTCTCCCGGTTCGCGGCCAGCGTACCAAGACCAACGCACGTACCCGTAAGGGTCCGCGCAAACCGATCAAGAAATAATCGGGGTGATTGAATAATGGCAAAGGCACCAGTTCGTGCACGTAAGCGTGTAAGAAAACAAGTCTCTGACGGCGTGGCTCATATCCATGCTTCTTTCAACAACACCATCGTTACTATTACTGATCGTCAGGGTAACGCACTGGGTTGGGCAACTGCCGGTGGTTCCGGTTTCCGTGGTTCACGCAAATCAACTCCGTTCGCAGCTCAGGTTGCAGCAGAGCGTTGCGCTGAAGCCGTAAAAGAATACGGCATCAAGAATCTGGAAGTTATGGTAAAAGGTCCGGGTCCGGGTCGCGAATCTACCGTTCGTGCTCTGAACGCCGCTGGTTTCCGCATCACTAATATTACTGATGTGACTCCGATCCCTCATAACGGTTGTCGTCCGCCGAAAAAACGTCGCGTATAACGCTTACGTTTTCTAGGATTGTTGGAGATAGAAAATGGCAAGATATTTGGGTCCTAAGCTCAAGCTGAGCCGTCGTGAGGGCACCGACTTATTCCTTAAGTCTGGCGTTCGCGCGATCGATACCAAGTGTAAAATTGAACAAGCTCCTGGCCAGCACGGTGCGCGTAAACCGCGTCTGTCTGACTATGGTGTGCAGTTGCGTGAAAAGCAGAAAGTTCGCCGTATCTACGGTGTGCTGGAGCGTCAGTTCCGTAACTACTATAAAGAAGCAGCACGTCTGAAAGGCAACACTGGTGAAAACCTGTTGGCTCTGCTGGAAGGTCGTCTGGACAACGTTGTATACCGTATGGGCTTTGGCGCTACTCGTGCTGAAGCACGTCAGATGGTTAGCCATAAAGCAATCATGGTAAACGGTCGTGTTGTTAACATCGCTTCTTATCAGGTTAAAGCGAATGACGTTGTTAGCATTCGTGAGAAAGCGAAAAAGCAATCTCGCGTGAAAGCCGCTCTGGAGCTGGCTGAGCAGCGTGAAAAGCCAACCTGGCTGGAAGTTGATGCTGGCAAGATGGAAGGCACGTTCAAGCGTCAGCCAGAACGTTCTGATCTGTCTGCGGACATTAACGAACACCTGATCGTCGAGCTTTACTCCAAGTAAAGCTTAGTACCAAAGAGAGGACACAATGCAGGGTTCTGTGACAGAGTTTCTAAAACCGCGCCTGGTAGATATCGAGCAAGTGAGTTCGACGCACGCCAAGGTGACCCTTGAGCCTTTAGAGCGTGGCTTTGGCCATACTCTGGGTAACGCACTGCGCCGTATTCTGCTCTCATCGATGCCGGGTTGTGCGGTGACCGAGGTTGAGATTGATGGTGTACTTCATGAGTACAGCACCAAAGAAGGCGTTCAGGAAGATATCCTGGAAATCCTGCTCAACCTGAAAGGGCTGGCGGTGAGAGTTCAGGGGAAAGATGAAGTTATTCTTACTCTGAATAAATCTGGCATTGGCCCTGTGACTGCAGCCGACATTACCCACGACGGTGATGTCGAAATCGTCAAGCCGCAGCACGTGATCTGCCACCTGACTGATGAGAACGCAGCTATTAGCATGCGTATCAAAGTTCAGCGCGGTCGCGGTTATGTGCCGGCTTCTGCCCGAATTCATTCGGAAGAAGATGAGCGCCCAATCGGCCGTCTGCTGGTCGACGCCTGCTACAGCCCTGTAGAGCGTATTGCCTACAATGTTGAAGCAGCGCGTGTAGAACAGCGTACCGACCTGGACAAGCTGGTCATCGAAATGGAAACCAACGGCACAATCGATCCTGAAGAGGCGATTCGTCGTGCGGCAACCATCCTGGCAGAACAACTTGAAGCTTTCGTTGACTTACGTGATGTACGTCAGCCGGAAGTGAAAGAAGAGAAACCAGAATTCGATCCGATCCTGCTGCGCCCTGTTGACGATCTGGAATTGACTGTCCGCTCTGCTAACTGCCTTAAGGCAGAAGCTATCCACTATATCGGTGATCTGGTACAGCGTACCGAGGTTGAGCTTCTTAAGACGCCTAACCTGGGTAAAAAATCTCTTACCGAGATTAAAGATGTGCTGGCTTCGCGTGGTTTGTCTCTGGGCATGCGCCTGGAAAACTGGCCACCGGCAAGCATTGCTGACGAGTAACCGGATCACAGGTTAAGGTTTTACTGAGAAGGATAAGGTCATGCGCCATCGTAAGAGTGGTCGTCAACTGAACCGCAACAGCAGCCATCGCCAGGCTATGTTCCGCAACATGGCAGGTTCACTGGTTCGTCATGAAATCATCAAGACGACCCTGCCTAAAGCGAAAGAGCTGCGTCGCGTAGTTGAGCCGCTGATTACTCTTGCCAAGACTGACAGCGTTGCTAATCGTCGTCTGGCATTCGCCCGTACTCGTGATAACGAGATCGTGGCAAAACTGTTTAACGAACTGGGTCCGCGTTTCGCGAGCCGTGCAGGTGGTTACACTCGTATTCTTAAGTGTGGCTTCCGTGCAGGCGACAACGCTCCGATGGCTTACATCGAGCTGGTTGATCGTTCAGAATCGAAAGCAGAAGCTGCTGCAGAGTAATCTGTAGTAACATGAAGAAACCCGCTTCGGCGGGTTTTTTTATGTTCATCCCACCCCCACTTACCTACAATAATCCTTTCTTCGTTTGCTGCGGTAATTTGCAATGTGGTTACTCGACCAGTGGGCAGAGCGGCATATTCTTGATGCTCAACGCAAAGGTGAATTCGATAATCTGCAAGGCAGCGGTGAACCGTTGATTCTTGACGATGATTCGCATGTCCCCGCCGATCTTCGCGCCGGATATCGTATGCTGAAAAATGCAGGCTGTTTGCCACCGGAGCTGGAGCAGCGTAAAGAAGCCGTCGAGCTTGCCCGGTTATTAAGTACAGTCAGACAAGAATCTGCGGATTACACGGAGTATCGTCGTCGCCTCGCCCTGCTTGAACTTAAGCTACGCCAGGCCGGCATCAGCACTGATTTCCTGCAGGGAGATTATTCCGGCAGGCTTATACAAAAACTCAACGAGGAGTAGCAATGTATCGGATTGGTGAGATCGCAAAGCTGGCAGGCGTCACCCCTGACACTATCCGCTATTATGAGAAACAGCAGATGATGGAGCATGAAGTGCGTACGGAGGGTGGTTTTCGGTTGTATACCGACAAAGATCTCCAGCGTCTGAAGTTTATCCGTCATGCCCGTCAGCTAGGGTTTACGTTGGAATCGATCCGTGAGCTGCTGTCGATCCGCATCGATCCTCAACATCATACCTGCCAGGAATCGAAAAGCATCGTTCAGGCGAGACTCAATGAGGTCGAAGCGCGAATTGAAGAGTTACAAGCTATGCGCCTGTCACTGCAACGCTTAAATGATGCCTGTTGTGGCACTTCTCACAGCAGCGTTTACTGCTCAATTCTGGAAACTCTCGAACAGGGTGCAAATGGAGAAGCTCGCGGTTGTTGATTTTACTCACCGCTGCTTCTACACTCGCGTTGACATTTTATGCAATGGAGAAATTATGAGCCGCTATCAGCACACGAAAGGGCAGATCAACGATAATGCGATTGAAGCCCTTCTGCACGATCCGTTATTCAGACAACGAATTGAGAAGAATAAGAAAGGGAAAGGAAGTTATCTGCGCAAAACAAAACATGCGAAACGGGGTAACTGGGAGGCCAGTGGCAAGCAAGCAAATCGCTTTCTTACCACTGGCCTTCTTGTTTCATGCGTCTTATAGGGTACGGTTATTCTGTACCTTCAGTAAGTCGCGGATTTCAGTCAGCAAGACTTCTTCTTTCGTTGGAGCAGGCGGTGCAGCGGGTTCTTCTTTTTTCTTGCGATTCAGTCGATTGATAAGCTTGATAGCCATAAAAATGGCAAAGGCAACGATCACAAAATCAAAAACGTTCTGAATGAATACCCCGTAGTGCATGACCACTGGCGGAATATCGCCTTGCGCAGCACGTAAGGTTACGGCGAATTGTTTGAAATCAATGCCACCGATCAGCAGCCCCAGCGGTGGCATGATGATATCGGCAACCAGCGAGGAAACGATCTTACCGAACGCTGCACCAATGATCACACCCACTGCCAAATCCACGACATTCCCACGCATCGCAAATTCGCGAAACTCTTTAACAAAACTCATTTTCTTCTCCTTGTGCCATCCAATGGGTTTAAGTTTAACAAAGGATTAGCTAATTGCCATTGAGGATAAGCAGACGTCATAATAATTTAACCCTTACATATTATTGGGTTAAAGACAGGAGGGCGGTATGCAGCCCTCCGGAGGATTACAGGAAGAAAGGACTTGGCTGGAATAAGCGCTCGACGTCGGTAATAAATTTTTTGTCCGTCAGGAACATAATGACGTGATCGCCCTGTTCAATACGCAAATTATCGTTGGCGATCATCACATCATTACCGCGGACAACGGCGCCAATGATGGTGCCCGGCGGAAGCTTAATCTCATCGATGGTACGTCCCACTACGCGGGAGGTGCTCTCATCCCCGTGCGCAACGGCCTCGATGGCCTCTGCCACCCCACGTCGCAGGGAGGAAACGCCGACAATATCGGCCTTACGCACATGACTCAGCAGAGCGGAGATGGTGGCCTGCTGGGGCGAAATAGCAATATCAATAACGCTTCCCTGGACCAGATCGACATAGGCCCGACGCTGGATAAGCACCATAACCTTTTTTGCACCCATGCGTTTTGCCAGCATTGCTGACATGATATTAGCTTCGTCATCGTTGGTCACAGCAATGAAAAGATCAACTTGATCGATGTGCTCTTCGGCAAGCAGCTCTTGATCCGATGCATCGCCATAAAAGACGATCGTATTCTGTAGCTTTTCTGCCAGCTCTGAGGCCCGCTGTTGATCGCGTTCGATCAGTTTAACGCTGTAATCTTTTTCTAGCTGCCGAGCCAGACCGGCACCGATATTACCCCCGCCAACCAGCATGATACGTTTATACGGTTTCTCGAGCCGCTGCAGCTCGCTCATCACCGCGCGAATATGCTGGGATGCGGCGATAAAGAAGACCTCATCCCCGGCTTCAACAATGGTTGAACCTTGCGGTCTGATGGGACGATCGTGACGGAAAATCGCGGCAACTCGCGTATCAATATGCGGCATATGCTCGCGCATTGTGGAAAGCGCGTTACCAATCAGCGGGCCACCGTAATAGGCTTTGACCACGGCAAGGCTGACTTTACCTTCCGCGAAATTAACCACCTGCAGCGCACCTGGATACTCAATCAGTCGGTAAATACTGTCGATAACCAGCTGTTCTGGCGCGATTAAATGGTCGATAGGCACTGCGTCGGAATTAAACAGCTTATCGGCATCACGGATATAGTCCGGGGAACGGATACGCGCGATACGGTTAGGCGTGTTGAATAACGAATAGGCCACCTGACAAGCCACCATATTGGTTTCATCTGAACTGGTGACGGCAACCAGCATGTCGGCATCATCCGCGCCAGCTTCACGCAGCACGCGGGGATGGGAACCATGCCCCTGAACAACGCGCAAATCAAACTTATCCTGCAGGCTGCGCAAACGATCGCCATTGGTATCGACAATGGTGATGTCATTATTCTCACCGACCAGGTTTTCAGCCAGCGTACCGCCGACCTGCCCCGCGCCCAGAATGATTATCTTCATATCATGTGACCCGTTATCAACATCACGCTTTGATTAGCTTAGCGTAAAAGAAGCCGTCGCCTTCTTCTACGCCAGGCAGGTTCTGTTTGCCGGGATGTTCCGACGTACCGGTTGTCTGCAAGTGGGCATCAGGGGTGCGCTTCAGGAACGCTGCGATCTGTAGGCTGTTCTCTTCTGGCAGCACGGAACAGGTGGCATAAACCAGCGTTCCGCCTGATTTCAGATGTGGCCATACCGCATCAAGGATCTCCGCCTGTAGCTGCGCCAGTTCGTTAATATCGCGATCGCGACGCAGCCATTTAATATCTGGATGACGTCGAATAACGCCAGTGGCGGAGCAGGGGGCATCCAGCAAAATGCGATCGAACTGTTCATCGCCACACCACTGGTCGGGCTTACGCCCGTCACCCTGTTTGACCTCGGCTTTCATTCCCAGACGCTTAAGGTTGTCGTAAACGCGAGAAAGACGCTGCTCATCAATATCGACGGCCATCACGCTGGCCTGCGGGGCGACTTCAAGGATATGTGTTGTTTTACCGCCCGGCGCTGCGCACAGGTCAAGAATACGCTCACCGTTTTGCGGCTCGAGGAAGTTCATACAACCCTGAGCAGAAGCATCCTGAACGGTGACCCAGCCTTGTTCAAAGCCCGGAAGCGCAAGAACAGAAGTGGGGGCTGCCAGACGGACCGCATCGCTATAATCCGGATGGGTAAATCCACTCATCCCCGCCTCTTCCAGCAGCGCCAGCCAGGCATCGCGGGAATGATGGTTACGGTTGACGCGCAGCCACATTGGCGGACGAAGGTTGTTAGCTTCTACAATGGCTTCCCACTTCTGCGGATAGGCTTTTTGCAGACGTTTTAGCAACCAGTCAGGATGCAGGAAGCGTTTTTCTGAGCGTGAAAATTCAGCCAGCAGTTCATCTTGCTGACGCTGAAACTGGCGTAATACACCGTTGATCAGCCCTTTGAGCTGCGGACGCTTCACTGCCACTGCGCCTTCAACGGTCTCTGCCAGCGCGGCGTGAGGCGGAATACGAGTATGCAGCAACTGATAGAAGCCAACCATGATCAGATAATGCAACACGCGCTGCTTACCCGTCATCGGGCGCGACATCAGTTTACCGATCAGCCACTCCAGCTGTGGCAACGTGCGCAGAACACCAAAGCACAACTCCTGAAGCAGGGCTTTATCTTTATCAGAGACTTTTTGCTGGAACGGTGGCAGGACATTGCTCAATGACTGACCCTGCTCGACCACTTGCTCAATCGCCTGGGCTGCCAGGCTGCGTAAGTTTTGTTTTTTCATAACCACAAAAATAAAAATGCCCGGAAACTCCGGGCCTTAAATTGAGATGATCTCAGGCGAGACAATTACCAGGTGTAAACCATTCACGACGGGAGTTCAGAAGATCCTGCGCACTCATGGCTTTTTTGCCTGCAGGTTGTAAGGATTCCAGATTCAGGATCCCTTCAACAGTTGCTACCTGAATACCTTGCTTGCTTGCGTCAATAATGGTGCCGGGCGCGGCAGTCGACTGGCCAGCAATAACCGAGGCTTGCCAGACTTTTACGGGTTGCCCGTCGATTTCCAGCCAGCTCATCGGCCAGGGATTAAATGCCCGGATGCAGCGTTCAAGCTGAGCAGCAGAGAGTGACCAGTCGAGACGGGCCTCTTCTTTACTGAGTTTCTCGGCATAGGTGACCAACGCTTCGTCCTGGACTTCAGGACGGGTGGTATTGTCGGCCAGCTGTTGCAGCGTATCAATAAGACCCTTCGGCCCGAGCTCTGCCAGTTTGTCATACAGCGTGGCGCTGGTATCGTCGGCAGCAATGGGACAGGAGAGCTTATACAGCATGTCGCCGGTATCCAGACCCACATCCATCTGCATAATCGTCACGCCGGTGTTGGCATCGCCGGCCCACAGCGAACGCTGAATGGGTGCAGCACCACGCCAGCGTGGCAGCAGAGAACCGTGGACATTAATGCAACCCAGACGCGGCATCTCAAGCACCGCTTTTGGCAGGATTAAGCCGTATGCCACAACGACCATGACATCTGCGTTTAATTCAGCAACCAGCTGCTGGTTTTCCTGCGGGCGCAATGAAGCTGGCTGAAACACCGGTAAGCCATGTTCTTCCGCCAGCACCTTAACCGGGCTTGGCATCAATTTTTTACCGCGGCCAGCAGGGCGATCGGGCTGAGTAAAGACGCCAACAACCTGATGGCCAGACGACAACAGCGCATCCAGATGACGCGCTGCAAAGTCGGGGGTTCCTGCGAAGATGATACGTAGTGATGTAGACACGTTAATCCTTGTATCCGGGGTCACGTTATGCGCGGGTGCGCAGGCGATCCAGTTTCTCTACTTTCTGACGAATGCGCTGCTGTTTCATTGGCGAGAGATAATCGATAAAGAGTTTACCGACCAGATGATCCATCTCATGCTGAATGCAGATTGCCAGCAGATCGTCCGCTTCCATTTCAAACGGCTTACCGTCGCGATCGAGCGCACGGATTTTAACTTTTTCTGCACGAGGCACCAGGGCGCGCTGCTCAGGAATAGAGAGGCAACCTTCTTCAATCCCTGTTTCGCCCCATTTTTCCAGCAGCTCGGGGTTAATCAATACCAGACGTTCTTCCCGGTTTTCAGAAACGTCGATCACGATGATGCGCTGGTGAATATCAACCTGCGTAGCGGCGAGACCAATGCCCTCTTCAGCGTACATCGTATCGAACATATCATCGATGATACGCTGAGTTTCTGCATTCACTTCTTTAACCGGCTCGGCGACTTTGCGAAGGCGCTCGTCCGGGATATGTAACACTTGCAAAACTGCCATATATTTCCAGAGTCGTGTTCAGGAGTTGAAAAGAATATTACCTCTATTCTAGACAAATCCCCCTCTGATTGACAGCATCACTGACCAATCGCAAAGATTGCTATAGCTGCTTGTGGCAGGGGAAAGGATGACATCCACAGAGATTTGGTTACGCCTGATAAACATTGGAGAACTGTACGGCGATAAGATGGTGGTGCTCGCGCAAAAATTGCAGCGCGAAGCCCATATTGATAGCGCTGTGTTGGCGGTGGCTGGGCTCACGCAAAAGCAAATTGAGGCGTTTTTTTCCATTTCACCGCGAGAAATTGAACGCAATATGGACTGGCTTGCAGAGCCGGGACAGCATCTGATCTGCGCAGATCACTCTGCCTACCCAGCACAGTTACGGGCGATTACCGATTACCCCGGCGCGCTTTTCGTGAAGGGCGATCCCTCGGTACTGGGCAGTCTGCAACTGGCTGTGGTCGGCAGCCGTTCACACTCCTGGTATGGCGAGCGCTGGGGAAAGATCTTCTGTGAACAATTGGCCCTGGCTGGGCTTACCATTACCAGCGGTCTGGCATGTGGGATCGATGGGGTCGCTCACCGCGCGGCGCTAACCGTTAAGGGAAAAAGCGTGGCGGTATTAGGTAATGGCCTTTCAAGCGTCTACCCTCGTCGTCATGCATCGCTGGCTGAGAACTTGGTCGCGAGCGGTGGCGCTGTCGTTTCAGAGTTCTCTCTCGCAACCCCGCCCTGGCCACGCAACTTTCCTCGTCGTAATCGCATCATCAGTGGATTGAGCCAGGGGGTTTTTGTTATTGAAGCGATGCTGCGCAGCGGGTCGCTTGTTACCGCAAAATGCGCCCTTGAACAGGGACGTGAAGTTTTTGCTTTGCCGGGGGCAGTGGGTAACCCAGGATGTGAAGGGCCGCATTGGCTGATCAAGCAAGGGGCCACGCCCGTTACTGCGGCAGAGGACATTCTGGACAGTTTGCGATCCAGCTTCAATTGGCTTGCGAATGAACCCGAGAATAGACTTAATTTATCAGATCAAGACCAGGTAGCATTGCCATTTCCTGAGCTCCTGGCTAACGTAGGAGATGAGGTAACACCTGTTGACGTTGTCGCTGAACGTGCCGGCCAATCTGTGCCAGTAACGGTAGCACAGCTACTGGAACTGGAGTTAGCAGGATGGATCGCAGCTGTACCCGGCGGCTATGTCCGATTAAGGAGGGCAAGCCATGTTCGACGTACTGATGTATTTGTTTGAGACTTACATCCATAACGAAGCTGAAGCGCGCGTGGATCAGGACAAACTTACGCGCGATCTTACTGATGCGGGTTTTGAACGGGAAGATATTTACAACGCGTTAATATGGCTCGAAAAACTGGCTGATTATCAGGAAGGCCTCGCCGAACCGATGCAGTTGGTTTCCGATCCGCTGTCTGTACGCATCTATACGGCTGATGAATGTGAAAGGCTGGATGCGAGTTGCCGGGGATTCATTTTATTCCTCGAGCAAATTCAGGTGCTCAACCTCGAAACGCGTGAAATGGTGATAGAACGCGTTATGGCTCTGGATACGGCAGAATTTGAGCTGGAAGATCTGAAATGGGTCATCCTGATGGTTCTGTTCAATATTCCAGGCTGTGAAAATGCCTATCAGCAAATGGAAGAATTACTCTTTGAAGTGAATGAAGGTATGCTGCATTAATTCATCAGCAGCACCAAGAGTTGTTATGGCCAAATCAGCACTATTTACGGTGCATAAAAACGAGCCCTGTCCGCAGTGCGGGGCAGAACTTGTTATCCGGTCCGGTAAACACGGGCCGTTTCTCGGTTGTTCACACTTTCCAGAATGTGATTATGTCCGTCCCCTGAAAAATCAGGCGGACGGCCATATTGTTAAGATTCTGGAGGGACAGGTGTGCCCGCAATGTGGTGGCGATTTGGCGCTGCGCCAGGGGCGCTTCGGCATGTTTATTGGCTGCTGCCGCTATCCTGAATGTGGACATACAGAGCAAATTGATAAGCCCGATGAAACGGCGTTAGCCTGCCCGCAGTGCGAAAGTGGGCATCTTGTTCAACGGCGATCGCGTTACGGTAAGACATTTTATTCCTGCGATCGTTATCCTGAATGTCAGTTCGTGACCAATTTCAAACCGGTAGCGGGATGTTGTCCTGAGTGCCAGTACTCGCTACTTATCGAAAAGAAAACCGCGCAAGGCGTTAAGCGCTTCTGTGCCAGTAAACAATGTGGAAAGCCGGTTCCGGCGGATCAAAATAGTGAAGAATAACCTGCCATCAGGCTCTATCGCACATGCGGTGGACGTACTGAATAAAGAAGAAGTCATCGCCTATCCAACAGAAGCTGTTTTTGGGGTCGGTTGCGATCCTGACAGTGAAACAGCCGTTAGCCGTTTATTAGCGTTAAAACAGAGGCCCGTAGAGAAAGGCCTCATTTTAATTGCTTCCCGCTTCGAACAACTAAAACCTTATATTGATGATTCTATGCTGACGCCAGTTCAGCGTGAGTCAATCTTTGCCGCCTGGCCGGGGCCAGTGACGTTTGTCTTCCCGGCGCTGCCGACCACACCGCGCTGGCTGACAGGGCGTTTTGACTCGCTTGCCGTTCGCGTGACGGACCACCCATTGGTTATCGAATTGTGTAATGCGTTTGGTAAGCCGCTGGTCTCTACCAGCGCCAATCTGACAGGATTGCCGCCTTGTCGTACAGCCGATGACGTACTGGCGCAGTTTGGCCCTGACTTTCCCGTCATTATCGGTGATACCGGTGGGCGCCTGAACCCGTCAGAAATCCGCGATGCTTTAACCGGCGAACGTTTTCGCCAGGGGTAATAAGATGGAAACGTATGCCGTTTTTGGTAATCCCATTGCACACAGCAAGTCGCCCTTTATTCATCAGCAATTCGCGCAGCAACTACACATTGAGCATCCTTATGGTCGCATACTGGCGCCTGTCGACGCGTTTGTGACAACGTTGGATGCTTTCTTCGCGCAAGGAGGTAAAGGGGCGAACGTTACCGTGCCTTTTAAAGAAGAGGCCTTTGAACGTGCCGATGAATTAACTGAACGCGCGTCTCTTGCTGGTGCTGTGAATACGCTAAAGCGCCTGGAAGATGGTCGAATTCTGGGGGACAACACCGACGGCATTGGTTTATTGAGCGATCTGGAACGGCTGTCATTTATCAAACCCCGGGCGCGGATCCTGCTGATTGGTGCGGGTGGCGCATCGCGTGGAGTGATTTTGCCTCTGCTCTCGCTGGATTGTGCGGTCACCATCACCAATCGAACATATTCCCGCGCGGAAGATCTGGCTACGCTTTTTGCTCATACCGGCAGCATTCATGCCGTTGCTATGGATGCCTTAAGCGGACATGAGTTTGACCTTATCATTAATGCCACCTCCAGCGGTCTCGGCGGTGATGTACCTGCGATCCCTTCTTCATTAGTTAACCCACATGTCCACTGCTATGACATGTTTTATCAGAAAGGCAGAACACCGTTTCTGAGCTGGTGTGAACAGCAGGGGGCAAACCATCTCGCTGATGGTTTGGGTATGCTGGTGGGTCAGGCCGCGCATGCGGTGATGCTCTGGCACGGCGTATTACCGGCGGTAGAGCCGGTAATTGAAACGCTCAAGCAGGAACTTTCTGCATGAACCAGGCGATCCAGTTCCCTGAGCGGGAGCATTGGGATGAAGAAAAGTCAGCGGTCTGCTTCCCGGCGCTGGTAAACGGCATGCTAGTAATGTGCGCCATTACAGGCGCAACGCTGAAGCATCGTTTTGGCGATGTCGCTGCGCTGAACGCGTTTCGCGATCATCGCTGGGATCTGGAAGAAGAAGCCAGCGATGCGATCCGCGAGGGTCAGGATGACGATCAGGGCTGGTTCTGGCTCTCCTGATTCAGATAGTCATTCTTCCACTTAACGTAATTATTGGCTGAATACTTCAAACCTTCCTTTTCCGCTTCCGTAAGGGGGCGGATCTGCTTAACCGGGCTACCTAAATAGAGAAAGCCACTCTCAAGTCGTTTGTTTTGCGGGACCAGGCTGCCTGCACCAATCATCACATCATCTTCTATCACGACACCATCCAGCAAAATTGAACCCATACCCACCAGAACCCGATTACCGATCGTGCAGCCGTGGAGCATGACCTTATGGCCGACGGTGACATCTTCGCCAACGATCAGCGGATTGCCTTCAGGATTGTAGGACGATCGATGGGTGACATGCAGAACGCTACCGTCCTGAATATTGGTGCGTGCGCCGATTGCGACATAATTGACATCACCGCGGATGGCGACCAGTGGCCAGATACTGACGTCGTCATCCATTCGGACATCACCAATGACCACGCTACTGCTGTCGATCATGACGCGATCGCCTTGTTGCGGGAACAGATCTTTATAAGGACGGAGTACTGAAGACATATCAACCTCTACTGATGATCATTATATAGAAGACTTTGATCGGATTATTCAGCTTGATCAAGAGGGAAATATGTCAATATTTGAACGGATCGGGTGGTATTCCATCGAAAAGGACGAAAAAAAAGCAGTCGAAAGAAAAGATCGAAAAAATGCTTGTGCTAAAAACTGGGATCCCTATAATGCGCCTCCATCGACACGGCGGATGTGAATCACTTCACACAAACAGCCGGTTCGGTTGAAGAGAAAAGCGAAAATAAACGCTTGACTCTGAAAGAGGAAAGCGTAATATACGCCACCTCGCAACGGTGAGCTTAACGCCGCGTTGCACTGCTCTTTAACAATTTATCAGACAATCTGTGTGGGCACTCAAAGTGACATGGATTCTTAACGTCGCAAGACGAAAAATGAATACC
>NZ_JAMGZK010000049.1 GCF_025564065.1 Silvania hatchlandensis | reverse complement strand
ATGGGTCAGATGGTCAGGCTGCCGACAAGAAGGGAAAGGGCCTTCCCGAGGGTGGTAAAGGAGAGGCCCTGGAGGTACACCACAGCCCCGAAAAAGGGCCAGTCAGTTGCTTAACTGACTGGCATTAGAGCATCGCGCTCACCTTTTTTTATATTACGACGTTATCAGAACGCGTAGTTGAAGTTCATGCCGTAAAGCCAGGCTTTACCTTCTGACGTGAATTCATACGGGCCTTCATTGAAGGTGACTTTCTGACCGTGCATGTAAGACACGCCCACGTCCACAGATGCATCTTTATTGAACGCGTAGGTGGTACCGGCGCTCAGCCAGAAGCGATCCTGATCCGGGATGGAGATCGAGCGATTGTCAGCCGGAACCGGGCTGTCATCAAACGCGATACCGGTACGGAACGTCCAGCTATCATCCATATAGTAGGTGGTACCCAGCGCGATACGGTACGCGTCGTGGAAGCTCTCTTCTTTATAGAACAACGTCTGACCGTTATTGCCCGTGGCTTTCAGCTCCTGGAACTGACTCCAGCTGGTGTACGCCATGCTGTAGTGGATAGCCCACTGCGGCGCAATGCGGTTGTAACCTGAGATCTCCCACATTTCAGGCAGATTCAGGGTCAACGCACCTGGAATTGTCTGGCCGGATGTTCCCCACGGCACAGTGACACCCGCGCCAGGTCGGCCATTTACTGCGGTCACGAGGCCGCTTTTGTAATCGCCGTCGAAATCAATTTTGACCTCTGAACGGTAGGATAAGCCGTAGCGGTTATTTTTATCCACTTCATACAAAATACCCGCGTTCCAGCCAAAGCCCCATTCGTCGCCTTTCATGCTGGCGATTTTATTGCTGGTTTTTGGCAGCGGCGAGGTCAGTTCACCGGCATAACGCTCAATTTTCGCATCGGCGTAAACGGCGTTAACGCCCAGACCGAAGCTCCAGCTTTCGTTCAGACGATAAGCGCCGCTCAGGTTGAGGTTAACGGTGGTCAGATCGGTTTTACCGGCGTATTCGCCAGCAGGATAATTGGTGTTGAATTCGGTCGCCAGACCGTAGTTAGAGGTAACAGAGGCCCCCCAACCAAACTGTTCGTTAATCGGCGCAACAAAGTGCAGGTTAGGTACCCATGCGGTTGGCGCGATGTTATCGGCATCCAGGCTACGGCCACTGAACGGCGAGCGCCCGGAAACGTCTACATCTGGATCGATAAAGACGGCACCGCCAGAGAAAGTCGGGCGGTCAAACATGGTGATCAGTGCTGGGTTACGGCTTGCGTTCCCTGCGTCATCAGCAATTGCACCTTCCCCGGAATAGGCACGGCCCAGGCCAGAGGAGGAGAATTCGTTAAGCTGAAAACCCGCTGACATGGCGGAGGTGGAGACGATTGCCACTGCGACTGCCAGCGCAGTTTTTTTAAACAGGGTTTTTTGGCTCATGACCATAACCTCATTGAGTTATTTTTATTCAATCTTTGTTACACGGAGTAACAGGAGCGCGAAGTGTAGGGTCTGTTGTAACACTTAGAAATCAGACCAGTGGCGAGAGTATAGGTCGGACCAGATGGAATGTTGCAAGTATGTTTATTAATTTTTTCTAATCTGTTTATCGAAACGGGATCTGGCTGGCAAAATTGTGACCAGTTTCGATAATGCGGACGGGTGATTTTTGTTTTAGATCATTTTTAAGCGTGATATTACTCACTTACCTCTTTTTACGTCATTAACGACTGGAGCCCCCCTCAGTCGACGCGTAAAATATCAGCATCGTGTTTATCTCGCGCCGAGCGCGACTACAGAGGAAATCTACTATGAGTAAATGCAGTGCTGATGAAACCCCGGTTTGCTGCTGTATGGATGTGGGCACCATCGTGGACAACACCGATTGCACCGCCTCTTACAGCCGTGAGTTCGCAAGTCGTGCAGAAGCAGAAGAGACGCTGGCAGCGCTGACCGCGAAGGCGCGTGGTGTGGAGTCCGAGCCGTGCGAGATCACCTCGACCTTCACCGAAGTGGAGGGTGGCGTTCGCCTGGATATCGACTTCGCGTTCTCCTGCGAAGCTGAATCCCTTATTTTCCAACTCGGCCTGCGCTAACCCCTTTAACGCCTCTGATTCCAGAGGCGTTTCTTTTGCTCTCTTGTGTGTTCGCTCGCAATTTTTCTTCTCCCTGA
Source organism: Silvania hatchlandensis (assembly GCF_025564065.1). Taxonomy (GTDB): domain Bacteria; phylum Pseudomonadota; class Gammaproteobacteria; order Enterobacterales; family Enterobacteriaceae; genus Enterobacter; species Enterobacter hatchlandensis. The sequence continues at coordinate 223,812 of NZ_JAMGZK010000049.1, read as the reverse complement.
TTGGCTAATGTAAAAATTTGGTTAAGACTGTTATCAGGTCAGACCACTTTGCGCATTTGTTAGACACAGGGGAGCGTTATGAGTCAGGCATTACAGCTAATCACCCGTCAGGGCGATCGCATTGCCATTGTCAGTGGATTACGCACGCCATTTGCCCGCCAGGCAACGGCCTTTCATGGCATACCGGCCGTCGATCTGGGCAAAATGGTCGTGGGGGAGATGCTGGCTCGCAGCGAAATACCTCCCGAGGTGATTGAACAGCTGGTCTTTGGCCAGGTGGTGCAGATGCCGGAAGCACCAAACATTGCCCGTGAAATCGTGCTTGGCACCGGCATGAACGTCCACACTGATGCCTACAGCGTCAGCCGCGCCTGCGCCACCAGTTTCCAGGCGGTGGCGAACGTCGCCGAAAGCCTGATCGCCGGCACCATTCGCGCCGGGATTGCCGGGGGCGCCGACTCCTCTTCCGTATTGCCGATAGGCGTCAGTAAAAAGCTCGCCCGCGTGCTGGTCGACGTCAACAAAGCTCGCACCACCGGGCAGCGCCTGTCGCTCTTTTCACGCCTGCGCTTGCGCGATTTACTCCCGGTGCCACCGGCCGTAGCGGAATACTCCACCGGCTTACGGATGGGCGATACCGCCGAACAGATGGCGAAAACCTACGGCATCACCCGCGAACAGCAGGATGCGCTGGCGCACCGCTCTCACCAGCGCGCGGCCCAGGCCTGGGCCGAAGGCAAGCTGGCGGGTGAGGTGATGACGGCTTATACCCCGCCATACCGCGAACCCTTAAGTGAAGACAACAATATCCGCGGCACCTCGACGCTGGCGGATTACGCCAAACTGCGCCCGGCATTTGACCGCAAGCACGGCACGGTGACCGCCGCAAACAGTACGCCGCTCACCGACGGCGCGGCAGCGGTGATCATGATGACCGAATCCCGCGCCAAAGAATTAGGCCTGACGCCGCTCGGCTATCTGCGCAGCTACGCTTTTACCGCGATAGACGTCTGGCAGGACATGCTACTTGGGCCCGCCTGGTCCACGCCGCTGGCGCTGGATCGCGCCGGGCTGACGCTGGGCGATCTGACGCTTATCGACATGCACGAAGCCTTTGCCGCGCAGACCCTGGCAAACCTGCAGCTGTTGGCCAGCGAGCGCTTTGCCCGCGATGTGCTGGGCCGCGCCCACGCCACGGGTGAAGTGGATGACAGTAAATTTAACGTGCTGGGGGGCTCCATTGCTTACGGACATCCGTTTGCCGCGACCGGGGCGCGGATGATCACCCAGACACTGCATGAGCTGCGCCGTCGTGGCGGCGGCTTTGGCCTCGTCACCGCCTGCGCGGCGGGTGGCCTGGGTGCCGCAATGGTTCTGGAGGCAGAATAATGGAGATGACAACGGCGTTTACCCTGCATGTGCGGCTGGACAACGTGGCGGTGGTCACCATCGACGCGCCGGGCGAAAAAATGAATACCCTGAAAGCCGAATTTGGCGCGCAGGTGCGGGCGATCCTCAAGCAGGTTCGCGAGAATAAAGATATTCGCGGGCTGGTGTTTATCTCCGCCAAACCGGACAACTTCATTGCCGGGGCGGATATCAATATGATTGCTCGCGCCACCAGCGCGCAGGAGGCCGAAGATCTGGCTCGTCAAGGCCAGCAGATCATGGCGGAAATCCATGCGCTGCCTGTCCCGGTGATTGCGGCGATTCATGGTGCCTGTCTGGGCGGCGGCCTGGAACTGGCGCTGGCCTGCCACGGGCGAATCTGTACCGATGATGGCAAAACGGTGCTGGGCCTGCCGGAAGTTCAGCTGGGATTACTCCCGGGTTCCGGTGGCACGCAACGTCTGCCGCGTCTGGTCGGTGTCAGCACCGCGCTGGATATGATCCTGACCGGCAAACAGCTGCGTCCGCGTCAGGCTCTGAAGGTCGGGCTGGTGGATGAGGTGGTGCCGCAGGCCATTTTGCTGCAGGCGGCGGTTAAAATGGCCCAGCAGGACAAAACGACCCGCCGTCGCTTACCGGTGCGCGAGCGGGTGCTGGCAGGCCCGTTGGGGCGCGCGCTGCTGTTCCCGCTGGTCGGCAAAAAAACCGAACAAAAAACGCTGGGTAACTACCCGGCGACAACCCGTATTCTCGAGGTGGTGCAAACCGGGCTGGCGCAGGGCAGCAGCAGCGGTTACGCAGCAGAAGCCAAAGCCTTTGGCGAGCTGGCGATGACGCCTCAGTCGCAGGCGCTGCGCAGCATCTTCTTTGCCAGTACCGACGTGAAGAAAGATCCCGGCAGCGACGCCGAACCGGCCCCTCTTCAGACGCTTGGGGTGCTGGGCGGCGGATTGATGGGCGGCGGGATCGCTTTCGTGACCGCCAGCAAAGGCAAATTGCCGGTGCGCATCAAAGATATCAACCCGAAAGGCATCAACCATGCGCTGCAGTACAGCTGGCAGCTGCTTGATAAGAAGGTCAAGCGCCGCCATATTAAAACCAGCGACCGCGACCGGGAGCTGGCGCTGATTTCAGGCACAACAGACTACAGTGGATTCCGTCATCGCGATGTGGTGATTGAGGCGGTATTTGAAGATTTGGCCCTCAAGCAGCAGATGGTGGCCGAGGTCGAGATGCACTGCGCGCCGCACACCATTTTTGCCTCTAACACCTCTTCACTGCCGATCGGTGATATTGCGGCCCAGGCCGCGCGACCTGAGCAGGTGATTGGGCTGCATTTCTTCAGCCCGGTAGAAAAAATGCCGCTGGTGGAGGTGATTCCGCACGCGGGCACCAGCCCGCAAACCGTGGCCACCATCGTTAAACTGGCCAAGCTGCAGGGTAAAACGCCGGTAGTGGTGGCAGACAAAGCCGGGTTCTACGTTAACCGCATCCTGGCACCCTATATTAATGAAGCCATGCGCCTGCTGACCGAAGGCGAGAAAGTCGATCACATTGATAATGCGCTGGTGAAGTTTGGTTTCCCGGTTGGCCCAATCCAACTTTTGGATGAGGTGGGAATTGACACCGGCACTAAAATTATACCTGTGCTGGAAAGCGCTTACGGTGAACGCTTTAGCGCCCCTGCAAACATCGTTGCAGCGATTTTGAATGACGATCGCAAAGGCAGAAAAAATGGACGCGGTTTCTATCTTTACGATCCAAAAGGGCGTAAAAGCAAGAAGCAGGTTGACCCGGCGATCTATGGGCTTATTAAGCCCGTCAGTGAGGGCAAACTCACGGCAGCACAGTGTGCCGAACGCTGCGTGATGATGATGCTTAATGAAGCAGCACGCTGCTTTGATGAACGTGTAATTAAAAATGCCCGCGATGGCGACATTGGCGCCGTCTTTGGCATTGGTTTTCCACCTTTCCTGGGTGGCCCGTTCCGCTATATGGATAGTCTGGGCGCGGGTGAAGTTGTTGCGATCTTGCAGCGACTGGCTGTGCAATATGGTCCGCGCTTTACGCCGTGTGAACCTTTATTGCAAATGGCGGATCAGGGGCTGCGATTTTGGCCAGCAAAGGAACCTGACCTCGTAAATTAAGGTCAAATAAGAGTAAATCCGCCGTTGAATGGGTGGTTGCTGTCTAATTTATAAACGGACATTGACTATACTTACGCCGTTGAGGTAAAAAACAGCGTTTCATTCAACGGATGGATCAGGCACAATGCCCGGCCATCAGGTTTTCTACCTCGTTTTTGGTTCACGCAGGTAGTAACGCTGGTGATCCTGGTCAACAAAAGCGGTGCAATATGCAAGTTTTTATCATGCGTCACGGTGACGCGGCACTCGATGCTGCCAGTGACTCTGTACGTCCTCTTACGCCTTGTGGCTGCGACGAATCTCGTCAAATGGCAACCTGGTTGAAAGGGCAAAAAGTGGATATTGAGCGTGTCCTCGTCAGCCCGTTTTTACGCGCTGAACAGACGCTGGATGTGGTAGGGGAGTGTATGAACCTGCCTGTCGGTGCCGATATCCTGCCCGAGCTCACCCCTTGCGGCGATGTTGGGCTTGTCAGCGCGTATCTTCAGGCGCTGAGCAGTGAAGGTGTCGCCTCTGCGCTGGTGATCTCTCACTTGCCGCTGGTCGGCTACCTGGTGTCTGAACTCTGCCCGGGTGAAACGCCGCCAATGTTCAGCACCTCCGCCATTGCCAACGTCACCCTCGACGAAACCGGCAAGGGTGTATTTAACTGGCAGATGAGCCCCTGCAATCTAAAGATGGCGAAAGCCATCTGACGTGACGCACGACATGGCGGGTAGCGTAAGCCACCCGCCAGCCTGTCAGGGCAGCTCAGGCGGCTGCCACTCTTCTACTTCAATCAGCACCAGCAAGGCGGCATCTCCGCCGTACTCTTTGGGTGCCTGATGAAAAGCCATCACGTGTGGATGTTGAGCCAACCACAGCGGCGTTTGCTGCTTGAGAATGTGCTTTCCGTGGCCGTGCATCACGCAGGTGCAGAACAGATGTTCCCGACGGCAGGCGGCAATCAGCGCGCCCAGCTCCTGTTTTGCCTGCAGCTGCGTCAGACCGTGCAGATCGAGAAACAGCTCCGGCGAATAATCCCCGCGACGCAGCTTTTTCAGCTCGAAATGGCTGACGTCCGCGCGCACATATTTCATCGCCCCTTCGGTATTCAGCAGCGGCTGAAACTCATCTGAAAAATAGTGGCTGGCATCGGCCTGCTCCTGCATCAGCCGTTTGGCCGGCACTTCACTCACTTTTTTGCGTAACGGACGATGCACAATGGTGTCCTGGGCGATTTTGCGCGTTCCGGTCATGAGCTGACGAAACAGCGTTTGATCCTCCTCGCTCAGCGATGTTTTCTTTTTCATGGGCCTGTCTCATCTCAATTTTCCGACAGTGTACCTGACTCGTCGTACGGCAAAACGCATTTTTTAACTGCGGGCAGTAAGCGACAGTGCTGATTTATCGCCGTCTTCGTGGCAAACTAGCCGCCGAAAATTTAGCGAGCATGCCCTGGAGAAAATAGTGGATAAAATTTTTGTCGATGAAGCGGTAAATGAACTGCAAACCATTCAGGACATGTTGCGTTGGGCGGTGAGCCGTTTCAGCGCGGCCAATATCTGGTACGGTCACGGCACCGATAACCCATGGGATGAGGCGGTACAGCTGGTGCTGCCGTCACTCTATCTGCCGCTGGATATTCCGGAAGACATGCGCGCTGCGCGCCTGACCTCAAGCGAAAAACACCGCATCGTTGAGCGTGTGATCCGTCGCGTTAACGAACGCATCCCGGTCGCATACCTCACCAACAAAGCCTGGTTCTGTGGTCATGAATTCTTTGTGGATGAACGCGTGCTGGTGCCGCGTTCACCCATTGGGGAGCTTATCAACAACCACTTCGCGGGCCTGATTGACCATCAGCCGCAGCATATTCTGGATATGTGTACCGGCAGCGGCTGCATCGCGATTGCCTGCGCGTACGCCTTCCCGGAAGCGGAAGTGGACGCGGTGGACATCTCCACCGACGCGCTGGCGGTGACTGAGCACAACATTGAAGAGCACGGCCTGATCCATCAGGTGACGCCGATCCGCTCGGATTTGTTCCGCGAGCTGCCAAAAGTGCAGTACGAACTGATCGTCACCAACCCGCCGTACGTTGACGCCGAAGATATGTCCGACCTGCCGAACGAATATCGCCATGAACCTGAACTGGGTCTGGCGTCCGGATCCGACGGCCTGAAGCTGACCCGCCGTATCCTGGCCTGCGCCCCGGATTATCTGACCGACAACGGCATTCTGATTTGTGAAGTCGGTAACAGCATGGTACATCTGATGGAGCAATATCCGGATGTTCCGTTCACCTGGCTCGAGTTCGACAACGGGGGCGACGGCGTCTTCATGCTGACCAAGGCGCAGCTTATCGACGCGCGTGAACACTTCAGCATTTACAAAGATTAATCAAACGGGCTTCGGCCCGTTTCACATTGCTCAAACACAGAACAACGAAAACGGAGCCGTGATGGCAGGAAACAGTATTGGACAATTATTCCGTGTAACGACGTTTGGTGAGTCGCACGGGCTGGCGCTGGGCTGCATCGTTGATGGCGTGCCGCCGGGCATTGAACTGACCGAGGCCGATTTACAGCACGATCTCGACCGTCGTCGTCCGGGCACGTCGCGCTACACCACTCAGCGTCGCGAGCCGGATCAGGTCAAAATCCTGTCAGGCGTCTTCGAAGGCCGCACCACCGGCACCAGCATTGGTCTGCTGATTGAGAACACCGATCAGCGCTCCCAGGATTACGGTGCCATCAAAGATGTGTTCCGTCCGGGACACGCCGATTACACCTACGAACAAAAATACGGTTTTCGCGACTATCGCGGCGGCGGACGTTCTTCCGCCCGTGAAACCGCCATGCGCGTCGCCGCAGGTGCCATCGCCAAAAAATATCTGGCGCAAAAATTTGGCATCGTGATTCGCGGCTGTCTGACCCAGATGGGCGATATCCCGCTGGCGATCGAAGACTGGGATCAGGTCGAACAGAACCCGTTCTTCTGTGCGGATGCCTCAAAGCTGGAGGCGCTGGACGAACTGATGCGCGGCCTGAAGAAAGAGGGCGACTCCATTGGCGCCAAAGTGACGGTGGTGGCCGACGGCGTACCGCCGGGCTGGGGCGAGCCAGTCTTTGATCGTCTGGATGCCGATATTGCACATGCGATGATGAGCATTAACGCGGTGAAAGGCGTTGAGATTGGCGACGGTTTCGGCGTTGTGGCGCTACGCGGCAGCCAGAACCGCGACGAAATCACCAAACAGGGCTTCCAGAGCAATCACGCGGGCGGTGTTCTCGGTGGGATCAGCAGCGGCCAGCAGATTGTGGCCAACATTGCGCTGAAACCGACCTCCAGCATTACCGTGCCGGGGCACACAATTAATCGCGATGGCAAAGAAGTTGAGATGATCACCAAAGGGCGTCACGATCCGTGCGTCGGGATCCGCGCCGTGCCGATCGCCGAAGCGATGCTGGCGATCGTGCTGATGGATCACTTCCTGCGCCAGCGCGCGCAGAATGCAGATGTGACGAGCCCTCTACCACGCTGGTAACCATGAAAAAAACCGCAATTGCTCTGCTGGCGCTACTCGCCAGCGGGGTCGCAGTGGCGGCAACGCCCTGGCAGAAAATCACCCACCCGGTCACGGGCAGCGCCCAGTCGATTGGCGCCTTCTCGAATGGCTGTATCGTTGGCGCGCAGGCACTGCCACAGCAGTCCACCACCTACCAGATCATGCGCACCGATCAGCGCCGCTACTTTGGTCACCCGGATCTGGTGCTGTTTATTCAGCGTCTGGGCAATCAGGTGCAAAACCTGGGGCTGGGCACCATGCTGATTGGCGATATGGGAATGCCGGCAGGTGGGCGCTTTAATGGCGGCCATGCCAGCCATCAGACCGGGCTGGATGTGGATATTTTCCTGCAATTGCCAAAAACCCGCTGGTCATCGTCGCAGCTGCTGAAGCCGCAGGCGCTCGACCTGGTTGCCAGTGATGGCAAGCGTGTGGTGCCGTCGCTGTGGTCTCGGGACGTCTCCAGCATGATTAAGCTGGCGGCAGAAGACAACGACGTAACGCGGATCTTCGTCAACCCGGCCATCAAGCAACAGCTGTGCCTGGATGCCGGAACCGATCGCGACTGGCTGCGTAAAGTGCGCCCATGGTTCCAGCATCGCGCGCATATGCATGTACGTCTGCGCTGCCCGGCTAACAGCATGGAGTGCGAAGACCAACCGTTACCGCCGCCGGGTGATGGCTGCGGCGCGGAGCTGCAAAGCTGGTTTGAACCCGCAAAACCTGGATCGACCAAGCCTGAGAAGAAGACACCGCCTCCGCTGCCACCTTCTTGCCAGGCGCTACTGGATGAGCACGCCCTGTAATGGACCAATTTACTGAATTGTTTATGGTGTCACCGCTGCTGTTGGCGGGACTGTTTTTGATCGCGATGCTGGCCGGTTTTATTGATGCCTTAGCCGGCGGCGGCGGGTTGTTAACCGTTCCGGCACTGCTGGCGGTTGGCATGACCCCTGCACAGGCCTTGGCGACCAATAAGCTACAGGCCTGCGGCGGGTCGTTATCGGCTTCGATCTATTTTGTGCGGCGCAAAGTGGTGAGCCTCGCCGATCAGAAGCTCAATATACTGATGACCTTTATCGGCTCGACCAGCGGCGCGCTGCTGGTGCAGCACGTGCAGTCCGACATCCTGCGCCAGGTTTTGCCGATCCTCATTATCTGTATTGGCCTCTACTTTTTGCTGATGCCAAAGCTTGGCGAAGATGATCGGCAGCGCCGCCTGCACGGGTTACCCTTCGCCCTGATCGCGGGCGGCTGCGTCGGCTTCTATGACGGTTTTTTCGGCCCCGGCGCCGGGTCGTTTTACGCGCTGGCGTTTGTTACGCTGGCCGGTTTTAATCTTGCCAAATCTACCGCTCACGCGAAGGTGCTTAATGCCACCTCAAACCTGGGCGGTCTGCTGCTGTTTATCATCGGCGGCAAGGTGATTTGGGCCACCGGCTTCGTGATGATGGCTGGACAGTTTATGGGCGCGCGGATCGGCTCGCGTCTGGTGTTAAGCAAAGGGCAGCAGCTTATCCGTCCGATGATTGTGATTGTCTCGGCGGTGATGAGTGCCAAACTTCTTTATGACAGCCACGGACAGGAGATCCTCCACTGGTTGGGGATGAACTAATGAACAGTACGCATAAATACGAGCAGCTGATTGCGGTTTTTGACGGCTGCTTCGCCGACGATTTTAATACCCGTCTGATTAAAGGCGACGACGAACCGATCTATCTTCCTGCAGATGCCGATACACCGTATCACCGGATTGTCTTTGCGCACGGCTACTACGCCAGCGCCCTTCACGAAATTTCCCACTGGTGTATTGCCGGGAAAGCGCGTCGCGAGCTGGTGGACTTTGGCTACTGGTACTGCCCGGATGGTCGCGATGCGGCAACCCAGGGGCAGTTTGAAGATGTCGAAGTCAAGCCGCAGGCCTTTGACTGGCTGTTTTGCGTGGCGGCGGGTTATCCGTTTAATGTCAGCTGCGACAATCTGGAAGGGGACTGCGAGCCGGACCGTATCCTGTTTCAGCGCCGCGTCCATGCCCAGGTGATGGAGTATCTCGAGAAGGGCATCCCGGAACGCCCGGCGCGCTTTATGCGTGCGTTACAACAGTATTACCACACGCCGGACATCACGGCGGAACACTTCCCGTGGCCGGAAGATCTTAACTGAGGAAAGAAGATGATCGCAGAATTTGAATCACGCATTCTGGCATTAATTGACGACATGGTGGAACACGCCAGTGACGATGAACTGTTTGCCAGCGGTTATCTGCGTGGTCACCTGACGCTGGCCGTTGCCGAGCTTGAAGCCGGTGACGACCACTCGCCTGAAGCGGTGCATGTGGAAGTGACCCGCAGCCTGGAAAAAGCAATCCTCGCCGGTGAACTCTCTCCCCGCGACCAGACGTTAGTGCTGGGCATGTGGGATACGCTGTTCCAGCAGGCTAAGCTGAAGTAACCTGTTATCGCCCGGTAGCGCTGCGCTTACCGGGCCGACAATCTCCTATTTGACCATTTTCCCCTTCAACAACTTCCTCACCCATAACCGATTCGGATTCAGCCCGGCCAGCGTATTGCTATCCAACGGGATCGGCTCGTGACTCATTTGCGCAGCAAGGATTTCGGCGGTTAAGGGTGCCGAGCACAGCCCGCGCGAGCCCAGTCCACCGAGCATAAACAGATTCGGATACACCGGAGCGTTTACCGCCTGCTCCCGGTTGTTGACCAGATCCTGATAAGCCGCAAGCGTTGCGTCGTAATCCGGCACCGCGCCGGTCATCGGCAGATGATCGCGGGTGGCGCAGCGAATGCCGTTCCGGGCCTCACCCGCGCTGACGTCCACTTCTGTGGCCCAGGCCGCCTGCGGCAGGCAGTTGAGCAGGCGCTGGCGATTTTGCTGCTGATCTTCTTCGCTGTACTGCGCCTGTGTCTGCCCGCGATGGTAGCTCGCGCCGATGCAGTGATGGCCGTTGGTCGGATTTTGCGGGGTCAGGTAGCCGTCATAACAGAGCACCTGACGAAGCTGACTCAGCTGCGGGGCAGCCGGAATATGGCTTACCTGTCCCCCCACCGGGTAGACTGGCAGGTGCGCAGTCTGGGTAAACTGGCTAATGCGATGTCCGTTCGCCAGAACCACGCTGGCGTGCTGTGTCTGCGGGCCCTCTTTGAATTGCAGCGTCCACTGCGCCTCGCAATGATCCAGCGACTCCACCTGGCGGCCATAGTGCACCGTTAATCCGTGCGACTGCGCCAGGGCGATGACCGCAGCGGTCAGCTCCGCCGGGCACAGCCAGCCGCCGAGCGGATACTGGATCCCGCCGCAGCCGGTGTCGACCCCAATGCTGTCTGCGACCTGCCGGGCATTCGCCTCTGCGGCGATCTGCGCGGGCAAGCCCATCAACAGCATCTGATTGATTTTGTGCTGACTCTTCTCATCCCAGCCAAGCTGGGTGACGCCGCACCACTCATGGTCAAACGCCACCGGCAGGGCATCGTAAAGGCGACGGGCAAAGGTAAACGCCGTCGGGAAAAACTGGCTCAGGGCAGCATCCTGGGCGCTCAGCAGCGGATAGAGTGCGCCCTGACGATTGCCGGAAGCACCCGTCGCAGGTGCGTCGTCGGCACAGTAAAGCGTGACCTGCCAGCCGCGACGCAGCAGCGCCAGCGACAGCAGGGCGCTGGCGATCCCGCCACCGATGACCGCCGTTTCACGCACCTCGCTGGCGGGGCGGGCAAACCACGGGGTGCGGACAGGGGAGGGCAGATCCTGTTCCATCACTCCGACCAGCATTTCGCGTTTGCGGCCAAAGCCTTTCGTTTTTTGCACCGTGAAACCGGCTTCCTGCAAACCACGGCGTACAAAACCGGCGCAGGTAAAGGTGGCGAGCGTAGCGCCAGGCCTTGCCAGTCGGGCCATCGCGGCAAACAGATTGGGGCTCCACATATCCGGGTTTTTTGAAGGCGCAAAGCCGTCAAGGAACCAGGCGTCGACCTGCTGATTGAGGGAATCATCCAGCTGGTCGGTCAGGTCATTAATATCGCCGAGCCATAAATCGAGGGTGACGCGCCCGTCATCCAGCAGTAGGCGATGACAGCCCGCCAGCGGCAGCGGCCACTGTTTCTGCAGCTGCGCGGCCCACGGGGTCAGTTCCGGCCAGTGCTGGTGCGCCAGACGCAGATCGTCAGCGGACAGCGGAAATTTTTCAAAACTGATGAAATGTAATCTTTGCAGCGTAGCCTCGGGGTGTTCGCGACGGAAACGGTCGAAGGCCTGCCAGAGCGTGAGAAAGTTCAAACCGGTACCAAAACCGCTCTCCGCCACCACAAACAGGCTGCGGGGATGGACAGGAAAACGGGAATTTAACTGGTTCCCATCGAGGAAAACATAACGTGTTTCTTCCAGTCCATTATCATTAGAGAAGTAGACATCATCAAAATCTCGGGAAACAGGTGTACCCTCAGCGTTGAATTCGAGGTTGGCAGGTTGTATGGCGTTATGTTTCACGTAAGTTACTCGTCTGACTGGCTGTGCCGCGATCTTAACGATGTACGTCTGCTGGTGCAAATTTCCGCAGAAATTGCTGATCGGACTTGTTCGGCGTACAAGTGTACGCTATTGTGCGACTCGAAACTTACATAGTGCGACTTACAGAGGTATTGAATGAAACGTGCAGTGATTACTGGCCTGGGCATCGTTTCCAGCATCGGTAACAACCAGCAGGAAGTCCTGTCATCTCTGCGTGAAGGACGCTCGGGAATCACCTTCTCTCAGGAGTTTCTTGATTCTGGTATGCGTAGCCACGTATGGGGCAACGTCAAACTGGACACCACCGGTCTGATTGATCGCAAAGTGGTCCGTTTCATGAACGATGCCTCCATTTACGCCTATCTCTCCATGCAGGAAGCGATTGCTGATGCCGGTCTGAGCGAAGACGTTTATCAGAACAATCCACGTGTTGGCCTGATTGCAGGCTCCGGCGGTTCGTCTAAAGCGCAGGTCTTCGGTGCGGACGCCATGCGTAGCCCGCGCGGCCTGAAAGCAGTCGGTCCGTACGTTGTGACCAAAGCGATGGGTTCAGCGGTATCCGCGTGCCTCGCGACGCCGTTCAAAATTCACGGCGTAAACTACTCCATCAGCTCCGCCTGTGCGACCTCCGCACACTGTATCGGTAACGCGGTAGAGCAGATCCAGCTGGGCAAACAGGACATCGTGTTTGCGGGCGGCGGCGAAGAGCTGGGCTGGGAAATGGCCTGTGAATTCGACGCGATGGGCGCACTGTCCACCAAATACAACGAAACCCCGGAAAAAGCCTCCCGTACTTATGATTCCAAACGCGACGGTTTTATCATCGCAGGCGGCGGCGGTATGGTTGTGGTTGAAGAGCTGGAACACGCTCTGGCCCGTGGCGCGCACATCTATGCTGAGATCGTTGGCTACGGCGCAACCTCCGACGGCGCAGACATGGTTGCTCCATCGGGTGAAGGCGCAGTGCGCTGCATGAAGATGGCGATGCAGGGTCTCGACACCCCAATCGACTACCTGAACTCCCACGGTACCTCTACTCCGGTAGGCGACGTGAAAGAGCTGGGTGCGATCCGCGAAGTGTTCGGCGACAATAGCCCGGCCATCTCTGCGACCAAAGCCATGACCGGTCACTCACTGGGCGCCGCTGGCGTACAGGAAGCCATCTACTCCCTGCTGATGCTGGAACACGGCTTTATCGCCCCAAGCATCAACGTTGAGGAGCTGGACGAGCAGGCTGCTGGCCTGAACATCGTCACCGAGCCAACCGAGCGTGAACTGACTACCGTCATGTCTAACAGCTTCGGCTTCGGCGGCACCAACGCCACGCTGGTCATGCGTAAGCTGAACGCGTAATTTTTACGCCGGATGAAAAAAGGGAGCCTCAGGGCTCCCTTTTTGTTTGTCAGATGACTATCCAGATGACGACCATCACGACCAGCAGCGCGACAAACATCAGCCCTGGACGGGCCGACATCGATTTCAGTGAGTCGACCACCGGGGCAAGCAGCGGGCTGTAGATCGGCTGGATATTGCGAACTTCTAACGTGGCATTTTCACGCTCGGCGCGGCGCAGGAAAATCTCCCCCAGCAGGCTCTGAACCTGTGCGGTGGTCAGGGCCGTCTGCGGTGTCGCCTGCCAGTTCTGGCGGGCATAATCCTGAATACTGTCCCACTCGCGCGCTTCCAGTGGCTGTCTTAATGCGGCCTGCAGCGTGTGCAACGTTGGTGCGCTTTGGGTGCTCAGCGTCTGTCGCGCCTGCAGCCAGGTGGCGAGATGGGTAAACTGTTTGGCCGGGATCAGCTCACCCGCCTTCACGCCTGACAGCTCCAGCATCGACTGCCAGATAAGCTTGGTCGGCTCACCCGTTGCGGCGGCAAGCTTGGTCACCATCTGCTTCAGCGTGTTGTGCTCGGCAGGCAGCAGCGGGCGCTCCGTGGCCGGGCGCTGCTGCGGCTGTGGGATCGACAGCTGGTTATTCTGCAGCAGCGTCAGCACGTTTTTGAGCTGGTCCGGCGTCAGCTGGCTCAGCGCGGTCTGCCCGTACTGCTGGCGAATGAATTCGCTGACCGCCTGGCGGTTATTGCCCTGGCTCAGCAACTCCGTCAACTGGGAGACGACCTGCCGGGTGGTATGGTTTTGCTGGGCACTGCTCAGGCGCTGGTTCAGATTCTGCTCTGCCGCAGGGAAGTGGCGCGACAGGAACGGCGCATCGCTCTTCAGCCCCAGGTCGTGTTTGACTCCCGCCCACACTTCCGCATTTTGCTGCGACGTCAGGGCGATCAGCCGGGTAATCAGGCGCTCCAGCACGGTGCGCTGCTGCGTGGATAGGGGCTGTTCGCCCGCAACGCTGGACGTTACGGGGCCTTCACCCGGAGGGCGCGGCGGCGTACCTGAAATGGGCTGCATCGTCAAAAATCCTTAAGGTCGTTACGCATCGTAAACCAGGTTACGTATATGCCTGGCGGCCAGATTATGGCACACTTGACAGGTTTTCTTCCTCTCAAACAGGTACTCAGTCGTGAAAATCCTCGTTGATGAAAATATGCCTTACGCCCGTGAGCTGTTTAGCCGCCTGGGTGAGGTTAGGGCTGTCCCCGGTCGCCCGATTCCGCTGGCTGAGCTGGACGACGCCGACGCGCTGATGGTGCGCTCCGTGACCAAGGTGAATGAGGCGCTGCTGGCGGGCAAAGCAGTGAAGTTTGTCGGCACGGCCACCGCAGGAACCGATCATGTGGATGATGCGTGGCTCAAGCAGGCGGGGATCGGCTTTTCTGCCGCGCCGGGCTGTAATGCCATCGCCGTTGTCGAGTATGTATTCTCGTCACTGCTGATGCTGGCCGAGCGCGACGGGTTCACGCTTGCCGATCGTACCGTGGGGATTATCGGTGTCGGGAACGTTGGCGGGCGTCTGCAAAAGCGCCTTGAGGCGTTAGGCATTCGCACGCTGCTGTGCGATCCCCCGCGCGCCGATCGCGGCGACGAGGGCGATTTCCGTACCCTGGATCAACTGGTAGCCGAGTGCGATGTACTGACTTTCCATACGCCACTGTTCAAAGATGGGCCGTATAAATCCCTGCATCTGGCCGACGACGCGCTGATCAGCCGCCTGAAACCGGGCACTATTTTGATCAACGCCTGCCGTGGCCCGGTTGTCGACAACGCCGCGCTGCTTCAGCGCCTGGACGCAGGACAGGATCTCAGCGTGGTGCTGGACGTCTGGGAGCCCGAGCCGGATCTCAACGTCGCGCTGCTGGATAAAATCGATATCGGCACCGCGCATATCGCGGGCTACACGCTGGAAGGGAAAGCGCGCGGCACCACTCAGGTGTTCGAGGCTTACAGCACCTTCATTGGCAAGTCTCAGCAGGTGGCGCTGGATACCCTGCTGCCGACCCCGGATTTTGGCCGCATTACGCTGCACGGCCCGCTCGATCAGGGAACGCTGAAACGACTGGTGCATTTAGTGTATGATGTGCGCCGCGACGACGCACTGCTGCGAAAAGTGGCGGGTAAACCCGGTGAATTCGACAAACTGCGTAAGCACTATCTTGAGCGCCGCGAATGGTCCTCCCTGTATGTGATGTGTGATGACGCTGACGCGGCATCATTACTGCATAAGCTGGGTTTCAACGCCGTTCATCACCCGGTACGTTAATTTCTTCTTAATGCTCCCTGTCGGATAACCCGGCGGGGACGCTTTTTTATTGCTGGAGTAAACCACCATGTCTGAAGGCTGGAACATTGCCATACTGGGCGCTACGGGCGCCGTGGGTGAAGCCCTGCTCGAAACGCTTGCCGAGCGTCAGTTTCCGGTGGGGGATATTTATGCCCTGGCGCGAAACGAGAGTGCCGGTGAGCATCTGCGTTTTGAAGGCAAATCCGTAAGGGTTCAGGATGCCGCCGCGTTCGACTGGACGCAGGCGCAGCTGGCCTTTTTCGCCGCAGGTGCGGAAGCCTCTGCCACCTATATTGAAGAAGCCACCAATGCGGGCTGCCTGGTTATCGATTTAAGCGGCCTGTTTGCCCTTGAGCCGGACGTGCCGCTGGTGGTGCCGGACGTTAACCCGTTCGTGCTGGCCGATTATCGCAACCGCAACATCATCGCCGTCCCGGACAGCCTGACCAGCCAGCTGCTGGTTGCCCTGAAGCCGCTGATCGATGACGGTGGACTCTCTCGCATCAGCGTCACCAGCCTGCTGTCGGCTTCTGCCCACGGCAAAAAAGCGGTGGATGCGCTGGCAGGGCAGAGTGCGAAGCTGCTGAACGGCATCCCGGTTGATGAAGAGGACTTCTTTGGTCGTCAACTGGCGTTCAACATGCTGCCGCTGCTGTCGGATCGCGAAGGTAGCGTGCGCGAAGAGCGCCGTATCGTCGATCAGGTACGCAAGATCCTGCAGGATGAAGGGCTGATGATCTCCGCAAGCTGCGTGCAGTCCCCGGTCTTCTACGGCCACGCGCAGATGGTGAACTTTGAAGCGCTGCGCCCGCTGGCAGCCGAAGAGGCGCGTGACGCCTTTACGCGCGTCGAGGACATTGTGCTGTCTGAAGAGCGCGAATTCCCGACGCAGGTGGGTGATGCGACGGGTAGCACCCATCTTTCTGTCGGCTGCGTGCGTAACGATTACGGCATGCCGGAGCAGGTCCAGTTCTGGTCAGTGGCTGACAACGTCCGTTTCGGCGGCGCGCTGATGGCGGTGAAAATTGCCGAGAAGCTGGTGCAGGAGTACCTGTACTAATGTCCGACGTGGAACAAAAGCCAGTGCATAAAATTGCCCTCGGGATCGAATACGACGGCAGTAAATATTATGGCTGGCAGCGTCAGAATGAAGTGCGCAGCGTTCAGGAAAAGCTGGAAAAAGCGCTCTCTCAGGTGGCGAACGAACCGATCGGTGTATTGTGCGCCGGTCGTACCGATGCCGGCGTCCACGGTACCGGGCAGGTTGTGCATTTCACCACCACCGCCGCGCGTAAAGACGCGGCCTGGACGCTGGGTGTAAATGCGAATTTGCCTGGTGACATCGCGGTGCGTTGGGTCAAAGATGTGCCGGATGATTTTCATGCGCGTTTCAGCGCCACTGCGCGCCGCTACCGCTACATCATCTATAATCAGCGCCTTCGCCCGGCGGTACTGGGCCAGGGGGTTACGCATTATTACGCCCCGCTGGATGCAGACCGCATGCAGCGTGCGGCCCAGGCGCTGATTGGTGAAAATGATTTTACCTCGTTTCGTGCGGTTCAGTGCCAGTCGCGCACTCCGTGGCGTAACGTGATGCACATTAACGTGACGCGTTACGGTGCATACGTGGTGGTCGATATCAAAGCGAATGCCTTTGTACATCATATGGTCAGGAATATCGTAGGCAGCCTGATGGAAGTGGGCGCCGGACACCAGCCGGAGAGCTGGATTGCAGAGTTGCTGGCAGCGAAGGACAGAACGCTGGCGGCAGCAACGGCGAAAGCGGAAGGGTTATATCTGGTCTCGGTGGATTACCCGGATCGTTTCAACCTTCCGAAACCGCCAATGGGCCCGCTGTTTTTAGCGGACTGATAGCTGTGCAATCGTGGTAATAAAGGTTTAGACAATATGGATTTAATTCGCTTTCTAATTGATTTCATTCTGCATATCGATGTTCACCTGGCTGAGCTGGTCGCTGATTACGGCGTCTGGGTGTATGCCATTCTGTTCCTGATCCTGTTTTGCGAAACCGGGCTGGTAGTGACACCGTTTTTACCGGGTGATTCCCTGCTGTTCGTGGCGGGGGCGCTGGCATCGCTGGAAACCAACGATATCAACGTCCATCTGATGGTGGTGCTGATGATCATTGCGGCGATCCTCGGCGATGCGGTGAACTACACTATAGGTCGGCTGTTTGGCGAGCGGTTATTCAGTAACCCGGACTCGAAGATTTTTCGTCGTAGCTATCTGGATAAAACCCATGCGTTTTATGAAAAGCATGGCGGCAAAACGATTATTCTCGCGCGCTTCGTGCCGATCGTCAGAACCTTCGCCCCGTTTGTTGCGGGGATGGGTCACATGTCCTATCGTCAGTTCGCCCTCTATAACGTGACCGGCGCGCTGTTGTGGGTGCTCAGCTTTACCTACGCAGGCTATTTCTTCGGAACCATCCCTATGATCCAGGAAAACCTTAAGTTGCTGATCGTAGGGATTATTGTGGTCTCCATTCTGCCGGGGGTGATCGAAATTATTCGTCATCGGCGTGCGGCGGCAAAACAGGCAAAATAAAAGCACATCTGCGGTTCGACCACTTTTTTGTCCAAAGTTTCGGGCTGTTATGTTTTAATGTGCAACATTCATGGTCTGTCGGGGGCAAAAATGGCATTATGCGCCCCTTACAGCAAAGCTGGCATAGAACCAGGTTCAGGCAGAAAGGTTATCAATGAGCTGGATTGAACGAATTAAAAGCAACATTACCCCAACCCGTAAGGCGAGTATTCCTGAAGGGGTGTGGACCAAGTGTGACAGCTGCGGTCAGGTCCTGTACCGCGCCGAGCTGGAGCGTAATCTGGAAGTGTGCCCGAAGTGCGATCACCACATGCGCATGTCGGCGCGTAATCGCCTGCACAGTCTGCTGGACGAAGGCTCCATGGTTGAGCTGGGTAGCGAACTTGAGCCGAAAGATCTGCTGAAGTTCCGCGACTCCAAGAAATACAAAGATCGCCTGGCCTCTGCGCAAAAAGAGACCGGCGAGAAAGACGCGCTGGTGGTGATGAAAGGCACTCTGCATGAGATGCCGGTCGTCGCAGCCGCGTTTGAGTTCGCCTTTATGGGCGGTTCAATGGGTTCCGTTGTTGGCGCGCGCTTCGTGCGTGCCGTTGAGCAGGCGCTGGAAGACAACTGTCCGCTGATCTGCTTCTCGGCTTCCGGCGGTGCGCGTATGCAGGAAGCGCTCATGTCGCTGATGCAGATGGCGAAAACCTCTGCTGCGCTGGCAAAAATGCAGGAGCGTGGTCTGCCGTACATCTCTGTACTGACTGACCCGACTATGGGCGGCGTATCCGCAAGTTTTGCGATGCTGGGCGATCTGAACATTGCTGAACCTAAAGCGCTGATCGGTTTTGCTGGGCCGCGCGTTATCGAACAAACGGTTCGTGAGAAACTGCCGCCGGGCTTCCAGCGCAGTGAATTCCTCATTGAGAAAGGCGCTATCGACATGATCGTTCGCCGTCCGGAGCTGCGCCTGAAACTGGCAAGCGTCCTGGCGAAGCTGATGAATCTGCCGTCGCCGAGTCCGGATGAGCCACGCGAAGCCGTGGTGGTACCGGATCAGGAACCCGAGGCCTGATAACTGAAAAGGGCAGGGCCAGATGGCGCTGCCCTTTTGCTTTCTAAACGTAACTGAAAAGCGCGCAACATGGAAAACAACACTCTTCCTCAAGCCACGTCGCCCCTGGCCGCGTGGCTTTCTTATCTGGAAAACCTGCACAGCAAAACCATCGACATGGGACTTGCGCGCATCAGCAAAGTTGCCGCGCGCCTTGATGTGCTGAAACCGGCTCCCTTTGTCTTCACCGTCGCGGGCACCAACGGCAAAGGCACCACCTGCCGGACGCTGGAAGCGGTGCTGATGGCCGCGGGCTACAAAGTGGGTGTTTACAGTTCCCCGCATCTGGTGCGCTACACCGAGCGCGTGCGCGTGCAGAATACAGAGCTGGCGGAATCCGCGCACACTGCGTCCTTTGCAGAAATCGAAGCCGCGCGCGGTGATATTTCCCTGACCTATTTTGAATACGGCACGCTGTCGGCGCTGTGGCTGTTTAAGCAAGCGCAACTGGACGTGGTGATCCTCGAAGTGGGCTTAGGCGGGCGTCTGGACGCCACCAATATGGTGGATGCCGATGTCGCAGTGGTCACCAGCATCGCACTGGATCATACCGACTGGCTGGGGCCGGATCGCGAAAGCATCGGCCGTGAAAAAGCCGGGATTTTCCGCGCGGGTAAACCGGCGATTGTCGGCGAGCCTGATATGCCGCACACCATCGGCGATGTGGCGCAGGAGAAGGGCGCGAATCTGCTGCGTCGCGACGTAGACTGGCGCTATAGCGTTGCAGAAAACGGCTGGCAGTTTGAGGATGCGCAGGGCCGGCTTGAAAACCTGCCGCTGCCGCAGGTGCCACAGCCGAATGCGGCGACGGCGCTGGCAGCGCTGCGGGCCAGTGGCCTCACGCTGAGCGAACAGGCCATTCGCGACGGCATTAAGGATGCGCTCCTGCCCGGACGCTTTCAGATTGTCAGCGAGTCGCCGCGTCTGATTCTGGATGTGGCGCATAACCCCCATGCCGCGGCATACCTCGCGGGACGTCTCAAATCCCTGCCAAAAACCGGGCGCGTGCTGGCGGTTATCGGTATGCTTCATGATAAAGATATTGGCGGCACGCTGGCCTGCATGGAGAGTGTGGTCGATAGCTGGTATTGTGCACCTCTGGAAGGCCCGCGCGGGGCGACTGCCGAACAGCTGATGGAACACCTCGGCACGGGCGCAGTCTTCACCAACGTGGAGCAGGCATGGCGCGCCGCAATGGCGGATGCCAGACCAGAAGATACCGTGCTGGTGTGTGGATCCTTCCATACGGTGGCACATGTCATGGACGTAATGGATGCGGGGAGAACCGGTGGCAAGTAAGTTTCAGAACCGTTTAGCAGGCACCATTGTGCTGGTGGCGCTGGGGGTGATTATTCTCCCGGGGCTGCTTGATGGGCAGAAAAAACATTACCAGGATGAGTTCGCGGCGATCCCGCTGGTGCCAAAACCTGGCGATCGCGATGAGCCCGATATGATGCCCGCTGCAGCCCAGGCGCTGCCTATCCAGCCGCCTGAAGGTGCAGCGGAAGAGGTGCAGGCCGGCGATGCCGCTGCGCCATCGTTAGATCCTGCGCGCTTCGCGGCGAACAGTAATCGCGACATGGATACGCTCCCGGCAGAACAACCTAAGCCTGCCCAGCAGGCCAAACCCGTTACGAAGCCAAAACCGGTCGAAAAACCGCAGACCCGAGCCAGCGAACAGCTTGCTGCCGCCGCTGAAACACCCCCTGCGAAGCCGGTTCAGGAAGAGAAGCCAGCACCCACCGGCAAAGCCTATGTGGTTCAGCTCGGTGCGCTCAAAAATGCCGATAAAGTCAACGAGGTGGTGGCAAAATTACGTGGAGCCGGATACCGCGTTTACACGTCGCCTTCGACCCCGGTACAGGGTAAAATCACCCGGATCCTCGTCGGCCCGGATGCCTCCCGGGATAAATTGAAAGGGTCGCTCGGCGAGCTGAACCAGCTCTCCGGTCTGAGCGGCGTAGTGATGAACTATAGCGTGAACTGATATCCCCTTCTCCGGCAGGAGAGGGCCGGTGTGAGGGAGAGGCAGGCGTCCAGAGAGACGCAACCGGTCAACGGCGCTGAGCATTTTTTCAGCGCTTTTTTTATTTACGCGGGGGAAGGAAATCCCTACGCAAACGTTTTCTTTTTCTGTTAGAATTCGCCCCGAACTGGATGACAGGGCGTTTAATCGTGGGACACATATGGTCTGGATTGATTACGCCATCATTGCGGTGATAGGTTTTTCCTGTCTGGTTAGCCTGATCCGTGGCTTTGTTCGTGAAGCGTTATCGCTGGTGACATGGGGTTGTGCTTTCTTTGTTGCCAGTCATTACTACACTTACCTGTCTGTCTGGTTCACGGGCTTTGAAGATGAACTGGTACGAAATGGGATTGCCATCGCGGTGCTGTTTATCGCGACGCTACTGGTTGGCGCCATCGTCAACTATGTGATTGGCCAGCTGGTTGAAAAAACCGGTCTGTCAGGAACCGACAGGGTTCTGGGGATCTGTTTTGGTGCATTGCGAGGTGTGCTGATTGTTGCCGCGATACTGTTCTTCCTGGATACCTTTACCGGGTTCTCGAAGAGCGCAGACTGGCAGACATCGCAGCTGATCCCGCAGTTCAGCTTTATCATCAGATGGTTCTTTGACTATCTGCAAAGCTCGTCGAGTTTTTTGCCCAGAACGTAACCTGTTCTGAGATGTGGCTTAACGAGGAAATGTCGAATGTGCGGTATTGTCGGTATCGCCGGTTTCATGCCGGTAAACCAGTCTATTTATGACGCATTATCGGTGCTTCAGCACCGTGGGCAGGATGCTGCGGGTATCATCACTATTGATGCACACAACTGCTTCCGTTTACGTAAGGCTAACGGCCTGGTAAATGATGTGTTTGAAGCCCGCCACATGCAGCGTCTGCAAGGTAATATGGGTATTGGTCACGTCCGTTACCCTACCGCTGGCAGTTCCAGCGCCTCTGAAGCTCAGCCGTTTTACGTTAACTCACCGTATGGCATTACGCTGGCCCATAATGGCAACCTGACCAACGCGCATGAGCTGCGTCAGAAGCTGTTTGAAGAGAAGCGTCGCCACATTAACACCACGTCTGATTCTGAAATTCTGCTCAATATCTTTGCCAGCGAACTGGATAACTTCCGTCACTATCCGCTGGAAGCAGACAACATTTTTGCTGCCGTTGCCGCCACCAATCGTCAGATCCGCGGAGCCTATGCCTGCGTAGCGATGATTATCGGCCACGGTATGGTCGCCTTCCGCGATCCGAACGGTATTCGGCCTTTGGTACTGGGCAAGCGCGATATTGGCGACGGTCGTACCGAGTATATGGTGGCTTCTGAAAGCGTGGCACTGGATACGCTGGGCTTTGAGTTCCTGCGTGATGTCGCCCCTGGCGAAGCGGTCTATATCACTGAGAAAGGCCAGCTGTTTACCCGTCAGTGTTCAGAAAACCCGGTCAGCAATCCGTGTCTGTTCGAGTACGTGTACTTTGCTCGTCCGGACTCCTTCATCGACAAAATCTCTGTCTACAGCGCCCGCGTCAACATGGGCACTAAGCTTGGCCAGAAGATTGCCCGCGAGTGGGAAGATCTGGATATCGATGTGGTCATCCCGATCCCGGAAACCTCCTGCGATATCGCACTGGAGATGGCGCGGATCCTGGGTAAACCTTATCGTCAGGGCTTTGTGAAAAACCGCTACGTTGGCCGCACCTTTATCATGCCGGGCCAGCAGCTGCGCCGTAAGTCAGTGCGCCGTAAGCTGAACGCCAACCGCGCTGAGTTCCGTGATAAGAACGTGCTGCTGGTGGATGACTCCATTGTGCGTGGCACCACCTCAGAGCAGATTATCGAGATGGCCCGTGAAGCGGGTGCGAAGAAGGTCTATCTGGCCTCAGCGGCACCGGAAATTCGCTTCCCGAACGTGTACGGTATCGATATGCCAACCGCCACCGAGCTGATTGCGCACGGGCGTGAAGTGGACGAGATTCGTCAGATCATCGGTGCTGACGGCCTGATTTTCCAGGATCTGAACGATCTGATCGACGCGGTACGCGCCGAGAACCCGGACATTCAGCAGTTTGAGTGCTCGGTGTTTAACGGCATCTACGTCACCAAAGATGTGGATCAACAGTATCTCGATTACCTCGACTCCCTGCGTAACGACGATGCGAAAGCCGTGCAGATGGCGAACGATCTCGAAAGCTTAGAGATGCACAACGAAGGTTAATCATCTTTACAGGCGAGGGCGTCCGCCCTCGCTTGCAACTCCCGCCAAAATCCTGCACAGTCTGCCCAGTTATGGAAAGGGCGATAATCATGAAACGACTGATAGTAGGGATCTCAGGGGCCAGCGGCGCGATTTACGGCGTGCGTTTGCTGCAGGTATTGCGTGACGTCACCGACGTTGAAACCCATCTGGTGATGAGCCAGGCGGCGCGCCAGACCCTCTCCCTCGAAACCGATTATTCTCTGCGTGATGTTCAGTCGTTAGCGGATGTGGTACATGATGCCCGTGATATCGCCGCCAGTATCTCTTCTGGCTCGTTTAAAACCGCGGGCATGGTGATCCTGCCCTGTTCGATTAAAACGCTCTCCGGCATCGTCCACAGCTATACCGACACCCTGGTCACCCGTGCCGCTGACGTGGTGCTAAAAGAGCGCCGCCAGCTGGTGCTGTGCGTACGTGAAACCCCGCTGCACTTAGGCCATCTGCGCCTGATGACCCAGGCGGCCGAGCTGGGCGCGGTGATCATGCCGCCCGTTCCGGCGTTTTATCATCGTCCGCAGACGCTGGATGATGTGATTAATCAGACCGTGAATCGGGTGACTGACCAGTTCGACATTCAGCTGCCGACCGATCTCTTCGCCCGCTGGCAGGGCATCTGAGCCCCGGCATGCGCCGCCTGAGTGCATAAAACCGCAAGCTGCCCTGTTTCAGGGCAATTCTGCAACCGCGATCATATCCTCAACATTTAATTCGTTTTTTCCTTTCTGACTACTGCGGTTCGTTTGGCAGACCTGCTATCTTTCACCATTAAGGCAATCTTGCAACCTTTCGTTAACATATTTAACGCCGTAATTTTGCGATGTTCGCAATCTGGCATAAGACCTGCAAGAGATCGCCTGCAGCACACAACACAACCTATTACATAATAAAATCATGACACTTGAGGGTAATGTATGAAGAAGACGGTTCTGGCTCTGTCTTTGCTGGTGGGATTAAGCGCAGCGGCAAGCAGCTATGCCGCGCTCCCACAGACCGTACGTATCGGTACTGACGCAACCTATGCGCCATTCTCATCGAAAGATGCGAAGGGTGACTTCGTTGGTTTTGATATCGACCTGGGAAATGAGATGTGCAAACGCATCTCTGTGAAATGCACCTGGGTGGGCAGCGATTTTGACGCGCTGATCCCGTCCCTGAAAGCCAAGAAAATTGATGCGATTATCTCTTCGCTCTCGATTACCGAAAAGCGTCAGCAGGAGATTGCCTTCTCTGAAACCCTGTACGCCGCGAACTCCCGTCTGATTGCCGCCAAAGGTTCCCCGATCCAGCCGACCATTGATTCGCTGAAAGGCAAGCATGTGGGCGTGCTGCAGGGCTCCACCCAGGAAGGGTATGCTAACGCCAACTGGCGTGAGAA
The DNA here is from genome assembly GCF_025564065.1 of Silvania hatchlandensis. Lineage (GTDB taxonomy): Bacteria > Pseudomonadota > Gammaproteobacteria > Enterobacterales > Enterobacteriaceae > Enterobacter > Enterobacter hatchlandensis. The sequence continues at coordinate 199,218 of NZ_JAMGZK010000049.1, read as the reverse complement.
GGGCATCGATGTGGTGGCGTATCAGAACCAGGATCTGATTTATTCCGATCTGTCCGCCGGTCGTCTGGATGCTGCATTCCAGGATGAAGTCGCTGCCAGCGAAGGCTTCCTGAAGCAGCCTGCGGGCAAAGAGTTTGCCTTTGCCGGCCCGGCAGTTAAAGACAAAAAATACTTCGGGGACGGCACCGGGATTGGTCTGCGCAAAGATGACACCGAGCTGAAAGCGGCGTTTGATAAAGCGTTTACTGACCTGCGTAAAGATGGCACCTACGACAAACTGGCGAAGAAATATTTCGATTTCAATGTGTACGGTGACTAACAACGGCTGAGCGGTGTGCACCATAATGACTCACTGTTATGGTGCGATCCTGCTGACTGTGAACCAGGATGGTGCAGTGCGTGCGCCATGCTGCTTACAAAGTGAATAGTTAAGCACGGATGATGCACTTTTTTGCGTTTGTCGGGCATTATCTTTTGCCATGCTGGCGCGATTAATGGCACATTACCCCTACCCCCGTCGGCGTAAAAATCCCGTAAGAAGACAGTCTGTTGAGGATAGATATGAAAAAATTGGTTTTGTCACTTTCTCTGGCACTGGCATTTTCCAGCGCTACTGCGGCATTCGCAGCGATTCCGCAAAAAGTTCGCATTGGTACTGACCCAACTTATGCCCCCTTCGAATCGAAGAACGCGCAGGGCGAACTGGTGGGTTTTGATATCGATTTGGCAAAAGAGCTGTGCAAACGTATCAAAACCGAGTGTACCTTCGTCGAAAACCCTCTGGATGCGCTGATCCCGTCGCTGAAAGCGAAAAAAATCGACGCCATCATGTCTTCTCTCTCGATCACCGAAAAACGCCAGCAGGAGATTGCCTTCACCGACAAGCTCTATGCAGCAGACTCGCGTCTGGTGGTAGCGAAATCGGCTGACATTCAACCGACGCTGGAGTCGCTGAAAGGCAAGCGTGTGGGCGTGCTGCAGGGCACCACCCAGGAGACCTTTGGCAATGAACACTGGGCACCGAAGGGGATCGAAATTGTCTCCTATCAGGGCCAGGAAAATATTTACGCCGACCTGACCGCAGGCCGTATTGACGCCGCGTTCCAGGACGAAGTCGCTGCCAGCGAAGGCTTCCTGAAGCAGCCGGTCGGTAAAGATTACAAGTTCGGCGGCCCGTCCATTAAAGACGAGAAGCTCTTCGGTGTGGGTACCGGTATGGGCCTGCGCAAAGAAGATAACGAACTGCGCGAAGCGCTGAACAAGGCGTTTGCAGAGATGCGCGCCGACGGCACGTACGAAAAACTGGCGAAGAAGTACTTCGACTTTGATGTTTACGGCGGTTAATCGCCCCGCAAAATAACGTGCGACCCCTCCTGTTGCGGGAGGGGAAAAGACACGGTTTCACCACTCACGACAGGGCAGGCGGTATGCTGTACGGATTTTCTGGCGTTATTTTACAAGGCGCAATCGTCACCCTCGAACTGGCACTCAGTTCTGTGGTGCTGGCGGTGCTCATCGGCCTTGCGGGTGCAGGGGCTAAACTGTCGGCCAACCGGGCGATGGCGCTGCTGTTTGAAGGGTACACCACGCTTATTCGTGGCGTGCCTGACCTGGTACTGATGCTGTTGATTTTTTATGGTCTGCAAATCGCACTCAACAGCCTGACCGATGCCATCGGGATGGCGCAGATTGATATCGACCCGATGGTGGCCGGTATTATCACTCTGGGCTTTATCTACGGGGCCTATTTCACCGAGACCTTCCGCGGCGCGTATCTCGCCGTTCCACGAGGGCATATCGAAGCGGCCACCGCCTTCGGTTTTACCTCCTCGCAAACCTTTCGTCGAATCATGTTTCCGGCCATGATGCGCTTTGCGCTGCCTGGGATTGGTAATAACTGGCAGGTTATCCTCAAAGCCACCGCGCTGGTCTCGCTGCTGGGACTGGAAGACGTGGTCAAAGCCACGCAGCTGGCGGGCAAAAGTACCTGGGAGCCGTTCTACTTCGCCATCGTTTGTGGGGTGATTTATCTGGTGTTTACCACCGCCTCCAATGGTGTGCTGATGCTGCTTGAACGTCGCTATTCCGTGGGTGTGAAGAGGGCTGACCTGTGATCGAGATTATTCAGGAGTACTGGAAATCACTGCTGTGGACCGACGGCTACCGCTTTACCGGCGTGGCGATCACCCTCTGGCTGTTGATCTCCTCGGTGGTGATGGGCGGCGTTCTGGCGATATTCCTCGCCATTGGCCGCGTGTCCAGCAACAACTACATTCGCTTTCCCATCTGGCTGTTCACCTATATTTTTCGCGGTACGCCGCTGTACGTGCAGCTGCTGGTGTTCTATTCCGGGATGTACACGCTGGAGATTGTCAAAGGCACCGATCTGCTAAACGCCTTTTTCCGCAGCGGGCTGAACTGTACCGTGCTGGCGCTGACGCTGAATACCTGCGCCTATACCACCGAGATCTTTGCAGGCGCCATCCGCTCCGTACCACACGGTGAAATTGAGGCGGCGCGCGCGTACGGCTTCTCTTCGGTGAAACTCTATCGCTGCATCATTTTGCCGTCGGCGCTGCGCATCGCGCTGCCTGCTTACAGCAATGAAGTGATTTTAATGCTGCACTCCACCGCGCTGGCCTTTACTGCCACCGTGCCGGATCTGCTGAAAATCGCCCGTGATATTAACTCGGCGACCTATCAGCCGTTTACCGCATTCGGCATTGCCGCAGTGCTGTATTTAATTATCTCCTATGTCCTGATTAGCCTTTTCCGGAAAGCGGAAAAACGCTGGTTGCAGCATGTGAAACCTTCGACGCACTGAGAATTATGATGGCTGAGAACAAACTAAACGTTATCGATTTGCATAAACGCTACGGCGAACATGAAGTGCTGAAAGGGGTGTCGCTGCAGGCTAACGCGGGCGATGTGATCAGTATTATTGGCTCGTCGGGCTCCGGTAAAAGTACTTTCCTGCGCTGCATTAACTTCCTCGAAAAGCCGAGCGAAGGTTCGATTGTGGTCAGCGGTGAGAATATCAATCTGGTGCGTGATAAAGATGGCCAGCTGAAGGTGGCAGATAAACATCAGCTGCGGATGCTACGCACCCGCCTGACCATGGTGTTCCAGCACTTTAACCTCTGGAGCCACATGACGGTGCTGGAGAACGTGATGGAAGCCCCGGTGCAGGTGCTGGGCTTAAGCAAGCAGGAAGCCCGCACGCGTGCGGAAAAATATCTGGCGAAAGTGGGTATCGACGAGCGTCAGCAGATTAAATACCCGGTACATCTGTCCGGCGGTCAGCAGCAGCGTGTCTCCATTGCCCGCGCGCTGGCGATGGAGCCGGAAGTGCTGCTGTTCGACGAACCGACGTCTGCGCTGGACCCGGAGCTGGTGGGTGAAGTGCTGCGCATTATGCAGCAGCTTGCCGAAGAGGGGAAAACGATGGTGGTGGTCACCCACGAGATGGGCTTTGCCCGTAACGTCTCGAACCACGTTATCTTCCTGCATCAGGGTAAAATCGAAGAGCAGGGGCATCCGGATGACGTGTTAGCCAATCCGAAAAGCGCACGTCTGCAACAGTTCCTGAAAGGGTCGTTGAAGTAGTTTTTTTATGCTGATCCCCTCTCCCTGCGGGAGAGGGGATCAGGCCGCACTACCCGCAAGCCGATATACCCAGTCGTCATACCGCACGCCGTTAATCTCATACGCTTTTTCCAGCACCTGGGTACGCACAAATCCCGCTTTTTCTAGTACCCTCACCGAGCCGCCGTTATCCGCCAGCACATAGGTGTTCACTGCCGTAACACCTGCCCGGATAAAAGCATATTCGCACACTGCGCGCAGCGCCTCGCTGGCAATGCCCTGGCCTTGCGCGGCTGGGATCACCGTATAGCCAATATCGGCCTCCTGCGGAAACTGGGCGCTGATTTGCAGCCCGATATCCCCCAGCGGCGTGGCATCATCATGGCGGCGAATCACAAACGTATGCTGCGCAGTCAGGCGGGCGGCAAACAGGCGTCGGGTCTCTTTTTCTGAAGCGATAGCAGCCATATAGCGCATGATTTCAGGCGCTTCACGTAGCCGGCGAAAGAAAGCCCAGTCAGAGGGCTCGAAAGGGGAAAGAGAAAGCCGGGGAGTGGTTATGGTTGCCATCGTGACGCCTTTTCCGTGGTTCAGATGCATCAATTTAACATAGCCACCCTGGGAAACTTAACCTACCACATCTCCCAGGGCTTCTTCTAAATCAAACCAGCGAAACGCAAACCCGGACGCTTCCAGCCGCTTTGGCAGGGCGCGCTGTCCACCCAGCACCAGCACCGATGATTCCCCCATCATCAGGCGGATAGCGGTAGCGGGCGCGCGGACCAGAGCAGGGCGATGCAGAGCGTGACCCAGCGCATGGGCGAACTGTTCGTTGCGGACCGGGTAAGGTGACACCATATTGAACGGGCCGCGCAGGTCGTTATCCAGCAGCCAGAGAATGCCATTCACCATGTCGTCGATATGGATCCACGCCAGATACTGGCGGCCGGTCCCCATGGGGCCGCCGAGCCCCAGCTTAAATACCGGCAGCATCTTCGCCAGAATACCGCCTTTGGGTGCCAGCACCACGCCGGTGCGCAGCAGGCACACGCGGGTGTGATCGCTCTGCGCGCCACAGGCGATTTGCTCCCAGCGGGCGCACAGCTTATGGGTAAACTCGTTGTGCGGCGGCTCCTCTTCGGTTACCACCACTTCCCCTAAATCACCGTAATACCCTGCCGCTGAACCAGAGATAAAAACCGAGGGCGGCTCGCTGCTGGCCTGAAACATCTCGACCAGCCGCTGGGTGATGTTCCAGCGGCTGTTGCACAGCCGCTGCTTTTGCTCTTCGGTCCAGCGCTTGTCGGCGATCGGTTCGCCCGCGAGGTTAATGACGGCGTCAAAGGGGTTAAGATCCTGATGCTCGGTCAGCCCTTTCCAGATGTCGAGGCCAGCCCCGAGTACCTGACGCGCCTTCTCCGGGCTGCGCGTGACTACCGTGACCTCGTGGCCCAGCACCTGCAGGCGCGGGATAAGATGACGGCCAATCAGGCCGGTGCCACCGGTTACCAGGATCTTCATACTGCCTCCAGGGTTACGCCTGGCGCTCCCAGCTTAACGTCATCGAGACGGAGTCGGCATAGCGCAGCGCGTGAAGTTTATCGATCTCTACTTCAGCATAGGTGACCCAGTGATGATCGCATGCGATATCCAGCACATCCTGAGTTAATTTTTCCAGTAAAGAGAACCGGTTACTCTCAACATGGTTAATGATGTTTTTAGTGATGGTGCGATAGTTAAGCGCGTCATTGATATCTTCACTGGCGCGGGCTTTGTCAGCCGGATAGTGGATCGCCACATTGACGACAATATCCTGCTTGTTGGCGCGCTCCTCATCCTTGATACCGATATAGGTGCGCAGGCGTAAATTTTTAATGCGAATAACAGCGTTGTGTCGGGACATTGCAGGCTTCCTCTGTGTCATTTTTGTCATCATGATACATGAGTAAACCGCCAGCACGCGCTTAAATTTGCTGGGCTTTTTGCAGCGCGCGATCCGTCGCCGGGCGGGTACGAATACGCTCAAACCAATTATTCACCGCTGGCCACGAGGCTAAATCGACGCGATGGCTGACATGGGTATTGACCCACGGCCAGCAGGCGATATCGGCAATGCTGTAGTGATCCCCGCCGAGCCACGGTGATTTTTCCAGGCGCTTATTCAGCACGTTATACAGCCGCTGCGTCTCCACCTGAAAGCGTTCGATGGCGTAGGGGATGGGCTGCGGCGCCGCGTGATTGAAGTGGTAATTCTGCGCGATCATCGGGCCCAGTTCGCTCACCTGCCAGACCAGCCACTGCAGCGTCACATGGCGCTCGCGCAGCTCACCGCTGAGCAACTTGCCTGTTTTTTCCGCCAGGTACAGCAAAATCTCGCCGGATTCAAACAGACTCAGCGGTGCACCGCCGTCATTGGGCTGGGTGTCGACAATGGCGGGGATTTTATTGTTCGGTGAAATGGCGAGAAAGTCGGGACGAAACTGGTCGCCTTTGCTGATATCGACGCGCAGGATGCGGTAGTCCAGCTGGGCCTCTTCCAGAAAGAGCGTGATCTTATGGCCATTTGCGGTAGGGGCATAATAAAGGTCAATCATTTCATCTCCTGTGATGACTGTTTTCCCGGCATAGGATCGAGTATAGGTGGTGGTGCTAAATCGTGAGTTTTCATCAAGTGACAGTCGGCCCTGGAGGTTATATTTTGATTACACACCCATCACTCAATGAGGATGCTATGAGCCAACCTGCGATTACCCTGTGGTCAGATGCCGATTTTTACTCACCGTACGTCATGAGCGTGTATGTCGCGCTGGCGGAGAAAGGATTGCCCTTTACCCTGAAGAGCGTTGACCTTAACCGTGGCGAGCATCTTCAACCCGAGTGGCGCGGTTATGCGCTGACCCGCCGTGTGCCGGTGCTGGAAATTGAAGGCTTCGAACTCAGCGAATCTTCCGCCATTGCGGAGTATCTGGAGGAGCGCTTTGCCCCGCCGGAGTGGGAGCGGATCTATCCTCTGGATCTGCAAAAACGCGCCCGCGCGCGCCAGATTCAGGCGTGGTTGCGCAGCGACCTGATGCCGATCCGGCAAGAGCGCTCAACCGACGTGGTGTTTGGCGGTGCGAAGAAACCCGCCCTGAGTGAAGCCGGACAGCGCGCGGCCAGCCAACTGTGCGACATGGCGGCGGCGTTGCTTGCTCACGGTAACCCTAATTTGTTCGGCGAATGGTGCATTGCGGATGCCGATCTGGCGCTAATGCTCAACCGCCTGGTGCTTAACGGTGACGATGTACCACTGCAGCTGGTGGACTACGCCACCTTCCAGTGGCAGCGCGCCTCCGTCCAGCGCTATGCGGCGCTTTCGGCGAAGCGGGGTGGCTGATAAGCACGGCTGATTCGGGTATGATGAGGCAGCTTTTCTCTACATGGAGTCATCGATGAAACTGATGTTTGCATCGGACATTCACGGTTCGCTTCCGGCGACCGAACGGGTGCTTTCTCTGTTTAATCAGAGCGGTGCACAATGGCTGGTAATCCTCGGCGATGTGCTGAATCATGGCCCACGCAATCCGCTGCCCGAAGGCTATGCGCCTGCGCAGGTCGCCGAGCGGCTGAACGCCATCGCGTCGCGCATTATCGCCGTGCGCGGTAACTGCGATAGCGAAGTTGACCAGATGCTGCTGCACTTTCCGATTACCGCCCCCTGGCAGCAGATCCTGTTGGAAAAATGCCGCCTGTTTGTGACCCATGGACATCTGTTCGGCCCGGACAACCTGCCGGCGCTGAACCTTGGCGATGTGCTGGTTTATGGTCATACTCATATTCCGGTCGCCGGGAAGCAGGGCGATATCATGCATTTCAACCCCGGTTCCGTCAGCCTGCCTAAAGGCGGATTCCCCGCCAGTTATGGCATGCTGGAAGAGAACCATTTGTGCGTTATGACGCTGAATGACGGCCAGGTTATTGCGCAGTCCGAGATTAATCCGTAATTTACTCCTCAACAGTAAACGCGCCGCAAGAGCGCTTTAAAGAGAAGGTTTCCCGATGGTGGAGCACAGTCATTTGGCAAGTACTGAATGGGTCGATATTGTCAGCGAAGACAATGAAGTCATTGCGCAGGCGAGCCGCGAACAGATGCGGGCGCAGCGTCTGCGTCATCGCGCAACCTATATCGTGGTGCACGATGGCATGGGCAAAATTCTGGTCCAGCGCCGTACAGAAACGAAAGACTTTATGCCGGGCATGCTTGATGCCACCGCCGGGGGCGTGGTGCAGGCCGATGAGCAGTTACTCGAGTCCGCCCGCCGGGAAGCGGAAGAGGAGCTGGGTATTGCCGGGGTGCCGTTCGCCGAGCACGGGCAGTTCTATTTTGAAGACAAGCACTGTCGCGTCTGGGGTGGGCTTTTTAGCTGCGTCTCCCACGGACCGTTTGCGCTGCAGGAAGAAGAGGTGAGTGAGGTCAGCTGGATGACGCCTGCTGAGATCACCGCGCGTTGCGACGATTTCACCCCGGACTCGCTGAAAGCGCTGGCCCTGTGGATGAGCCGCAATGCCAGCAACGAACCGGTTAAGCACGAAGAAGCCTAACCGCAGCAGCAATAAAAAAGGCGACCATCAGGTCGCCTTTTTGCGTTGGGGTGCTGCTTACTGCTGTGAAGACTGGATCGCGGTCAGGGCGATGGTGTAGACGATATCGTCAACCAGCGCGCCACGAGACAGGTCGTTCACCGGCTTGCGCATACCCTGCAGCATCGGCCCGATTGAGATCAGGTCGGCTGAACGCTGTACCGCTTTGTAGGTGGTGTTACCGGTGTTCAGATCCGGGAAGATGAACACGGTAGCGCGACCGGCAACCGGGGAGTTAGGCGCTTTGGATTTCGCTACGTCAGCCATTACTGCGGCGTCGTACTGCAGCGGGCCATCGATAACCAGATCCGGGCGTTTTTCCTGCGCCAGACGCGTCGCTTCACGCACTTTCTCTACATCGCTACCGGCACCAGAGTTACCGGTTGAGTAGGAGAGCATTGCTACGCGTGGTTCGATACCGAACGCGATCGCGGAATCAGCGGACTGAATCGCGATTTCTGCCAGTTGTTCAGCCGTTGGATCCGGGTTGATCGCACAGTCGCCGTAAACGTAAACCTGTTCTGGCAGCAGCATGAAGAACACAGAAGAAACCAGCGAGCTGCCAGGTGCGGTTTTAATCAACTGCAGCGGTGGACGGATGGTGTTCGCCGTGGTGTGTACCGCACCGGAAACCAGACCGTCAACTTCGTCCTGCTCCAGCATCAGCGTACCGAGCACCACGTTGTCTTCCAGCTGTTCGCGGGCAACCGCTTCGGTCATCCCTTTGCTCTTACGCAGTTCGACCAGACGGGCAACATAGCTTTCGCGTACCACTTCTGGATCAACGATTTCGATACCTGAACCCAGCTCAACGCCCTGAGACGCTGCAACGCGGGTGATCTCATCCGGGTTGCCCAGCAGCACACAGGTCGCGATACCGCGTTCTGCACAGATAGCGGCTGCTTTAACGGTACGTGGTTCGTCGCCTTCTGGCAGAACAACACGCTTGCCGGCTTTGCGCGCCAGCTCGGTGAGCTGGTAACGGAAGGCTGGCGGAGAGAGACGACGGCTGCGCTCGGAGGTCGCGGTCAGGGATTCAATCCAGTCAGCGTTGATGCAACCAGCAACGTATTCCTGCACTTTCTCGATACGCTGGTGGTCATCAACCGGCACTTCCAGGTTGAAGCTCTGCAGGCTCAGAGAGGTCTGCCAGGTGTTGGTGTTGACCATGAATACTGGCAGGCCAGTCTCAAACGCGCGTTCGCACAGCTTGCTGACGCGTGGGTCCATTTCGTAGGCACCGGTCAGCAGGATCGCGCCGATTTCTACGCCGTTCATCGCCGCCAGGCACGCTGCAACCAGCACGTCCGGACGGTCAGCAGAGGTCACCAGCAGAGAACCTGCACGGAAGTGTTCCAGCATGTGCGGAATGCTACGCGCACAGAAGGTTACAGACTTCACGCGACGGGTATTGATGTCGCCTTCGTTAACGACGGTCGCATTCAGGTGACGCGCCATATCGATGGCACGCGTTGCGATCAGATCGAAGCTCCACTGCACTGCGCCCAGAACTGGCAGAGAACTGTATTCCTGCAGTTTAGCCGGATCAATTTTCACCACTTTCGCTTTGGAAGAGTCGTCGAAAATCTCGGACAGGTCAGGACGGGTACGGCCTTGCTCATCAACCGGTGCGTTCAGCTTGTTCACGATAACGCCGGTGATGTTGGCGTTTTTCGCGCCGCCGAAGCTGCTGCGGGTCAGCTCAATACGCTCTTTCAGCTGTTCCGGGGTATCGGTACCCTGGGACATCACGAACACGATTTCTGCGTTCAGCGTCTTGGCGATTTCGAAGTTCAGAGACTGGGCAAACTGATGCTTGCGCGTCGGTACCAAACCTTCAACCAGCACCACTTCCGCATCCTGTGCGTTAGCGTGATAGTTGGCGATGATCTCTTCCATCAGCACGTCTTGCTGGTTGCTGGAGAGCAGAGACTCAACGTGACTCATTTTCAGCGGTTCAGCGGCTGGCAGAGTCGAGTTTGCGCGAATAATCGCGGTGGTCTGATCGGGAGCATCGCCACCAGCACGTGGTTGCGCAATTGGCTTAAACACGCTCAGACGAACGCCTTTGCGTTCCATCGCACGGATCACGCCGAGGCTGACGCTGGTCAGGCCTACGCTGGTTCCGGTCGGGATTAGCATAATAGTACGGGACACGATTTATCCTCTTTCGTTACCGCCCAAAACGGGCGGGCGACAAAACAGCACCGCCAGCATGGCTGGCGGTGTGGAATCAGGCAGTCAGACGGTTTGCGTCTTGCGCGATAACCAGCTCTTCGTTGGTTGGGATAACCATCGCGAGGCGGGTACCTTCTTTGTTGATGAAGCCAGACTTACCAAAGCGCGCGGCCAGGTTACGTTCGTGGTCAACATCAAAGCCCAGCACGCCCAGTTTGCCCAGGGACAGCTCGCGTACCATTGCTGCATTCTCGCCGATACCACCGGTGAATACGATCCCGTCCAGACGACCGTCCATCAGCGCAGTGTAAGAGCCGATGTATTTTGCCAGGCGGTGGCAGTAAACGTCCATTGCACGCTTCGCATCTTCTTTAGACGCGTAGTTGTCTTCAACGTAACGGCAATCGCTGGTGACTTCGGTCAGACCCAGCAGGCCAGACTCTTTGGTCAGCATGGTGTTGATCTGGTCAACGCTCATGCCCAGGTTGTCGTGCAGGAAGAAGATGATCGCTGGATCGATGTCACCGGTACGGGTGCCCATTACCAGGCCTTCCAGTGGGGTCAGACCCATGGAGGTATCAACACATTCGCCGTTACGGATAGCAGAAACGGAACCGCCGTTACCCAGGTGACAAGTAATGATGTTCACTTCTTCAACTGGCTTGTTCAGCATTTTCGCGGCTTCCTGAGTCACATAGTAGTGACTGGTGCCATGGAAGCCGTAGCGGCGCACGCCGTGCTCTTTGTAGAGGTTGTACGGCAGGGCGTACAGGTAAGACTCTTCCGGCATAGTCTGGTGGAACGCAGTGTCGAACACGGCCACGTTTTTGTCTTTTAAATGCGGGAAGGATTTCAGCGCTTCGGTGATACCGATCAGGTGAGCCGGGTTGTGCAGCGGTGCAAATGGCGCTGCATCTTTGATACCCTGAATCACGGTTTCATCGATGATTACAGATTTGGTGTACTTCTCGCCACCATGAACGATACGATGACCGATAGAGGTCAGCTGAGCGGACAGTTCTGGTTTTTGTGCCAGAATAGTGTTAACGATAAAGTTCAGCGCTTCACTGTGAGCGGCGCCTGCACCTAAAGCCGCTTCTTGTTTGCTGCCGTCCATTTTCCACTTGAGACGTGCTTCAGGAAGATGGAAACATTCGGCCAAACCAGAGAGGTACTCTTCACCGTTGAGCGCATCGATGATGGCGAATTTCAGTGAGGAGCTACCGCAGTTCAGAACCAGTACTAACTTACTCGACATGGAAGTACCTATTATTGATACGTGGCTAAAAAAACGTCAGTGAGTCTTAAAGCGTAACGCAAGATCAGGCTGACATTTATGATTAACATCATGCCGGAAGTACATTTCGGCATGACGAAAGGAATACATATGATTTTATGCCATTTTGCGCATTTTTCCGGCAATGGCATAATGTGCGATAATTTGACGAGTTAACGATTCTCGCCTAAGGCCTTTGCAGACCGGCACAGGATACCCGATACTGGGTAGCGCTGACAAAAGTTTTTGAACGTTGTCATGACCAGTTGTGGATTTGCACGAATTTTTTAATTTTTATATGTGAAGTTGAGGTAAGCCATGTCGACACCCGTGAACCCTTCCGTGAGCTTCTTTAGTCTGTTTCGTCGTGGACAGCACTATTCGAAGACGTGGCCAATGGAAAAGCGCCTGGCGCCCGTCTTTATTGAAAACCGCGCGATTCGCGCCACCCGTTATGCGATTCGCCTGATGCCGCCGATCGCCATCTTTACCCTGTGCTGGCAGATAGCCCTGGGCGGTCAGCTGGGGCCGGCGGTCGCCACCGCCTTGTTTGCCCTGAGTCTGCCGATGCAGGGATTATGGTGGCTGGGTAAACGCTCCGTCACCCCGTTGCCGCCCACCGTTTTAAACTGGTTTTATGAAGTCCGTGGCCGGTTGCAGGATGCAGGCCAGGCCCTCGCGCCGGTAGAAGGCAAACCGGATTACCAGGCGCTGGCCGACACCCTTAAGCGGGCATTTAACCAACTTGATAAAACATTCCTCGATGACTTGTGATTGATCATCGAAACGGTCACAAAAAAAAGGCACAGTAACAAACCGTTACCGTGTCTTTTTTTAATGCTGCATTGCGCAACAGGAGTCGAAAGATGGAAATGACCCACGCTCAACGTCTGATTTTGTCTAATCAGTACAAAATGATGACTATGCTTGATCCCGACAACGCCGAGCGCTATCGCCGCCTGCAGACTATCGTCGAACGTGGCTTTGGATTACAGATGCGCGAGCTGGATCGCGAGTTTGGTGAGCTGAAAGAAGAGACCTGTCGCACCGTGATCGACATTATGGAGATGTATCACGCGCTGCATGTGTCGTGGGCGAACCTGAAAGATGCCCAGACCATTGATGAACGTCGCGTGACCTTCCTCGGCTATGACGCGGCTACCGAATCCCGCTACCTGAGCTATGTGCGCTTTATGGTGAACGTGGAAGGGCGCTATACCCATTTTGATGCCGGTACGCATGGCTTTAATGCCCAGACGCCGATGTGGGATAAGTATCAGCGCATGCTTAGCGCATGGCACGCCTGTCCGCGCCAGTACCATTTGAGCAGCAACGAGATCCAACAAATTATTAATGCCTGACGGAGGTTGATGTGCAGTGTAAAGGTTTTCTGTTTGATCTGGACGGTACGCTGGTGGATTCCCTGCCAGTTGTAGAACGCTCCTGGTGCCACTGGGCCGACAGACATGGCATCGACCATCAGGACGTGCTGAATTTTATCCATGGCAAACAGGCCATAACCTCTTTACGGCACTTCTTATCCGGACGAAGTGAAGCGGATATCCAGGCGGAGTTTCGCTGGCTGGAGCAAATCGAGGCCACCGATACCGACGGCATTACCGCGCTGCCGGGGGCGCTGGCGCTGCTCAGACACCTCAATGAAAGCGCGATCCCGTGGGCCATCGTCACCTCCGGCTCTGTTCCTGTGGCCCATGCGCGCCACAAGGCCGCAGGGTTGCCGATGCCAGAAGTGTTTGTTACCGCTGAACGCGTGAAGCGCGGTAAGCCTGAGCCGGACGCTTTTTTACTGGGCGCAGAGCTGCTGGGGCTGGCCCCTGAAGCGTGCGTCGTTGTCGAAGACGCCGCTGCCGGGGTGCTGGCAGGCCTCAATGCCGGAAGCCACGTTATCGCCGTTAATGTGCCCGCCGACTCCCCACGTCTGGATGAAGCCGACTTTGTACTGACCACGCTGGAGGCGCTGGCGGTAAGCCGTTCCGCCGACGGGAATGTAACCGTCACGCGGAAAGTGTAATCACATGATGTAGCCCCACATTGCTGGGGCTTTTTTATGGCACTATTTCTCGCACTCTTTTCTGACAAGGACCTGTTTTGAACGGTGAACTTACCTGGGTGTTGAGCTTGCTGCTCATCGCTATCCTCCTTTTTGCGACCGGCAAAGTGCGCATGGACGCCGTGGCGCTGCTGGTGATCGTGGCCTTTGTCCTCAGCGGCACCCTGACGCTCCCGGAAGCCTTTTCCGGTTTTAGCGATCCCAACGTTATTCTTATTGCTGCGCTGTTTATCATCGGCGACGGGCTGGTGCGTACTGGCGTGGCAACCAGTATGGGTGCCTGGCTGGTGAAGGTGGCGGGCAGCAGCGAAACCAAAATGTTGGTTTATCTGATGCTGACCGTCGCTGGGTTGGGGGCTTTTATGAGCTCTACCGGGGTGGTGGCGATCTTTATTCCCGTGGTGCTGAGCGTTTCGATGCGGATGCAAATCTCGCCGTCGCGCCTGATGATGCCGCTGAGCTTTGCCGGGCTTATCAGCGGCATGATGACCCTGGTGGCGACGCCGCCGAACCTGGTGGTCAACAGCGAGCTGCTGCGCGAAGGCCTGCAAGGGTTCAGCTTTTTTAGTGTCACCCCGCTGGGGCTGGTGATTCTGGCGATGGGCATTGTCTATATGCTGCTGACCCGCTTTGCCCTGAAAAGTGAGGGGCAGGATAAATCCCGCGATGGCTGGAAGCGGCGCACCTTCCGCGATTTGATTAAAGAGTATCGTCTGACCGGGCGGGCCCGTCGCCTCGCTATCCGTCCTGGCTCGCCGATGATTGGTCAGCGGCTGGACGATCTCAAGCTGCGCGAACGCTACGGCGCTAACGTTATTGGCGTCGAGCGCTGGCGTCGATTCCGCCGGGTTATCGTCAATGTGAACGGCGTATCCGAGTTCCGCGCCCGGGACGTGCTGCTAATTGATATGTCATCGGCGGATGTCGACCTGCGCGAATTTTGCAGCGAGCAGCTTCTGGAACCGATGGTGCTGCGCGGCGAGTACTTCTCCGATCAGGCGCTGGACGTCGGCATGGCTGAAGTCTCGCTGATCCCCGAATCTGAACTGCTCGGCAAGACGATGCGCGAAATCGGCTTTCGTACCCGCTATGGCCTGAACGTGGTGGGATTAAAACGTGACGGCGTAGCGCTGGAGGGGGCAGTGGTCGACGAGCCTCTGCAACTGGGGGACATTTTCCTCGTGGTGGGTAACTGGAAACTGATCGGCCAGCTGGGACAGGCGGGGCGCGACTTTGTGGTGCTCAATTTACCCATTGAGGTGAGTGACGCGTCTCCGGCCCATAGCCAGGCACCGCACGCCATTTTTTGTCTGGTGCTGATGGTCGCCCTGATGCTGACGGATGAAATTCCCAATCCCGTCGCCGCTATCATTGCCTGCCTGCTGATGGGCAAGTTTCGCTGTATCGATGCCGAAAGTGCCTATAAGGCGATTCACTGGCCGAGCATCATTCTGATCGTCGGCATGATGCCCTTCGCGCTGGCACTGCAAAAAACCGGCGGTGTGGATTTGGTGGTGAAAGGGTTGATGGATCTGGGCGGCGGCTACGGCCCTTATATGATGCTGATCTGCCTGTTCGTGATGTGCGCCACCATCGGGCTGTTTATCTCAAATACGGCGACCGCAGTGCTGATGGCACCCATCGCGCTGGCGATGGCGAAATCCATGGGCGTCTCGCCCTATCCGTTCGCCATGATGGTCGCGATGGCCGCGTCTGCGGCCTTTATGACGCCGGTCTCATCGCCCGTCAATACGCTGGTACTGGGACCGGGTAAGTATACCTTTAGCGACTTTGTGAAGCTTGGCGTGCCTTTCACCTTTTTGGTGATGGTGGTATGCGTGATCTTGATACCGGTGCTGTTCCCGTTTTAAGGGCGTTGCCCGGCTTCCGGGCAACAACCTATAAAGATGAATCCTGGCTGATCTCATCCAGCGACAGCTGGAAGCTGGGAACGAAGACCTGCATAAAGTAGTCCATCTCCTCACTGCGCCGCGCGTCGAGCGTTTTTTCCAGCCGGGATTTGGCCAGCAAAAATTCGTGATTACCGGCAGAGAGCTCTTCCAGACACTTCAGATAGGCGCACAGGGCATCGGCCTGCTTAACAATTGCGCGCTCTTCTTCGCTATAGCTGTTCTCATCGATTAGGGGCTCAAAGATATCGCGCAGCTCTTCCGGTACCATCTCCACCAGTTTTTGCTGGGCGATTTTTTCGATCGCTTTGTACTCCTGCGCAATTTGCGAATTGAAGTATTTGACCGGGGTCGGCAGATCGCCGGTCAGCACTTCTGAGGCATCATGGTACATCGCCAGCAGGGCAATACGTTCGGCGTTGGCCTGACCGTTGAACTTGCGGTTTTTAATCGCCGCCAGCGCGTGGGCCACCATCGCCACCTGCAGGCTGTGTTCAGAGACGTTCTCGGTGCGTACGTTGCGCATCAGCGGCCAGCGGTTGATAAGTTTCAGGCGGGAAAGATGGGCGAAAAAATGACTCTGACTCATAAGTTACCTTTTGTCTTGCACAGCGAGGTTTGATTGTGAGGGGAGGGGAGGCGAGATGCAAATCGGGCTGCCATTGGCAGCCCGATTATCCTGTTACTGATGGTATCCACCGAGGAAGCGACCGAACCGGCTGATGGCCATTTCCAGCTCATCTTCACGCGGGAGCGTCACAATACGGACATGATCCGGCCATGGCCAGTTAAACGCAGTGCCTTGCACCAGCAGCACTTTTTCCTGCAGCAGGAAGTCGAGCACCAGCTTCTGGTCATCAAAGATATTGAAGCGCTTGATGTCGATTTTCGGGAACATGTACAGCGCACCGTTCGGCTTCACGCAGGAGACGCCCGGAATGTCGTTAATCAGTTCCCACGCGCGGTTACGTTGCTCATACAGACGCCCGCCAGGCACGATAAATTCACTGATGCTCTGATACCCGCCCAGCGCCGTCTGGATGGCGTGCTGTGCCGGGACGTTTGCGCACAGGCGCATAGAGGAGAGCATTTCCAGCCCTTCGATATAGCCTTTCGCGTGTTTCTTCGGCCCGTTCAGTACCATCCAGCCCTGGCGGAAGCCCGCGACACGGTAGGTTTTGGACAGACCGTTAAAGGTGACGGTCAGCAGGTCCGGTGCCAGAGCGGCAATAGAGTGGTGCTGCGCAGCGTCGTACAGGATCTTGTCGTAAATCTCGTCGGCAAAGATGATCAGATTATGCTGACGGGCCAGCTCGACAATCTCCAGCAGCAGCTCTTTTGAGTAGACTGCGCCGGTAGGGTTGTTAGGGTTAATGATCACGATACCGCGGGTACGCGGCGTGATTTTGGCGCGAATATCGTCCAGGTCAGGGAACCAGCCTGCCGATTCATCACACAGGTAATGAACCGCTTTACCGCTGGAGAGCGATACTGCGGCGGTCCACAGCGGATAATCCGGTGCAGGCACCAGCATTTCGTCGCCGCTGTTCAGCAGGGCCTGCATCGACTGAACGATCAACTCAGAGACACCGTTGCCGATATAGATATCTTCAACCGTCACATCGCGCATGCCGCGCGCCTGATAGTGCTGCATGATCGCTTTACGCGCCGTGTAGAGACCTTTCGAGTCGCTGTAGCCTTGCGCTGTCGGCAGGTTGCGGATCACATCAACCAGAATTTCATCCGGTGCATCAAAACCAAATGGCGCCGGGTTGCCGATATTAAGTTTAAGAACTTTATTGCCTTCTTCTTCAAGGCGTTTTGCCTCTTTAAGAACCGGGCCACGAATGTCGTAACAAACGTTATCTAACTTACTGGATTTTTCGATGGGTGACATGAACCTTTAACCTTTTCGCTGTTATTGCTACTTCCTGCCGTGGAAGTCAGCACGAAACAATGTACTCCTGCATCGCCCGGTTTTGAAGCGTAAACAGGAGAACATTTTGTGCATACTGTTAAACTACAGGTAATATTTTTATCTGTATTTTTCGTTAACATGGATTTTCCATGCCGGGTCCCGACGATCTTGTGGTTGAATGTTTTGATTAGTGTGGTTTATTGTGGATTTTTCACTGTAAAAATGGTGCGGGCCGGGCGATTTACCGCGGCGGTGCTACAGTTTCTGGTAGTAATCTTTCGTAAAAGCTGAAGCGAGCGTGACGCGTAATCTAAAAACGCGTTTTAAATAAACGTTACGCGTTTGAAAATAATGTTAAGCATTATTAATCAATAAGTCCTGATTAAAATATTATTTATTTCTTAATAAATATGAATTCGCAACTTTCGTTAATATAAATTAAATTAGTTTAGCCAGTTATCAATCAGGTTAAATCAGATAAGAGGCGATAAGGCTTATAAACAAAAGGGATTTGGGTTAAGATGTCGCACAAGGACAGGCGGGGCAAGAAGCCGTTGCTGGCCTCGCTGTCGTTCCTTTTATTAGTTTCTTGTTATTGCTAGAATTATCTCTGCCTTGCTAAGTTAAGCAATACCATTGCTGCGTAGCCTTTACTGCGATAAAGTTGGCGCTGGAAATGCTGTTCCTTTACGGCATTTACATTATCCAGCAAGCATTTATATATCTCGAGTGTTGTTGAGAATAAAAATATCGTCAGATAAGTTGTTTCTGACCGCTGATATACCCAGCACGATTACTTTATGCAGGCACACTGCCAGACCGGGACGTCAGAGGGTTTTGTTCAGAAGGAACTGTTTTACTTTTACGCACACAGCTTAACCTCGGGGCAGCTCCGCGCGAGTAACCTGTAAGTGAAAAGACATGAATATTGCAAATCGTCCGATACTGAATCTCGACCTCGATCTGCTGAGAACCTTTGTTGCGGTCGCCGATCTGAACACCTTTGCTGCTGCGGCGGCGGCAGTTTGCCGTACCCAATCTGCGGTCAGTCAACAAATGCAACGACTGGAGCAACTGGTCGGTAAAGAGCTTTTTGCCCGTCATGGCCGCAATAAGCTGTTAACTGAACACGGTATTCAGCTGCTGGGCTATGCCCGAAAAATTCTTCGTTTTAATGACGAAGCATGTACGTCATTAATGTTTAGTAATCTGCAGGGTGTCTTAACCTTAGGCGCTTCGGATGAGTCCGCCGATACCATTCTGCCGTTCCTGCTCAACCGCATCAGTTCGGTTTATCCGAAACTTGCGCTGGATGTCAGGGTAAAGCGCAACGCGTTTATGGTTGATATGCTTCAGGAACAGGAAGTCGATCTGGTGGTGACCACGCACCGTGCCGGGCAGTTTGATTGTCTGACGCTGCGCACCTCGCCGACCCACTGGTACAGTGCTGCTGAGTTTGTGTTACAGCGCGGTGAGCCCGTACCGCTGGTTCTGCTGGACGATCCCAGTCCGTTCCGCGATATCGTGTTATCCACGCTCACTGCCGCTAATATCCCCTGGCGACTCGCGTACGTGGCCTCCACGTTGCCTGCCGTGCGCGCCGCAGTAAAAGCGGGGCTTGGGGTGACCGCTCGCCCGGTTGAGATGATGAGTCCCGACTTACGCGTATTAGGTAAAGCGGACGGATTGCCACAGCTGCCTGACACGGAGTACATGCTCTGCCATAACCCGTTGAGCAACAACGAGCTGGCGCAGACCATTTTCACGGCGATGGATAACTACCATAATCCGTGGCAGTACAATAATGTTACCCCGGAAGGGGGGGATGACTCCCTGGTAACCGAGCGCGATTTCGAGTAAGCGAATCGCTAATATTTCGGTAACAAATTGCTTCTGCAAAAAAAGAATCACTGAGGCTCATTTGCGGCCCAGTGGTTCTTTTTTATCATCTGGTCCCAGTGGTTTGGCTTAAGTTGCAATTAATAATCATGTTTATCAATGGCATGGTCATTCGCCCTGTCTGGGTTGCCCCACGCGCTTCTCTCCGTACAATGTCAATGGTCATGTTAAAAAAGCAGCAAAGATGTTGCCGTTTTTTTGATTGAATTAACAAAAGCGTGTCACAGATCAAGAAAATACTCCTCTTTGGGGGGAGGAATCAGCGGCAAATCCTGTCAAACTAAGAGGGTAATCTTGGCATTAATACATTACGGACACGATTCAACACCCTAACGCAGGAACACGCCTCACGCCTCGTGAGGGGAAAAGGGCATTAAATGTTAATGAAGATCGAACGATGTAATTTAATGTGAAGAAACTTTTGTTAAAGTTGACAAAAGGTTATAGAAAGGAGTAAAAAACCTCATCATTTTGCTGTCTATGTCTCATTTTCGACAGTTAGTGTACGGTTATTTGTTCCTCCCCATGAATCGATGTGATGCCCATCTGCCAGTAAGAGCAGGGTTTACAGGTATCACTTTTGATGAGTAAGCAATGAGTATGTCAACATCCACAGAAGTCATCGCTCATCACTGGGCATTCGCAATCTTTCTTATCGTTGCCATTGGCCTGTGCTGCCTGATGCTTGTCGGCGGCTGGTTCCTGGGCGGTCGCGCCCGCGCAAGGCACAAAAACACGCCATTCGAATCGGGTATCGATTCGGTAGGTACCGCGCGTTTACGCCTGTCTGCCAAATTCTATCTGGTGGCCATGTTCTTCGTCATCTTCGACGTGGAAGCGCTTTACCTGTTCGCATGGTCTGTCTCTATCCGCGAAAGTGGTTGGGTAGGCTTTGTCGAGGCCGCAATTTTCATTTTAGTGTTACTGGCCGGTCTGGTTTATCTGGTGCGTATCGGCGCGCTGGACTGGACACCTGTACGCTCACGCCGTGAACGTGCCAACCCGGGAAACAGTATCTCTAATCGTCAGCAGTAACAGCGAGGCAATAAGATGGATTATACGCTCACCCGCATAGATCCTAACGGTGAGAATGACCGTTACCCCCTGCAAAAGCAGGAGATCGTAACCGACCCCCTGGAGCAAGAAGTCAACAAAAGCGTGTACATGGGCAAGCTCGAGAATGCCATGCACGATATGGTCAACTGGGGACGCAAGAACTCAATCTGGCCGTATAACTTCGGTCTTTCTTGCTGCTACGTTGAAATGGTGACGTCATTCACTGCGGTGCATGACGTTGCGCGTTTTGGTGCAGAAGTACTGCGTGCCTCCCCGCGTCAGGCTGACCTGATGGTGGTGGCGGGGACCTGCTTTACCAAAATGGCGCCGGTCATTCAGCGCCTTTATGACCAGATGCTTGAGCCAAAATGGGTTATCTCCATGGGCGCTTGTGCTAACTCTGGCGGCATGTACGACATCTATTCCGTCGTGCAGGGCGTAGACAAGTTCATTCCGGTGGACGTTTACATCCCGGGCTGCCCACCGCGTCCTGAGGCCTACATGCAGGCCCTGATGCTGCTGCAGGAGTCGATTGGCAAAGAACGCCGTCCGCTCTCCTGGGTTGTGGGCGATCAGGGCGTGTACCGCGCTAACATGCAGTCTGAGCGCGAGCGTAAACGCGGCGAACGTATTGCCGTCACCAACCTGCGTACACCAGACGAAATTTAATTTGCGCCTGTGGGCTGGAGATAACCTTCGCATATCACTATTCAAATAGCGCGAAGCCACGCCCGACAGTCACCACGGACCATTTGCAATGGTGAACACTATGACCGACTTAACCGCGCAAGACGCCGCCTGGCAAACACGGGATCATCTCGATGACCCGGTCATTGGCGAAATGCGCAACCGTTTTGGGCCGGATGCCTTTACTGTTCAGGCCACCCGTACCGGGGTACCCGTTGTTTGGGTGAAGCGTGAGCAATTACTGGAAGTGGTTGATTTCCTAAAGAAACTACCTAAACCTTACGTCATGCTGTTTGACCTGCACGGCATGGATGAGCGACTGCGTACGCACCGCCACGGTTTACCCGCGGCGGATTTTTCCGTTTTCTACCACCTGATCTCAATAGACCGTAATACGGATATCATGCTCAAGGTGGCATTGTCTGAAAACGACATGCATCTGCCGACCGTCACCAAACTGTTCCCGAACGCTAACTGGTATGAGCGTGAGACCTGGGAAATGTTTGGCATGACTTTCGATGGCCACCCGCACCTGACGCGCATCATGATGCCGCCGACGTGGACCGGTCACCCGCTGCGTAAAGATTATCCGGCGCGCGCCACCGAATTCGATCCGTTTGAGCTGACCAAAGCCAAGCAGGATCTGGAGATGGAAGCGCTGACCTTCAAGCCGGAAGACTGGGGCATGAAGCGCGGCACCGAAAACGAGGACTTCATGTTCCTCAACCTCGGTCCGAACCACCCGTCTGCGCACGGTGCATTCCGTATTATTCTTCAGCTCGACGGCGAAGAGATTGTCGACTGTGTGCCAGACGTGGGCTATCACCACCGTGGCGCAGAGAAGATGGGCGAACGTCAGTCCTGGCACAGCTACATTCCGTACACCGACCGTATCGAGTACCTCGGCGGCTGCGTGAACGAAATGCCTTACGTGCTGGCGGTTGAAAAACTGGCCGGCATTAAAGTGCCGGAACGCGTTGACGTGATCCGCGTGATGCTGTCTGAGCTGTTCCGTATCAACAGCCACCTGCTGTACATCTCCACGTTTATCCAGGACGTTGGTGCGATGACCCCGGTGTTCTTCGCCTTTACCGACCGTCAGAAAATTTATGATCTGGTGGAAGCGATTACAGGCTTCCGTATGCACCCGGCCTGGTTCCGTATCGGCGGTGTGGCGCACGACCTGCCGCGCGGCTGGGATCGTCTGCTGCGTGAGTTCCTCGACTGGATGCCAAAACGTCTGGCGTCATACGAGAAAGCCGCACTGCGTAACTCGATCCTGATTGGCCGTTCGAAAGGCGTTGCCGCTTATGGCGCGAAAGAGGCGCTGGAGTGGGGCACCACCGGTGCTGGCCTGCGTGCAACCGGTATTGATTTCGACGTGCGTAAAGCCCGTCCTTACTCTGGCTACGAAAACTTCGACTTTGAAGTACCGGTTGGCGGCGGCGTGTCCGACTGCTACACCCGCGTAATGCTGAAAGTGGAAGAGCTGCGTCAGAGTCTGCGTATCCTTGAGCAGTGCCTCAACAACATGCCGGAAGGCCCGTTCAAGGCGGATCACCCGCTGACGACGCCGCCACCGAAAGAGCGCACGCTGCAACATATCGAAACCTTGATCACGCACTTCCTGCAGGTTTCGTGGGGTCCGGTGATGCCGGCCAACGAATCCTTCCAGATGATCGAAGCGACCAAGGGGATCAACAGTTATTACCTGACCAGCGACGGCAGCACCATGAGCTACCGTACGCGTATCCGTACGCCGAGCTTTGCGCACCTGCAGCAAATCCCGTCCGCCATTCGCGGCAGTCTGGTCTCTGACCTGATTGTGTATCTGGGTAGTATCGATTTTGTTATGTCAGACGTGGACCGCTAATTATGCACGAGAATCAACAACCACAAACCGAGGCTTTTGAGCTGAGTGCCGCAGAACGTGCTGCGATTGAGCATGAGATGCATCACTACGAAGACCCGCGTGCGGCGTCCATTGAAGCGCTGAAAATCGTTCAGAAACAGCGTGGTTGGGTGCCAGATGGAGCAATCTATGCTATCGCGGACGTGCTGGGTATTCCGGCAAGCGACGTCGAAGGCGTGGCAACGTTCTACAGTCAGATCTTCCGCCAGCCGGTTGGCCGTCATGTGATCCGCTATTGCGACAGCGTGGTATGCCATATCACTGGTTATCAGGGGATCCAGGCCGCTATCGAGAAAAAACTCGATATTAAGCCGGGACAGACCACCTTTGATGGGCGTTTTACCCTGCTGCCAACCTGCTGCCTGGGTAACTGCGACAAGGGGCCGGCGATGATGATCGATGAGGATACTCACGTTCATGTGACGCCGGAAGCGATTCCTGACCTGCTGGAGCAGTACAAATGAAAACCGTAATGCGTACTGCTGAAACGCATCCGCTGACCTGGCGTCTGCGCGATGACAAACAGCCGGTATGGCTTGATGAATATCAGAGCAAAAACGGCTATTCCGGCGCACGTAAAGCGCTGGGCGGCATGGCGCCTGATGAGATCGTCAACGCTGTGAAAGACGCTGGCCTGAAAGGGCGCGGCGGTGCAGGCTTTTCCACCGGACTGAAGTGGAGCCTGATGCCAAAAGACGAATCCATGAACATCCGTTACCTGCTGTGTAATGCCGATGAAATGGAGCCGGGCACCTACAAAGATCGCCTGCTGATGGAGCAGCTGCCGCACCTGCTGGTGGAAGGCATGCTGATCTCCGCCTTCGCGCTGAAAGCCTACCGCGGTTACATCTTCCTGCGCGGCGAGTACATCGAAGCGGCAGAGAACCTGCGCCGCGCGATTGCCGAAGCCACCGAGGCGGGCCTGCTTGGTAAAAACATTCTGGGCACCGGTTTTGACTTCGAACTGTTCGTGCACACTGGCGCCGGGCGTTATATCTGCGGTGAAGAGACCGCGCTGATTAACTCTCTGGAAGGACGCCGTGCGAACCCGCGTTCCAAGCCGCCGTTCCCGGCGAGCTCCGGCGTGTGGGGTAAACCGACCTGTGTAAACAACGTCGAAACCCTGTGCAACGTTCCGGCTATCCTTGATAACGGCGTGGCGTGGTACCAGGGCATCTCGACCAGTAAAGATGCCGGCACCAAGCTGATGGGCTTCTCGGGCCGCGTGAAAAACCCGGGCCTGTGGGAACTGCCGTTTGGCACCACCGCACGCGAAATTCTTGAAGACTACGCGGGTGGCATGCGCGATGGCCTGAAATTCAAAGCCTGGCAGCCGGGTGGGGCAGGGACAGACTTCCTGACCGAAGCCCACCTTGATCTGCCGATGGAATTCGAAAGCATTGGTAAAGCAGGCAGCCGTCTGGGTACGGCGCTGGCGATGGCCGTCGACCACGAGATCGGCATGGTGTCGCTGGTGCGTAACCTGGAAGAGTTCTTCGCCCGTGAGTCCTGCGGCTGGTGTACGCCATGTCGTGACGGTCTGCCGTGGAGCGTGAAGATCCTGCGTGCTATTGAGCGTGGCGAAGGCCAGCCTGGCGATATCGAGACACTTGAGCAACTGTGTCGATTCTTAGGGCCGGGTAAAACCTTCTGTGCGCATGCGCCAGGTGCCGTTGAGCCACTGCAAAGCGCAATTAAATATTTCCGCGACGAATTCGAAGCAGGCATCAAGCAGCCGTTCAGCAATACCCATTTGATTAATGGTATTCAGCCGAACCTGCTGAAAGCGCGCTGGTAACGACGAAGAATTTTGATTAACGCTCGAAGTTAATTCGAGCCAACTGGAAGCATGCTAATGGCTACGATTCATGTAGACGGCAAAGAATACGAGGTCAACGGCGCGGACAACCTGCTAGAAGCTTGTCTGTCCCTCGGCCTTGATATTCCGTATTTTTGCTGGCATCCGGCGCTGGGGAGCGTCGGTGCTTGCCGCCAGTGTGCGGTGAAGCAATATCAAAACGCGGAAGACACGCGTGGTCGCCTGGTGATGTCGTGTATGACACCAGCCAC
This sequence comes from Silvania hatchlandensis, assembly GCF_025564065.1. GTDB lineage: Bacteria > Pseudomonadota > Gammaproteobacteria > Enterobacterales > Enterobacteriaceae > Enterobacter > Enterobacter hatchlandensis. The sequence continues at coordinate 174,036 of NZ_JAMGZK010000049.1, read as the reverse complement.
CGAAGGAACCTTTATTTCTATCGACGACGCGGAAGCCAAACAGTTCCGCGAAAGCGTGGTGGAGTGGTTAATGACCAACCACCCGCACGATTGTCCGGTGTGTGAAGAGGGCGGTAACTGCCATCTTCAGGATATGACCGTGATGACCGGGCACAGCTTCCGTCGCTATCGCTTTACCAAACGTACCCACCGCAACCAGGATCTGGGGCCGTTCATCTCGCATGAAATGAACCGCTGCATCGCCTGCTACCGCTGCGTGCGTTACTACAAAGATTATGCCGACGGCGAAGATCTGGGCGTGTATGGCGCACATGACAACGTCTACTTCGGTCGTCCGGAAGACGGCGTGCTGGAGAGCGAGTTCTCCGGCAACCTGGTCGAAATCTGCCCGACCGGCGTCTTCACCGATAAAACGCACTCCGAGCGTTACAACCGTAAGTGGGACATGCAGTTTGCGCCAAGTATTTGCCAGCAGTGCTCTCTCGGCTGTAACACCAGCCCGGGTGAGCGCTACGGCGAACTGCGTCGTATCGAAAACCGTTACAACGGTACCGTAAACCACTACTTCCTCTGCGACCGTGGTCGTTTCGGCTATGGCTATGTGAACCTGAAAGACCGTCCGCGTCAGCCGGTTCAGCGCCGTGGCGATGACCTGATCACCCTTAACGCCGAGCAGGCGATGCAGGGTGCAGCAGATATTCTGCGCCAGTCGAAGAAAGTGATCGGTATTGGCTCCCCGCGCGCCAGCGTTGAAAGCAACTTTGCGCTGCGTGAGCTGGTGGGTGCGGATAACTTCTACACCGGTATCGCTCAGGGCGAGCAGGAACGTCTGCAGCTGGTACTGAAAGTGCTGCGCGAAGGCGGTATTCATACCCCTGCGCTGCGCGAAATCGAATCTTATGATGCGGTTCTGGTATTGGGTGAAGATTTAACCCAGACCGGCGCCCGCGTTGCGCTGGCGGTTCGTCAGGCGGTGAAAGGCAAAGCGCGCGAAATGGCAGCGGCCCAGAAAGTGGCTGACTGGCAGATTGCGGCGATCATGAATATCGGTCAGCGTGCTAAACACCCGCTGTTTGTCACTAATATCGATAACACTCGTCTGGATGATATCGCGGCGTGGACCTACTGCGCGCCGGTTGAAGATCAGGCGCGTCTTGGCTTTGCGATTGCCCATGCGCTGGACAACAGCGCCCCGGCGGTTGAAGGCCTGGATCGTGACCTGCAGAACAAGATCGATGTGATCGTACAGGCGCTGGCCGGTGCGAAGAAACCGCTGATTGTAACCGGTACGAATGCCGGTAGCGTTGAGGTCGTTCAGGCTGCAGCTAACGTTGCGAAAGCTCTGAAAGGCCGTGGCGCAGACGTCGGCGTAACCATGATTGCCCGCGCGGTAAACAGCATGGGTCTGGGAATGATTGGCGGCGGTTCTCTGGAAGCGGCGCTGAGCGAACTCGAATCCGGTGCGGCTGATGCCGTTATCGTCCTTGAGAACGATCTGCATCGTCATGCTTCTGCTGCCCGCGTCGATGCCGCCCTCTCCAAAGCGCCACTGGTGATGGTTATCGACCATCAGCGCACGGCAATCATGGACAAAGCGCATCTGGTGCTCTCTGCGGCAAGCTTCGCGGAAAGTGACGGTACCGTTATCAACAACGAAGGCCGCGCACAGCGTTTCTTCCAGGTTTACGATCCGTCTTATTACGATGCCAACATCGTGATGCTGGAAAGCTGGCGCTGGCTGCACTCCCTGCACAGCACCGTCCAGAGTCGTGAAGTGGACTGGACCCAGCTCGACGACGTGATCGATGCTGCCGTAGCTGCCCTGCCGCAGCTGGCAGGCATCAAAGATGCGGCGCCGGATGCTTCCTTCCGCATTCGCGGCCAGAAGCTGGCCCGTGAACCGCACCGTTATAGTGGCCGTACTGCGATGCGTGCCAACATCAGCGTGCACGAACCGCGTCAGCCGCAGGATAAAGACACCATGTTCGCCTTCTCAATGGAAGGGAACAACCAGCCGTCTGCGCCACGTTCGCAGATTCCGTTTGCCTGGGCACCAGGCTGGAACTCCCCGCAGGCATGGAACAAGTTCCAGGCTGAAGTGGGCGGCTCTCTGCGCCATGGCGATCCTGGCGTGCGCCTGATCGAAGCAAGCGAAACCGGTCTCGAGTTCTTCTCCGCTGTTCCGGCAAGCTTCCAGGCGGAAGAGGGTAACTGGCGTATCGCGCCTTACTACCATCTGTTTGGTAGTGACGAAATGTCCCAGCGTTCTCCGGTGTTCCAGACCCGCATGCCGCAGCCTTACATCAAGCTCAACCCGGCTGATGCCGCGAAGCTTGGCGTGAACGCAGGCGCCCGTATCTCCTTTAGCTATGAAGGCCAGACGATCAGCCTGCCGCTGATTATCACCGACGGTCTGAGTGCAGGGCAGGTGGGTCTGCCGATGGGATTACCAGGCATTGCGCCGGTACTGGCAGGCGCGCGTCTCGATAATCTGCAGGAGGCACAAGCATGAGTTGGTTAACGCCGGATCTTATCGACATTCTGCTGAGCATCCTGAAGGCGATTGTCATTCTGCTGGTGGTCGTCACCTGCGGTGCGTTCATGAGCTTTGGTGAACGTCGTCTGCTCGGTCTGTTCCAGAACCGTTATGGACCGAACCGTGTGGGCTGGGGTGGTTCACTCCAGCTGGTCGCGGATATGATCAAGATGTTCTTTAAAGAGGACTGGATCCCGAAATTCTCGGATCGCGTCATCTTTACGCTTGCGCCGATGATCGCCTTCACCTCGCTGCTGCTGGCCTTTGCTATCGTTCCGGTCAGCCCGTCGTGGGTGGTCGCGGATCTGAACATCGGGATCCTGTTCTTCCTGATGATGGCAGGCCTCGCGGTTTACGCGGTGCTGTTCGCGGGCTGGTCCAGTAACAACAAATACTCCCTGCTGGGCGCGATGCGTGCGTCTGCCCAGACGCTGAGCTATGAAGTGTTCCTGGGTCTCTCCCTGATGGGCGTGGTGGCGCAGGCCGGTTCATTTAACATGACCGACATCGTCAACAACCAGGCCGACATCTGGAACGTGATCCCGCAGTTCTTTGGTTTTATTACCTTTGCCATCGCGGGCGTGGCGGTGTGTCACCGTCACCCGTTTGACCAACCAGAAGCCGAGCAGGAACTGGCCGATGGTTACCACGTTGAATATTCCGGTATGAAGTTCGGTCTGTTCTTCGTGGGCGAGTACATCGGTATCGTCACCATTTCTGCGCTGATGGTAACGCTGTTCTTTGGTGGCTGGCATGGCCCGTTATTACCGCCATTCATCTGGTTCGCGCTGAAAACCGCGTTCTTTATGATGATGTTCATTTTGATTCGTGCGTCCTTACCGCGTCCGCGTTATGACCAGGTAATGTCCTTCGGCTGGAAAGTGTGCCTGCCGCTGACGCTCGTCAACTTGTTGGTAACGGCGGCTGTCATTCTCTGGCAGCAGCCATAAGGGGCTTTAGACCATGACCTTAAAAGAATTATTGGTAGGCTTCGGCACCCAGGTACGCAGTATCTGGATGATCGGCCTGCACGCGTTTGCAAAACGTGAAACCCAGATGTACCCAGAAGAGCCGGTTTATCTGCCGCCGCGCTACCGTGGCCGTATCGTGCTGACGCGCGATCCGGACGGTTCGGAGCGTTGCGTTGCCTGTAACCTGTGTGCGGTAGCGTGTCCTGTCGGCTGTATCTCTCTGCAAAAAGCCGAGACCAAAGACGGTCGCTGGTACCCGGAGTTCTTCCGCATTAACTTCTCACGCTGCATCTTCTGCGGTCTGTGTGAAGAAGCGTGCCCGACCACGGCGATTCAGTTGACCCCGGACTTCGAGCTGGGCGAATACAAACGTCAGGACCTGGTGTACGAGAAAGAGGATCTGCTGATTTCCGGTCCGGGTAAATACCCGGAATATAACTTCTACCGGATGGCGGGTATGGCAATCGACGGCAAAGATAAGGGCGAAGCAGAGAACGAAGCCAAGCCTATCGACGTCAAGAGCCTGTTACCGTAAGGAGAGGGGCAATGGAATTCGCTTTTTATATCTGTGGCCTGATCGCCATCCTGGCTACGCTGCGAGTGATTACGCACACCAACCCGGTGCATGCGCTGCTGTATTTAATCATTTCGCTGCTGGCTATTTCTGGGGTGTTCTTTGCGCTGGGCGCACACTTCGCCGGTGCGCTTGAAATCATCGTCTACGCCGGGGCCATTATGGTGCTGTTCGTGTTCGTGGTGATGATGCTGAACCTCGGTGGATCGGAAATTGAGCAGGAACGTCAGTGGTTAAAACCGCAGGTCTGGATTGGTCCGGCAATTTTGTCGGCCATCATGCTGGCGGTGATCGTGTATGCCATTCTGGGCGTCAACGATCAGGGCATCGACGGGACGCCAATCAGCGCCAAAGCGGTAGGGATCTCCCTGTTCGGGCCTTATGTTCTGGCCGTTGAGCTGGCCTCCATGCTGCTGCTGGCAGGTTTGGTTGTGGCATTCCATGTCGGTCGTGAAGATCGCGCTGGCGAGGTGCTGAGCAACCGTGCTGACGACCGTGCGAAAAGAAAAACGGAGGATCACGCATGATCCCTTTACAACACGGACTGATCCTCGCAGCGATTTTATTCGTGCTGGGCTTAACCGGTCTGGTTATCCGCCGCAATCTGCTGTTCATGCTGATTAGCCTGGAAATCATGATCAACGCCGCCGCGCTGGCCTTCGTGGTCGCCGGTAGTTACTGGGGCCAGACCGATGGTCAGGTCATGTACATCCTCGCCATCACCCTTGCGGCTGCAGAAGCGAGTATTGGCCTGGCGCTGTTGCTGCAGCTCCATCGTCGCCGCCAGAACCTGAACATCGATTCAGTAAGTGAGTTGCGTGGATGAACATGCTTGCCTTAACCATTATTTTCCCGTTGATTGGCTTCCTGCTGCTGGCGTTTTCTCGCGGCCGCTGGTCGGAAAATCTGTCTGCGACCGTGGGCATTGGCTCCATCGGCCTGGCCGCGCTGGTTACCGCGTATGCGGGTATCGACTTCCTTAACAACGGCAAGCAGGCGTATACCCTGCCACTGTGGAACTGGATGTCGGTCGGCGATTTCAATATCGGTTTCAGCCTGGTGCTGGATGGCCTCTCCCTGACCATGCTCTCGGTGGTTACCGGCGTCGGCTTCCTGATCCACATGTTCGCCTCCTGGTATATGCGCGGTGAAGAGGGTTACTCCCGCTTCTTCGCCTACACCAACCTGTTTATCGCCAGCATGGTGATTCTGGTGCTGGGCGACAACCTGCTGCTGATGTATCTCGGCTGGGAAGGCGTGGGCCTGTGCTCCTATCTGCTGATCGGTTTCTACTACACCGATCCGAAGAATGGCGCAGCGGCAATGAAAGCCTTCGTCGTGACCCGTGTGGGTGACGTGTTCCTCGCGTTCGCGCTGTTCATCCTCTACAACGAGCTGGGCACGCTGAACTTCCGCGAAATGGTGGAACTGGCACCTGCGCACTTCGAGGCCGGTAACAACATGCTGACGTGGGCAACCCTGATGCTGCTGGGCGGCGCGGTAGGTAAATCCGCACAGCTGCCGTTGCAGACCTGGCTTGCAGACGCGATGGCAGGCCCAACGCCTGTCTCCGCGCTGATCCACGCCGCAACCATGGTTACCGCGGGCGTCTACCTGATTGCCCGTACCCACGGCCTGTTCCTGATGACCCCGGAGATCCTGCATCTGGTGGGGATCGTCGGTGCGGTTACGCTGGTGCTGGCAGGCTTTGCGGCGCTGGTGCAGACCGACATCAAACGCGTTCTCGCCTACTCCACCATGAGCCAGATTGGCTACATGTTCCTGGCGCTGGGCGTGCAGGCGTGGGATGCGGCGATTTTCCATCTGATGACGCACGCGTTCTTTAAAGCGCTGCTGTTCCTCTCGTCCGGTTCGGTGATCCTTGCCTGCCACCACGAGCAGAACATCTTCAAGATGGGCGGGCTGCGTAAGTCCATTCCGCTGGTTTATGCCTGCTTCCTGGTGGGCGGCGCGGCGCTGGCGGCACTGCCGTTGATTACCGCGGGCTTCTTCAGTAAGGACGAAATCCTGGCGGGAGCAATGGCGAATGGCCATATCAATCTGATGGTTGCCGGTCTGGTCGGTGCGTTTATGACCTCCCTGTATACCTTCCGTATGATTTTCATCGTCTTCCATGGAAAAGAACAAATTCACGCGCATGCAGGGAAGGGGATTACCCACCATCTGCCGCTGATTGTGCTGATGGTCCTCTCCACCTTCGTTGGCGCACTGATTGTGCCGCCGCTGCAGGGTGTTCTGCCGGGCACCACCGAGCTTGAGCACGGTCGTGTGCTGACGCTTGAAATCACCTCTGGCGTGGTCGCGATTGCGGGCATCCTGATTGCAGCATGGCTGTGGCTGGGCAAACGTACGCTGGTAACTGCGGTTGCCAACAGTGCGCCGGGCCGTCTGCTGGGCACCTGGTGGTACAACGCGTGGGGCTTCGACTGGCTGTATGACATGATCTTCGTGAAACCGTTCCTCGGCATTGCGTGGCTTATCAAGCGCGATCCGCTGAACGCGATGATGAACACCCCGGCGATCCTTTCCCGCTTTGCAGGTAAAGGCCTGCTGTTCAGCGAGAACGGCTATCTGCGCTGGTATGTGGCATCAATGAGCATTGGCGCGGTGGTCGTACTGGCGCTGCTGATGGTTCTGCGTTGATTCATAAGTGAATTTATAAAAATTCGTTGAAAATCAGGCCCCTGTCGGGGGCCTTAAAAAGGAATAAAAATCGCCATGTTATTACCCTGGCTAATCTTAATTCCCTTCATTGGTGGGTTTCTGTGCTGGCAGACCGAACGCTTTGGCGTGAAGATGCCGCGCTGGATTGCGCTGATCACCATGGGATTGACGCTTGCGCTTGGCCTGCAACTTTGGTTGCAGGGCGGCTATTCACTGACCCAGTCTGCGGGCCTGCCGCAGTGGCAGTCTGAATTTATCCTGCCGTGGATCCCGCGTTTCGGCATAACCATTCATCTGGCGATTGATGGCCTGTCGCTGCTGATGGTGGTGCTGACGGGTCTCCTCGGCGTTCTGGCGGTACTGTGCTCCTGGCAAGAAATTCAAAAATACCAGGGCTTCTTCCACCTGAACCTGATGTGGATCCTCGGCGGCGTGATCGGCGTGTTCCTGGCCATCGACATGTTCCTGTTCTTCTTCTTCTGGGAGATGATGCTGGTGCCGATGTACTTCCTGATCGCGCTGTGGGGCCATAAGGCATCCGACGGTAAAACGCGTATCACGGCGGCAACCAAGTTCTTCATCTATACCCAGGCGAGCGGTCTGGTGATGTTAATTGCCATCCTGGCGCTGGTGTTCGTGCACTATAACGCGACCGGTGTCTGGACCTTCAACTATCAGGACCTGCTGAAGACGCCAATGTCGCACGGCGTGGAATACCTGCTGATGCTGGGCTTCTTCATTGCGTTTGCGGTGAAAATGCCGGTGGTTCCGCTGCACGGCTGGCTGCCGGATGCGCACTCTCAGGCACCAACGGCGGGTTCCGTTGACCTGGCAGGGATCTTGCTGAAAACCGCGGCCTACGGTCTGCTGCGTTTCGCGCTGCCGCTGTTCCCGAATGCTTCCGCAGAGTTTGCGCCAATTGCCATGTGGCTCGGTGTGATCGGTATCTTCTACGGCGCCTGGATGGCCTTCACGCAGTACGACATCAAACGTCTGATCGCGTATACCTCTGTGTCCCACATGGGCTTCGTGCTGATTGCCATCTACACCGGCAGCCAGCTGGCGTACCAGGGCGCAATCATTCAGATGATTGCCCACGGGCTGTCGGCGGCGGGTCTCTTTATCCTGTGTGGCCAGCTGTATGAACGCCTGCACACCCGCGACATGCGTCAGATGGGCGGTCTGTGGAGCAAAATTAAATGGCTGCCGGCGATGTCGATGTTCTTCGCTGTGGCCACGCTGGGGATGCCGGGTACCGGTAACTTCGTTGGCGAATTTATGATCCTGTTCGGCAGCTTTAAAGTGGTGCCGGTCATTACGGTGGTATCAACCTTCGGTCTGGTATTCGCGTCCGTTTACTCTCTGGCGATGCTGCATCGCGCCTACTTCGGTAAAGCGAAGAGCGAAATCGCAGCGAAAGAGCTGCCGGGGATGTCACTGCGCGAACTGTTTATCATTCTGTTGCTGGTTGTGCTTCTGGTACTGCTTGGCTTCTATCCGCAGCCGATTCTGGATACCTCGCATTCTGCGATGGGCAATATCCAGCAGTGGTTTGTTAATTCTGCTTCTACTACAAGGCCGTAAATCGCCATGACTTTAACTCCACAACACCTGATTGCGCTGCTACCGCTGCTGATCGTCGGATTGACGGTGGTGGTAGTGATGCTCTCCATTGCGTGGCGACGCAATCACTTCCTGAATGCCACGCTGTCGGTTCTGGGCCTTAACGCCGCACTGGTCTCCCTCTGGTTTGTTGGCCAGGCGGGGGCGATGGACGTGACGCCGCTGATGCGCGTCGACGGTTTTGCCATGCTCTATACCGGGCTGGTTCTGCTGGCGAGCCTCGCAACCTGTACCTTTGCCTACCCGTGGCTGGAAGGTTACTACGACAACAAAGAAGAGTTTTACCTGCTGGTTCTGATTGCCGCACTGGGCGGGATTCTGCTGGCGAATGCCAACCACCTGGCAGCGCTGTTCCTCGGTATTGAGCTGATCTCTCTGCCGCTGTTCGGCCTGATTGGTTATGCCTTCCGCCAGAAGCGCTCTCTGGAAGCGAGTATCAAGTATACGATCCTGTCTGCTGCTGCTTCGTCCTTCCTGCTGTTTGGTATTGCGCTGGTGTATGCCCAGTCCGGTAACCTCTCTTTCATTGCCCTCGGCAAGAGCCTCGGCGACGGTATGCTGCATGAACCGCTGCTGCTGGCGGGTCTGGGCATGATGATTGTCGGTTTGGGCTTTAAACTGTCGCTGGTACCGTTCCACCTGTGGACACCAGACGTATACCAGGGCGCACCTGCTCCGGTTTCTACCTTCCTGGCGACGGCGAGTAAAATCGCTATCTTCGGTGTGGTGATGCGTCTGTTCCTCTACGCACCGGTTGGCGATAGCGAAGCGGTACGCGTGGTGCTGGGCGTTATCGCCTTCGTGTCGATCATCTTCGGTAACCTGATGGCGCTGAGCCAGACCAACATTAAGCGTCTGCTCGGTTACTCCTCCATCTCACACCTTGGCTACCTGATGGTGGCGCTGATTGCGCTGCAGAGCGGTCAGATGTCCATGGAATCCGTCGGTGTTTACCTGGCCGGTTATCTGTTCAGCAGCCTCGGCGCGTTCGGCGTGGTGAGCCTGATGTCCAGCCCGTACCGTGGCCCGGATGCCGACTCCCTGTACTCTTACCGTGGCCTGTTCTGGCACCGTCCGATTCTGTCAGCGGTAATGACCGTGATGATGCTGTCGCTGGCGGGTATCCCGATGACGCTCGGGTTTATCGGTAAGTTCTACATCCTGGCCGTCGGTGTGCAGGCGAACCTGTGGTGGCTGACCGGGGCAGTGGTTGTCGGTTCGGCAATCGGTTTGTACTACTACCTGCGCGTTGCGGTGAGTCTGTATCTGAATGCACCGCAGCAGCTTAACCGCGATGCGCCGACCAACTGGCAGTACAGCGCGGGCGGGATTGTGGTACTGATTTCAGCCCTGCTGGTACTGATTTTCGGTATCTACCCGCAGCCGCTGATAAGCCTCGTGCAGCACGCGATGCCGCTGATGTAAGGTAAAAAAAAGGCAACGAAAGTTGCCTTTTTTAATGTCTGTACCCTCTCCCGTGGGAGAGGGCACCAGGCCGCACAAGGGAAAAATCAAGCCAGCTGCTTACGGCTTATCAACGGCCCATCAATCTGCTTCGTTGCCCGCTCCAGCACTTCCTCAATCACCGAGGACAGCTCGTTCAGCTCAAACTTCGCCACGTAGCCATCGGCCTTCACCTTACGGATATGATCTTCGTTGGCATTGCCGGAAAGGGAAGAGTGGATCACCACCGGAATGGCTTTCAGGATCTCATCGGTTTTGATTTTACGCGTCAGGGTAAAACCGTCCATCTCGGGCATTTCGAGATCGGTCAGCACCAGTGCGATCTTATCGGTAATCGGCACTCCTTCTGCCTGCGCCTGCGCTGCCAGCACGCCAATCTTCTCCCACGCCTCTTTGCCGGTAATGTGCATTAGCGCCGGGATCTCCATCGCCTGCAGCCCTTTTTCCAGCATTGAGCGCGCCACTTTCGAGTCTTCTGCCACAATCGCGACCGCACCCGGTTTGATGTTGAATTTCGGGGTGTTCAGATTGTTGGCGTGCAGATCGTGGTTGGCGGGAGTGATGTCGTACAGGATCTGTTCCACGTCCAGCACCATGGCCAGATCGTTGGTGTCAGTTTTCTCGTCGAGACAGGCGATGCTGGTGATATAGCGGCCGCTGACGGCAGTTTCTGCCGCGTGCACCTGCTTCCAGTCCAGACGCATAATATTCTCGACCGACTCCACCGCGAAGGCCTGCACGCTGCGAGCATACTCGGTGATCAGCAGAATGTTCAGGCCTGTCGCAGGTTTACAGCCCGCCACCGCCGCCAGGTCGATAACCGGGATCACCTGGTCACGAATATTTACCATCCCCATCAGCGGTGACTTCATACCCGCTGGTTTGGTGAAGGTGGGCATCGGCACAATCTCGCGAAGCTTAAAGACGTTGATGCCGAACAGCTCAGATTTGTTGTCATTCATTGAGGTGCCGAGACGGAACAGCAACAGCTCAAAACGGTTCGACAGGGTCAGATTAGCCCTGTCATCAATGTCTTTCTGGAAATTATCCATGTTTTTCCTCATGTGAAAATGCCGACCTGCTGATCGTTATCGGCAGTGATGAGGAAAAATCGAGCGTTAAACGCGAACCTGAGTGAAATCGTGCGCCAGCTCGCAGTTGTCAAACACGGCGCGGCACTCCGCCAGCAGCATGGCGCAACCCTGAGCGTCATAGCGCGAGCTGACGTGGGTGATGACCAGCCTCCTGGCCTGCGCGTCGTGGGCCAACTGTGCCGCCTGACGCGTTGAACTGTGGCCCCGGCTGTTGGCTTTCTCCTCCATTGCTGTCTCAAGCGTTGCCTCATGCACCAGCAGATCGACACCCTGTGCCAGCGCAAGCGCAGCCTCGCAGGGGGCGGTATCACCAAAAATCGCCAGCGTTTTACCGGGGCGAGGAGGTGAGAGGTAATCCGCGCCGTTAATGACCCGACCATCTTGCAGGGTGACGCGTTCCCCTCGTTTCAGCTGCTGATACAGCGGGCCGGAGGGAACGCCTGCGGCGGCGAGCGCCGCGCCATCCAGCGCGCCGGGTTTATCATGCTCATCAATGCGAAAGCCGTAGCACTCGACGGGATGGTTGAGCAATGCAGCGGTCACCGTCCAGGCATCCTCACTGAACACTGTCCCTTCGGCTATCTCGATAATCTCCAGCGGATAGTCGGTCCACGAACCGCTCAGACGCAGGCTGGTTTCGACAAACTCACGGATCCCGATCGGGCCATAAATCGTCAGCGGGTGGACGTTACCGGCCATCGAGCGGCTGCACAGTAGCCCCGGCAGGCCAAAAAGGTGATCGCCATGCAGGTGGGTAATAAAAATTTTATCCAGCTTGCCCGGATGGCTGGCGGTGTGCAGCATCTGATGCTGGGTACCTTCGCCGCAGTCAAACAGCCACAGCCCGCCGCGGGTCGGGTGCTGCAAATCAAGCAACATTGACGTAACATTGCGCGCACGGGTCGGCACGCCAGCGGATGTTCCCAAAAACAGCAGTTCCATAGTGCATTAGCCTCTGTGCCAGACGCGAAAAATCATGAGTATAACGGCAACCTGCCGATAAGGAGATAGCGATGATTCAGTGGCAAGACCTGCACCACAGCGAACTGACTGTTCCCGAACTGTACGCCTTACTCAAGCTGCGCTGCGAAGTCTTTGTGGTTGAGCAGGCCTGCCCCTATCAGGATATCGACGGCGACGATCTGCTCGGCGAGAACCGGCACATCCTCGGCTGGAAAGATAACCAGCTGGTGGCGTATGCGAGGATTCTGAAAAGCGATGATGATTTTTCACCGGTGGTGATTGGCCGGGTGATTATCAGCAGCCAGGCGCGGGGTGAAAAGCTGGGCTACGCGCTGATGGAGCAGACCCTGATATCTTGCCAAAAACAGTGGCCGGACAAAGCGTTATACCTCGGCGCGCAGGCGCATTTGCAGCCGTTTTATGCCCGCTTTGGCTTTGCGCCGGTCACTGAAATCTACGACGAAGATGGCATCCCGCATATCGGAATGGCGAAAGAAGCATAGCGGACAGCGCAAGCGAAATCGGCAGGCATTGTCTATAGTTAGCGGACTGATGCAACCACATGGAGAAAACTATGTCCTTCCAATCCTCGGAAACGCACGTTGATGATGATCTGACGCTGTTAAGTGAAACGCTGGAAGAAGTCCTCCGTTCTTCAGGCGATCCGGCCGATCAAAAGTACATTGAGCTGAAGGCGCGTGCTGAACAGGCGCTGCACGACGTGAAGACGCGCGTGAGTCAGGCGTCGGACACTTACTACTATCGGGCCAAAAAAGCGGTCTACCGCGCGGATGACTATGTCCGTGAAAAACCCTGGCAGGGCATAGGGGTTGGTGCTGCCGCGGGTCTGGTTCTGGGTATTCTGCTCGCCCGCCGTTAATCTGCACACCACCTTTCCCTGCCAAAACGTGGGTACTGCATTTTCAGGCCAGTACCCCGTATAATGTGAGGTTTTAGCGGGGAGAGGTTCACGTGCATTCGATTTCCATCGCGCTGGAAGGCCTTGCCGGACAGCTGGCAGCCGCGTTTCCCGACGCACCAGGCCTGCATCATCTTGATGTCTCTTTCGCGCTTAACGATGCGTTCGATCCTCTCGCTTGGCTGAATGCCCAGGTCAGTTACCCTCAATTCTACTGGCAGCAGCGTAACGGCGATGAAGAGTACGCCGCGCTGGGGGCAGTTAACCGCTTTACGTCTTTATCCGCTGCCCGTCAGTTCTTACTGCACTTCCCCGCCTATCCCGATACCCGCGTCGTCGGTGTGAATGCGTTCGACCCCCGACAGGGCGATCTGTTTTTACCGCGCCTGCTGTGGCAGCGCTGCGGCGGTCTTGCCACGCTGCGTCTGCAGCTCTGGAGCGACACCTCGCTTAACGACGACGCGCAGCGTGCGCGCGATTTTCTGCAGACGCTGCGTGACCTCACGGCGATTGCGCCGCTCAGCCAGCAGGTGATGAGTGAAACGCATCGGCCCGACAAAACCGGCTGGATGAATCTCATTACCCGGGCGACAGAGGCGATTGCGCAGGGTGAGTTCGATAAAGTGGTGCTGGCCCGGGTCACGGATCTGCAGTTTGACGGTGGGGTGAATCCGGCCGCACTGATGGCAGCCAGCCGTCAGGTTAATTTTCAGTGCTACCACTTTTTGATGTGCAGCGATGCCGACAACGCGTTTCTGGGGTCATCCCCGGAACGGCTGTGGCGGCGTCGGGGTTCGCTCCTGCGCACCGAAGCGCTTGCCGGCACGGTCGCCAGCCACCACGACGACGCGCACGCCGCCCGGCTGGGCCACTGGCTAATGAACGACGACAAGAACCAGCGTGAAAACATGCTGGTGGTAGAAGATATTTGCCAGCGCCTGCAGCGCGACAGCGGCGTACTGGACGTGCTCCCGCCGCAAATTGTGCGCTTGCGTAAGGTCCAGCATTTACGCCGCTGTATCTGGACGGCGCTGCAACAGCCCGACGATGCACAGTGTCTGCTTCTGCTGCAGCCCACGGCGGCAGTGGCCGGTTTGCCGCGCCGTGCCGCCTGGGATTTTATCGCCCGCAATGAACCGTTCGACCGGGAGGGATATGCCGGTTCGTCAGGCTATCTTTCGCTGGCGCAGAGTGAGTTCTGCGTGGCGCTGCGCTCGGCCCGGGTGCAAAAAACCAGCGTGCGCCTGTACGCCGGGGCAGGGATCGTCAGCGGTTCCGACCCCGAGCAGGAGTGGCAGGAGATCGAAAATAAAGCCGCCGGACTGCGCACTCTCCTCCTAAAGGATTAATACTGAGTCGTCCTTTCCCGATTCATATCAAAATTACATCTTTTTCTATTATTTATACTTAGTCGCAATATTGATACCGGACAATTCCATGTCAGTGAGTTCTTTTAACCGACGCTGGGCGGCGGTGATCCTTGAAGCCCTGACCCGCCATGGCGTCAGGCATATTTGCATCGCACCGGGTTCGCGTTCTACGCCGCTGACCCTGGCCGCCGCTGAAAATCGCGCCTTTATTCATCACACCCATTTTGATGAACGCGGTCTAGGCCACCTGGCGCTCGGGCTGGCAAAAGCCAGCAATGCGCCGGTGGCGGTGATCGTGACCTCGGGCACCGCGGTGGCGAATCTCTATCCGGCACTGATTGAGGCCGGACTGACTGGCGAAAAGCTGGTGCTGCTGACTGCGGATCGCCCACCGGAGCTGATCGACTGTGGCGCCAACCAGGCCATTCGTCAGCCGGGTATCTTTGCCTCGCACCCTTCCGACACGCTGTCTCTGCCGCGGCCCACCCGCGATATTCCCGCACGCTGGCTGGTGTCGACGGTGGATAACGCCCTCTCAGCTCTGCGCGCGGGCGCACTGCACATCAACTGTCCGTTTGCCGAACCGCTGTATGGCGAAATGGATGATGCCGATCTTGACTGGCAGCAGGCGCTGGGCGACTGGTGGCGAAGCGATAAACCCTGGCTGAAGACCCCGGTAGAGCTCTCAAGCCCGAAACAGCGCGACTGGTTTTTCTGGCGGCAGAAGCGCGGCGTGGTGGTGGCTGGCAGAATGAGCGCTGCCGAAGGCAAACTGGCGGCAGAGTGGGCGCAAACCCTGGGCTGGCCGCTGATTGGCGATGTGCTCTCCCAGACCGGACAGCCGCTGCCGTGCGCCGACCTGTGGCTCGGTAATGCGAAAGCAACAACTGAACTGCAGGAAGCGCAGATTGTGATTCAGCTTGGCGCCAGCCTGACCGGTAAACGGCTCCTGCAGTGGCAGGCCAGCTGCACCCCGGAAGAGTACTGGCTGGTGGATACCCAGGAAGGACGGTTGGATCCGGCGCATCATCGTGGCCGTCGGCTGATTTCGAACGTGGCGAACTGGCTGGAGCAGCATCCCGCGGAGAAACGCGCCCCGTGGGCCACTGCGATCCCCGGGCTTTCTCATCAGGCGTGGCAACTTACGGCAGAGCGCAGTGAAGCCTTCGGTGAAGCACAGCTGGCGCATCATATTCGTCGCTATCTGCCCGAGCAGGGACAGCTGTTTGTCGGTAATAGCCTGGTAGTGCGTCTGATTGATGCTTTATCCCGGCTCCCGGCGGGTTATCCGGTCTTTAGCAACCGGGGAGCCAGCGGAATTGATGGCCTGATCTCAACTGCAGCCGGGGTCCAGCGCGCCAATGCCCGCCCGACGCTGGCCATCGTTGGCGATCTGTCGGCCTTGTACGACCTGAACGCGCTGGCGCTGCTGCGACAGACCTCTGCGCCGTTTGTGCTGATGGTTGTCAACAATAACGGCGGGCAGATTTTCTCTCTGTTGCCGACGCCGCAGAGCGAGCGCGAGCGCTTTTATCTGATGCCGCAAAACGTGCAGTTTGAACATGCGGCGGCGATGTTCAGCCTGCGCTATCAGCGCCCGGAAAGCTGGGCGGAGCTGGAGACCGCGCTGAACGCGGCGTGGAGCAAACCAAGAACTACGCTTATTGAAGTTGTTGTTAATGACAGCGACGGGGCGCAGATGCTGCAAAACTTGCTGGCGCAGGTCAGCCACCTATGATCCTCGCCGGTGAGCCGCAGGCAGGCAGTGCGGAACAACCCTGGCTGGTGTTCCTGCACGGTTTTTCCGGCGATCGCCGCGAATGGCAGCAGGTCGGCGAGGGCTTTGACGCCTGGCCCCGGCTGTATCTGGATCTGCCAGGCCACGGCGATTCTGCGCACATCGCCGTGAATGATTTCCCCGCAGTCAGCGCGCTGCTGAATACCACCCTTGTTAGTTACAACATACTTAAGTACTGGCTGGTGGGGTACTCCCTCGGCGGCCGCATTGCCCTGTATCACGCCTGCCAGCGTCCGAACGGGCTGCAGGGGCTGATCGTCGAAGGGGCACATCCGGGGCTGGGCGACGAGCAACAACGTGCAAGCCGTCGAGCCTCTGACACCCGCTGGGCGGCCCGCTTCAGACACGAGCCTCTGGAGGCGGTGTTTGCCGACTGGTATCAGCAGCCCGTATTCGCTCACCTAACGGATGAACAACGCCAGCTGTTGATCGCGCTGCGTAGCCGCAACAATGGCGCAACTCTGGCCGCCATGCTGCAGGCCACCTCGCTGGCGGCACAACCCGATTTACGGCCTGCGCTCGCTGCGTGCGCGGCCCCGTTTTACTTTATTTATGGTGAGCGTGACGACAAGTTCAGGCGTATCGCGAGTGAACTTGCCGCCATTTGCCATGAAATTCCGTATGCCGGACATAACGCCCATCGGGAAAACCCCCGTGTGGTGGCCGAGCGTATGACTCAGATACTCCGTCTTCCCATTAAGGACACTCTATGATCTACCCTGATGAAAACATGCTGTACGCCCCGGTGGAATGGCAGGACTGCTCCGAAGGTTATTCCGACATTCGTTATCATAAATCGACAGACGGGATCGCCAAAATCACCATCAACCGCCCGCAGGTACGCAATGCATTTCGCCCGATCACCGTTAAAGAGATGATCCAGGCGCTGGCGGATGCGCGCTACGACGACAACATCGGCGTCATCGTGCTGACCGGGGAAGGTGAACTGGCCTTCTGCGCCGGTGGAGATCAGAAGGTTCGCGGTGACTACGGCGGCTATCAGGATGATTCCGGGGTGCATCACCTCAACGTGCTCGACTTCCAGCGTCAAATCCGTACCTGCCCGAAACCGGTCGTAGCGATGGTCGCGGGCTACTCTATCGGCGGCGGCCACGTGCTGCACATGATGTGTGACCTGACGATTGCAGCAGAAAACGCCATCTTCGGCCAGACCGGTCCGAAAGTCGGCTCCTTCGACGGCGGCTGGGGCGCATCCTACATGGCGCGTATCGTCGGGCAGAAAAAAGCGCGTGAAATCTGGTTCCTGTGCCGTCAGTACAATGCTCAGGAAGCGCTGGACATGGGCCTGGTTAACACCGTCGTACCGGTTGCCGAACTCGAAAAAGAGACCGTGCGCTGGTGCCGTGAAATGCTGCAGAACAGCCCGATGGCGCTGCGCTGCCTGAAAGCGGCACTGAATGCCGACTGCGACGGTCAGGCCGGTTTGCAGGAGTTGGCGGGTAACGCCACCATGCTGTTCTACATGACCGAAGAGGGTCAGGAAGGACGCAACGCTTTCAATGAGAAGCGTCAGCCGGACTTCAGCAAATACAAACGGAATCCGTAATGCGCCGCGCGCAGGTTTACCGCTGGCAGATACCGATGGACGCGGGGGTAGTCCTGCGCGACAGGCGGTTAAAAACCCGGGACGGACTGTTTGTTCATCTGCAAATCGCCGACCGGGAAGGATGGGGCGAAATCGCCCCTTTGCCGGGCTTTAGCCGCGAATCGCTGGAAGACGCCGAAGCTGCACTGCGGGCGTGGAGCCTTGCCTGGCGCGACGGCGGTGAGCCGCTGCTGTCGGGCCTGCCGTCGGTGGATTTTGGTATCAGCTGTGCGCTGGCGGAAATGAACGGAACCTTGCCGGACGCGGCGGACTATCGCGCTGCGCCGCTCTGCACCGGCGATCCAGACGAACTGTTTGCCGTACTCGCCGCCATGCCGGGCGAGAAGGTGGCAAAAATCAAGGTTGGCCTGTATGAAGCGGTCCGCGACGGCATGGTGGCGAACCTGCTGCTGGAAGCCATCCCGGATCTGTACCTGCGCCTCGATGCCAATCGCGCCTGGACGCCGCTGAAAGCGCAGCAGTTTGCGAAATACGTCAACCCGGCCTACCGGGATCGGATTGCCTTTCTCGAGGAGCCATGCAAAACCCGCGCGGACTCGCTGGCATTCGCTCGTGAGACCGGGATTGCCATTGCCTGGGATGAAAGCCTGCGCGAAGACGACTTCCGGTTTATCGCGGAGCCGGGGGTGCGTGCTGTGGTGATCAAACCCACGCTGACCGGCAGTATCGCAAAGGTGCGTGAGCAGGTGAACGCCGCACAGGCGCAAGGGCTGACGGTGGTGATCAGCTCGTCGATTGAGTCGAGCCTCGGCCTGACCCAGCTGGCGCGGATCGCGGCCTGGCTCACGCCAGACACGGTTCCCGGGCTGGATACGCTGAACCTGATGCAGGCGCAGTTGATGCGATGCTGGCCGGGCAATACGCTGCCGCAGCTTAGCCATGAGGCGCTGGAGCCGCTGCTATGATCTTTACCGACTGGCCATGGCGACACTGGCGGGCGCAGCATGCCGACAAACCGGCGCTGCGGCTGAACGGGGAGCGTCTGAGCTGGAACCAGCTCTGCCAGCGTATTGACACGCTGGTGAGCGGTTTTGTGCAGCAGGGCGTGCGTGAAGGTGATGGGGTGATGCTACAGGCGCACAATCATCCCGATACGCTGCTGGCGTGGCTGGCGCTGTTGCAGTGCGGGGCGCGCATCCTGCCGGTGAATCCGCAGCTGCCCGGTCCGTTGCTCGAAACCCTCCTGCCGTCCTTAACGCTGCGTTTTGCGCTGGTGCTCAACGGCGAGGGCGGTTATCCCGATCTGTTGCCGCTGAGGATGGTGAATCAGCATGGCAGTGCCGGGGTGGTCTGGCAGCCGGCGCGGCTGGCGACCATGACGTTGACCTCGGGCTCGACCGGACTGCCGAAAGCGGCGGTTCATACTTGTGCGGCACACGTTGCCAGCGCTGACGGCGTCCTGACGCTTCTCCCCTACAGGGCTGATGACGACTGGCTGCTCTCTCTGCCGCTGTTCCACGTTTCCGGGCAGGGCATTCTCTGGCGCTGGCTGGTGGCCGGTGCCAGACTGACCGTTTGCGAAAAACAGCCTCTGGAACAGATGCTGCAGGGCTGTACCCATGCTTCGCTAGTCCCCACCCAGCTCTGGCGTCTGCTCAATTCCGGGGGGGACGTGGCGTTAAAAGCGGTCCTGTTAGGTGGCGCGGCGATCCCAGTCGACCTGACGCGTCGGGCGTCGAGCCGCGGCATTCGCAGCTGGTGCGGGTATGGCCTGACGGAATTTGCCTCGACGGTGTGTGCCAAAGAGGCGGATGGTAAAGCTGATGTTGGCTATGCATTGTCCGGTCGCGACGTGCAACTGGTCGAGGGCGAAGTGTGGATCAAGGCCGCCAGTATGGCCAGCGGCTACTGGCGTGACGGTAAGCTCTCGCCAATCGACAATGCGCAGGGCTGGTTTGCCACCCGCGATCGCGGTGAGATGACGGACGGACGTCTGACGATCCTCGGGCGGATGGACAATCTCTTTTTCAGCGGCGGGGAAGGGATCCAGCCGGAAGAGGTCGAGCGCGTGATCGGCACCCACCCGCAGGTCAGTCAGGTGTTTGTGGTGCCTCTCGACGATGCCGAATTTGGTCAACGACCGGTGGCGGTCGTTGAGTGCGAAAGTGGGGCAGACATTGCCCAGTTGCCTCACTGGATAAGCGACAAGCTGGCGCGTTTTCAGCAGCCAGTACACTGGCTGGTGCTACCTGGCGAGCTGAAAAATGGCGGCATTAAAATTTCCCGCCATGCCCTGCAGCAGTGGGTTCATCAGTCGTTGAAGGGCTGAATTGCGAGCGGGCTCGGGGAATGACAAGGGGGTCGCGGTGACCCCTTTGTCACGTTCACGTGCGGTGAAGTTACTCTATTCTGCTGAACATAAAGTGAACGGAGCAATCCTCAATGCTTAACTGACCAGCATTAGAGCCTTAGCTCCCGTTGTCGTTTTTACTTCGCTTCTGACAGGCGCATCAGCGCTTCCTGAACACCCGCGCCGTACTCTGGATGGACTTCGCTGAACAGGGCAATCTGGCGTGCCTGAATAAACGCGGGCACATCTTTCATATCCCCGGCGATACGTTCGAACATACGCTGATGCTCTTCAGGGCTCAGCAGTTCAAACAGCTTGCGCGGCTGGCTGAAATAGTCGTTGTCTTCACGATGATTCCAGTGGTCGGCAGCGCCTTCCAGCGACAGCGGCGGTTCGCTAAAGTCAGGCTGCTGCTGGAACACGCCAAAGCTGTTAGGTTCATAGGTTGCACCGTTACCGCTGTTGCCGTCCACGCGCATCGCGCCGTCACGATGGTAGTTATGGAACGGACAGCGCGGGGCGTTGACCGGGATTTGCTGGTGATTGACGCCCAGGCGATAGCGGTGGGCATCGCCGTAGGAGAACAAGCGCCCCTGAAGCATGCGATCCGGCGAGAAACCAATCCCCGGCACCACGTTGGCGGGTGACATCGCCACCTGCTCCACTTCCGCAAAGTAGTTATCCGGATTACGGTTCAGCTCCAGAACACCGACTTCAATCAGCGGATAGTCGCCGTGTGACCAGACTTTTGTCAGATCGAACGGATTGTAAGGCACCTTCGCGGCGTCGGTTTCCGGCATAATCTGCACGTAAAATGTCCAGCGTGGGAAATCGCCTTTTTCAATAGAAGTAAACAGATCGCGCTGGGAGCTTTCACGGTCTTCCGCCACCAGGCGTTTAGCTTCATCATCCTGCAGGTTATCAATACCCTGATGCGATTTCAGATGGAATTTGACCCAGAAGCGTTCGTTATTATGGTTGATAAAACTAAACGCATGGCTACCAAAGCCGTGCATATTGCGATACGAGCGCGGCAGTCCGCGGTCGCTGAAGTCAATTGTCAGCTGGTGCAGCGTTTCGGGCTGCAGTGAGAAGAAATCCCATTTAAAGGTTGGATTGCGCAGGTTGGTACGCGGATCGCGTTTAACAACGTGGTTAAGATCCGGGAACTTCAGCGGATCGCGCAGATAGAAGATTGGCGTATTGTTACCGACCAGATCCCAGTTGCCTTCTTCGGTATAAAACTTGATGGCGAAGCCGCGGATATCACGCTCAGCATCGGCTGCCCCGCGCTCACCGGCGACGGTGGAAAAACGGACGAAAAGATCGGTTTTTTTACCCACAGCAGAAAACAGCTTTGCCCGGGTAAAGGCGGTGATGTCCTGAGAGACGGTGAATGTGCCGTACGCGCCAGAGCCTTTGGCATGCATGCGACGTTCCGGGATCACTTCTCTGTCGAAATGTGCCAGTTTTTCAAGGAACCAGACGTCCTGTAAAAGCATCGGTCCGCGTGGGCCTGCAGTAGCAACATTGTTATTGTCGACGACCGGTGCGCCAGACAGCGTGGTTAAACCGTTTTTACTCATTGTTATCTCCCTGATAGTGCGTGTTTAAGCGATGAATTTCCTTTTTGGGCGCGAATTAATCTAAGTAAATTAGTTACGGACGTTATTGATCCGGCGCAGTTTTTGCCTCGCAAAGCTGTGTCCCCCGATTTAACATTGTTAAAACCTGTGAGTATCAACTCGTTACAATCTAAATATTTATTGCTTCACATCAGCATTGATCGCTGGCGAACTCACGTTAAAATCACGCGGTTTGGGACTTTCGATAAATAATTGTGTGGGATCACGACAATGAAAAAAGTGGCATTACTGGGCCTGGGCGGCCTAATGTTTGTTTCTGCAGCGGCGAACGCGATTTCTATCAGCGGTCAGGCCGGTGAGGACTACACCAACCTCGGTTTCGGTTTTGGTACTGAAACGTCGGGCTTAGCGCTGAGCGGTAACTGGACCAACAACGATGATGAAGGTGACATCGCAAGCCTGGGTCTGGGCCTGAATATACCTCTCGGTCCGTTCCTGGCGACCGTCGGCGGGAAAGGCATCTACACCAATCCGAAAGCTGGCGATGAAGGCTATGCCGCAGCGGTAGGCGGCGGCCTGCAGTGGAAAATTGGCGACAGCTTCGCTCTGTTTGGCGAGTACTACTACTCTCCGGACTCACTCTCCAGCGGTATCGACAGCTACGAAGAAGCGAATGCCGGTGCGCGCTGGACCATCATGCGCCCCATCACCCTCGAAGCAGGCTATCGCTATCTGAACCTGTCGGGTAAAGACGGCGACCGCGACAGCGCGATTGCCGATGGCCCGTACGTTGGCGTGAGCGCCGGTTTCTGATCCTCTGGCGCGGTTTTCTGCCGCGCCTGTTTCTCTCTTCCTCCGGCATCCGATTGCGTTATAGTGTTTTCACCACATAAGCGGGAGAACACAATGATAAACGTGGAGATGCTGTCCACCGGCGATGAAGTACTGCACGGGCAAATTACCGATACCAATGCAGCCTGGCTGGCAGATATTTTCTTTGAGCAAGGATTACCTTTAACGCGACGCAACACCGTCGGCGACTCGCTGGAGTCGTTGGTTGATATTCTGCGTGAGCGCAGCCAGCATGCGGATGTGCTGATCGTCAATGGTGGCCTCGGTCCAACCAGCGATGACTTGAGCGCACTGGCCGCCGCGACCGCCAAAGGTGAAGAACTGGTGCTGCATACCGAGTGGCTCGCCCATATGGAACGTTTCTTCAGTGAGCGCGGCAGGGTGATGGCCCCCAGCAACCGCAAACAGGCGGAAATTCCGGCCAGCGCGGAGCTGGTGGATAACCCCGTCGGCACCGCGTGCGGCTTTGCCGTCCAGCTTAATCGCTGCCTGATGTTCTTTACCCCAGGCGTCCCGTCCGAATTTAAAGTGATGGTAGAAAAAGAGATCCTGCCGCGTCTGCGTCAGCGTTTTACCTTACCGGAACCGCCGATCTGTTTACGTCTTACCACCTTTGGCCGCTCAGAGAGCGACCTGGCGCAGAGCCTCGATCATCTGGCATTACCGCCAGGCGTCACCATGGGCTATCGCTCCTCCATGCCGATTATCGAACTGAAATTGACCGGCCCGGCGACCGAAAAAGCCGCGATGCTGGCTCTGTGGCCTGAGGTGCAGCGCGTAGCGGGTGAAAGCCTGATCTTTGAAGGCACCGAAGGGCTTCCGGCACTCATTGCCCGTGACCTGCAGGCTCGTCAGTTAAGCCTGACCCTGAGCGAGCAATTTACCGGTGGCCTGCTGGCGTTGCAGCTCTCGCGGGTCAGTGCTCCGCTGCTGGCAAGTGAGGTGGTGCCTTCCCAGGAGGAGACCCTTGCGCAAACCGCTCACTGGGTTTCCGAGCGGCGCGTGAAACATTTTGCCGGGCTGGCTTTGGCGGTGTCGGGCGTGGAAGAGGATCATCTTAACTTTGCCCTTGCCACCCCGGAAGGCACCCATGCCCTGCGGGTGAAAATGAGCATCACGCGACACAGTATGGCGGTGCGTCAGGAGGTCTGTGCGATGATGGCGCTGAACATGCTGCGTCGCTGGCTGAACGGCAAGCCGGTGGCCAGCGAACATGGCTGGATCAACGTCGTCGAGACGCTGTTCATGCCGTGATTGTCGTGCGCCGGGCACCCCGCCCGGCGCGTTGTTGTCCAACTGGTTGTACTCGTTCTGTTTTTTTCTGCGCTGTCCGTCACATTTTTATCCCGCTGTTTGTCCAACTGGTTGGAACACGCCGGCGATTTGAAGTCGCTCACAAATAAACCCGCCCTCAGCCGCAACACTGATTCCAGTATTCAGGACTGGAGTCCAGCATGTTGGAATCAACTAAAGTACCGGCGCTTACCCGCGCTATCGATATTCTCGACACCATCGCCCGCCTGGGGCCCTGCAGCGCCGCGACCCTTATTGACGAGCTGGGGATCCCGAAAAGCACCGCCTACCTGCTGCTGGGCGAGCTGAGAAGACAGCGTTTTCTCAGCCTCGACAGCCAGGATAACTACTGCCTGTGGACCCGGCTGGTAGAGCTGGCAGGCCACGCGGTAAGCCGGATGGATCTGCGTGAGATGGCGCGCCCGAGCCTGACGCAACTGATGGACGAGAGCGGCATGCTGTGCCATCTCGGCATTATTGATCACGGTAGCGCCTATTACATCCTCAAAATCGAGTCGCCCGCCACCATCAGCGTGCGCTCGCACGAAGGGAAAAGCCTGTCGCTCTCCCGCTCGGGTATTGGCAAATGCCTGCTTGCCTGGCAACCCTACAGGGTGCAGGAGGCCATCATCGGCAGCCTGGACTGGGAGCGGGTTACGCCCACTACTATCACCAGCGCACAGCAGATGCGTGACGAACTGACGCGTATTCGCGCCAGAGGCTGGAGCTTTGACAACGGCGAAGACTATCCCGACGTGCGCTGCGTGGCGGCACCGGTCTTTAACGCCAGTAACGATCTCACCGCCGCCATCTCGGTGGTGGGCACCCGGCTGCAGATCAACGAGGACAACCGCGACTACCTTGCCGGTAAAGCGATTTCCTGTGCGAAAGACATTTCCCGTTTACTGGGCTGGAAAAGCCCCTTCGAGCAACACGTCTCATAATATGGAGAACATCATGACCCTACCGAAGATTAAAGAGATCCGAGCCTGGTTTACCGGCGGCGCAACGGCAGAGAAGGGCGCGGGCGGCGGCGATTATCATGACCAGGGGGCCAACCACTGGATCGACGACCATATCGCCACTCCGATGAGTAAATATCCGCAGTATGAACAGTCGCGTCAGTCGTTCGGCATTAATGTCCTGGGTACGCTGGTGGTTGAAGTGGAGGCCGACAACGGCCAGACCGGTTTTGCGGTCTCCACCGCCGGAGAGATGGGCTGCTTTATCGTTGAAAAGCACCTCAGCCGCTTTATCGAGGGCAAGTGCGTCAGCGACATCAAGCTGATCCACGACCAGATGCTCGGTGCGACCATGTATTACGCCGGTTCCGGCGGGCTGGTGCTGAACACAATCTCCTGCATTGACCTGGCGTTGTGGGATCTGTTCGGCAAAGTCGTCGGCTTGCCGGTCTACAAGCTGCTCGGCGGCGCGGTGCGCGATGAGATCCGTTTTTACGCCACCGGCGCCCGCCCGGATCTGGCGAAAGAGATGGGCTTTATCGGCGGCAAAATGCCAACCCACCGGGGGCCGCACGACGGCGACGCCGGGATCCGCCAGGACGCGGCAATGGTGGCGGAGTACCGGGAGAAATGTGGTCCGGACTTCTGGCTGATGCTCGACTGCTGGATGAGCCAGGACGTAAATTACGCCACCAAACTGGCCCACGCCTGTGCCCCTTATAACCTGAAGTGGATTGAGGAGTGCCTCCCGCCACAGCAGTATGAAGGCTATCGCGAACTCAAGCGCAATGCCCCGCCGGGGATGATGGTGACCAGCGGTGAGCACCACGGCACCCTGCAATCCTTCCGCACGCTTTCGGAAACTGGGATCGACATCATGCAGCCGGACGTCGGCTGGTGCGGTGGCTTAACCACCCTGGTGGAGATTGCCGCCATCGCTAAAGCCCGGGGGCAACTGGTGGTGCCGCACGGCTCGTCGGTCTACTCACATCATGCGGTGATCACCTTTACCAATACGCCGTTCAGCGAATTCCTGATGACCAGCCCTGACTGCGCCACGCTGCGCCCGCAGTTTGATCCAATTCTGCTCGATGAACCTGTGCCGGTGAATGGCCATATCCACAAATCGGTACTGGATAAACCCGGCTTTGGCGTCGAGCTTAACCGGAATTGTGCCCTGAAGCGTCCTTACAGCCACTAAACCGTCGCGCCGCGCAGCCGCGTGGCGTCATCCTTTATTGAGGATTGTCTATGAATATGACTCTGCTCGACAGCGTGGTCAGGAAAAACCGCGCCCGCCTGATCCCGTTCATGCTGGCGCTGTACGTGCTGGCTTTTCTGGATCGCTCCAATATCGGCTTCGCCAAAGAGAGCTACCAGATCGATACCGGGCTCAGTAACGAAGCCTATGCCCTGGGCGCAGGCATTTTCTTTGTGGTTTACGCCCTGTTGGGCGTCCCTGCCAACCTGCTGATGCGTAAGTTTGGCGCCCGGACGTGGATGGGCACCACCACGCTGCTGTGGGGGTTCCTCTCTACGGCGATGGCGTGGGCCGATACCGAAAGTAAGTTTCTGTTGATCCGCACCCTGCTGGGCGCGGCAGAGGCAGGCTTCTTCCCCGGCATGATCTACCTCACCTCCCAGTGGTTCCCCCAGCGCAACCGCGCCAGCATTATGGGGCTGTTTTATATGGGGGCACCGCTGGCATTGTCGCTCGGATCGCCGCTCTCGGGAGCGCTGCTGGAGATGCATGGCTTTATGGGCCATCCCGGCTGGTTCTGGATGTTTATTATCGAAGGGCTGATTGCCGTAGGTGCAGGGGTCTTCACCTTCTTCTGGCTGGACGATACGCCGCAGCAGGCGCGGTTCCTCAACGCGCAGGAGAAACAGGCGCTTATCACCCAACTGGCGGGGGAGGAGCAGAGCAAGGCCACCTCACGGCTGAGCGATGCGCTGCGCAATGGCCGGGTCTGGCAGCTGGCGTTTATCTACATGACTATCCAGATCGCCGTCTACGGGCTGATCTTCTTCCTGCCGACCCAGGTGGCGGCCCTGCTCGGCACCAAAGTGGGCTTCACCGCCTCGGTGGTGACCGCGATCCCGTGGGTTGCGGCGCTGTTTGGCACCTGGCTTATCCCGCGTTACTCCGACCGCACCGGCGAGCGGCGCTACATCGCCACGCTGACGCTGCTGGCCGCCGGTGTTGGGGTGGGGGTCTCGGGGCTAGTGTCGCCGGTGCTGGCCATGGTCGCGCTGTGCGTTGCCGCAGTAGGGTTTATCGCCGTACAGCCGGTCTTCTGGACCATGCCGACGCAGCAGCTCTCCGGTACCGCGCTGGCAGCAGGGATTGGCTTCGTCAACCTGTTTGGCGCGGTGGGGGGTTTTCTCGCCCCACTTATCCGGGTGAAAGCCCAGAATGTGTTTGGCAGCGATGCGGCCGGGCTGCTGGCGCTGGCCGGGATTGCCATTCTCGGCGCGCTGGCGATACTGGTGCTGGGAGTTACCCGCACCGCGCCGCAGGCCGATCGCGTACATCATTAATATCAGGGAGTTATTATGCAAAACGTTCTTTCAAACCCCTTCAAGCAGGCCTTGCTTAAGGGTGAAACGCAGATTGGGTTGTGGCTGAGTTCTACCTCGTCTTACATGGCGGAGATCGCCGCGACCTCAGGCTATGACTGGCTGTTAATCGACGGGGAGCATGCTCCCAATACCGTTCAGGATCTCTACCACCAGCTGCAGGCCGTCGCCCCTTACGCCAGCCAGCCGGTGATCCGCCCGGTTGATGGCAATCGTAGCCTGATCAAGCAGGTGCTGGATATTGGTGCCAGAACGCTGCTGATCCCGATGGTCGACAGCGCAGAGCAGGCGAGGGAGATTGTCTCCGCCACCCGCTATCCGCCGCTGGGCGTGCGCGGCGTGGGGGCTGGGGTAGCGCGGGCGGCACGCTGGGGAAGGGTAGAGAACTACATGGCCCGGGCCAACGACGAGCTATGCCTGCTTATTCAGGTGGAGAGTAAAGCCGCGCTGGATAACCTCGATGCGATCCTGGAGGTGGAAGGGATTGACGGCGTGTTTATCGGTCCGGCAGATCTGTCGACTTCGCTGGGTTATCCCGACAACGCCGGACACCCACAGGTGCAGGCGATTATTGAGCAGGCGATCCGCCGGATCCGGCTCGCGGGGAAAGCGGCGGGTTTCCTGGCGGTGGATCCGGCGATGGCGACGCGGTGTCTGGAGTGGGGGGCGAACTTTGTGGCCGTCGGGGTCGATACCATGCTCTATACCGAGGCGCTGGACAGCCGGCTGGCGCAGTTCAAATCCGCCAGTACCCGGACAACTAAAAGCAGCTACTGACCGGGTTACATTTCGATTTCGATATCACCTTTTGCCCGGCAGCAGCAGGGCAAAATTTCCCCTTCGCGGATAAACGCCAGCGGCTCGGTAAGCCAGTCGACCTGGCCGGAGACCAGGCGGCAACGGCAGGAGCCGCAGTAGCCTTCACGGCACTGGTATTCGACTTCAATCTGGTGGGATTCCAGCGCAACGAGTAGGGAAGGGTGCTCTTCCTGGCACAGGAGTTCTGTGCCAGAAAGACGAAGGGTCACGCGGCTCATCAGAGCTCGAAGCTGCTCAGATCGTCAGTGTTGACTTCAGCATCAATCTGGCCGACCAGGTAAGAGCTCACTTCCACTTCCTGCGGCGCAACCTGCACGTTATCTGACACCAGCCAGGTGTTGATCCACGGGATCGGGTTGGAGCGGGTCTGGAACGGCAGATCCAGCCCTACCGCCTGCATGCGGATGTTGGTGATGTAATCAATGTACTGGCAGAGAATATCTTTATTCAGGCCGATCATTGAACCGTCCTGGAACAGGTATTCCGCCCACTCTTTTTCCTGTACGGCAGCTTCAACGAACAGGTCATAGCTGGCCTGTTTGCACTCTTCGGCGATTTCAGCCATTTCCGGGTCATCCACGCCGCTGCGCAGCAGGTTCAGCATATGCTGGGTGCCGGTCAGGTGCAGTGCTTCATCGCGGGCGATCAGGCGGATAATTTTGGCGTTACCTTCCATCAGCTCGCGTTCCGCAAAGGCGAAGGAGCAGGCGAAGCTAACGTAGAAGCGGATCGCTTCCAGCGCGTTGACGCTCATCAGGCACAGGTACAGTTTTTTCTTCAGCTCACGCAGGTTCACGGTCACGGTTTTGCCGTTAACGGTATGCGTGCCTTCACCCAGCAGATGCCAGTAGCTGGTCATCTCGATCAGATCGTCATAGTAATGCGCGATACCCTGGGCACGCTTCAGGATTTGCTCGTTGGTCACGATATCATCAAAAACGATCGCCGGATCGTTAACGATATTACGGATGATATGGGTATAAGAGCGGGAGTGGATGGTCTCGGAGAACGCCCAGGTCTCAACCCAGGTTTCCAGCTCTGGAATGGAGATCAGCGGCAGCAGCGCCACGTTCGGGCTACGGCCCTGAATGGAGTCCAGCAGCGTCTGGTACTTCAGGTTGCTGAGGAAGATATGCTTTTCATGTTCCGGCAGGGCCTGGAAGTCGATGCGGTCGCGAGAAACGTCAACTTCTTCCGGACGCCAGAAGAAGGAGAGTTGCTTTTCAATCAGCTTTTCGAAGATGTCATATTTTTGCTGATCGTAGCGCGCCACGTTGACCGGCTGGCCGAAGAACATCGGCTCTTTGAGCTGGTCATTTTTCGTCTGTGAAAAGGTGGTGTATGCCATGAGTGTGTCCTGTTGAGATTGTAGGCCCGGCGGCACTGCGTTCGCCGGGCCTACAATAGACCGTAGGCCGGGTAAGCGTCGCGCCACCCGGCAAATAACTTAGATCTTACATGCGCCGCTTTCGCAGCCGTCGTCCTGAATCGAAGGCGCCAGATCGTCCTGCGCATCTTCAGCACCGTCGCGGGTGTTTTGATAGTACAGGGTCTTCACGCCAAACTTATAGGCGGTGAGCAGGTCTTTCAACAGCTGCTGCATCGGCACTTTGCCTGACGGGAAGCGGGACGGATCGTAGTTGGTGTTGGCCGAAATCGACTGGTCGATAAATTTCTGCATGATGCCAACCAGCTGCAGATAACCGTCGTTATTCGGCATTTCCCACAGCAGTTCATAGTTGTTCTTCAGCAGTTCATAGTCCGGCACCACCTGACGCAGGATCCCGTCTTTCGACGCTTTGATGCTGACGTGACCGCGCGGTGGCTCAATACCGTTGGTGGCGTTAGAGATCTGCGAAGAGGTCTCAGACGGCATCAGGGCAGAGAGCGTGGAGTTACGCAGACCGTGAGTCTGGATCGATTCACGCAGGCCATTCCAGTCAAGATGCAGCGGCTCGTTGACGATCGCATCCAGGTCTTTCTTGTAGGTGTCGATCGGCATCACGCCTTGGGCGTAGGTGGTTTCATTGAACCACGGGCATGCGCCTTGCTCTTTTGCCAGCTCGTTAGAGGCTTTCAGCAGATAATACTGAATGGCTTCAAAGGTCTGGTGCGTCAGATTGTTGGCGCTGCCGTCGGAATAACGCTTACCGTTTTTCGCCAGCCAGTAGGCATAGTTGATCACGCCAATACCCAGCGTACGACGACCCATGGCCCCACGTTTAGCCGCCGGGATTGGGTAATCCTGATAATCCAGCAGGGCATCCAGCGCACGGACTGCCAGCACCGCCAGCTCTTCCAGCTCATCCAGGCTCTTAATCGCGCCCAGGTTAAAGGCTGAAAGGGTACAGAGCGCGATTTCGCCGCTCTCATCGTTCACGTCATCCAGCGGTTTAGTCGGCAGGGCGATTTCCAGACACAGGTTGGACTGGCGCACTGGCGCTACAGCAGGATCGAACGGGCTGTGGGTGTTGCAGTGATCGACGTTCTGAATGTAGATACGCCCGGTTGATGCACGTTCCTGCATCATCAGGGAGAACAGTTCCACGGCCTTCACGCGCTGTTTGCGGATGCTGTCGTCGTTTTCATACTGCACGTACAGGTGCTCAAAGGCGTCCTGATCGGCAAAGAAGGCGTCGTACAGGCCTGGCACGTCGGACGGGCTGAACAGCGTAATGTCGCCGCCTTTCAGCAGGCGGGTGTACATCAGCTTGTTGATCTGTACGCCGTAGTCCATGTGACGTACGCGGTTGCCTTCCACGCCACGGTTGTTTTTCAGCACCAGCAGGCTTTCAACTTCCAGGTGCCACATTGGGTAGAACAGGGTCGCAGCACCGCCGCGCACACCGCCCTGGGAGCAGGACTTCACTGCGGTCTGGAAGTGTTTGTAGAACGGAATACAGCCGGTGTGGAACGCTTCACCACCACGGATTGGGCTGCCCAGCGCACGAATGCGACCGGCGTTGATGCCAATACCGGCACGCTGGGAAACGTATTTCACGATCGCGCTGGAAGTGGCGTTGATGGAGTCAAGGCTGTCGCCACACTCGATCAGCACGCAGGAGCTGAACTGACGCGTCGGCGTACGCACACCAGACATGATCGGCGTAGGCAGCGAAATTTTAAAGGTAGAGACCGCGTCATAGAAACGCTTCACGTAGCTCAGACGGGTGTCGCGCGGGTAGCCAGAGAACAGGCAGGCTGCGACCAGCATGTACAGGAACTGGGCGCTCTCGTAGATTTCACCGGTGACGCGGTTCTGCACCAGGTATTTGCCTTCGAGCTGCTTCACCGCCGCGTAGGAGAAGTTCATATCGCGCCAGTGATCGATAAACCCGTCCATCTGCTTGAACTCTTCTTCCGTGTAGTCTTCCAGCAGATGCGTGTCGTATTTGCCCAACTCAACCATTTTCACCACATGATCGAACAGCGCGGGCGGTTCAAACTGGCCGTACGCTTTTTTACGCAGGTGGAAAATCGCCAGACGAGCAGCGAGGTACTGATAATCCGGCGCATCGCGGGAGATCAGATCCGCCGCGGCTTTGATGATGGTTTCGTGGATGTCAGAGGTTCTGATGCCGTCATAGAACTGGATATGGGAGCGCAGTTCAACCTGAGAAATCGATACGTTATTCAGCCCTTCTGCTGCCCAGTCGAGAACACGATGGATTTTGTCCAGATTGATACGCTCGGTTGCACCGTCGCGCTTTGTCACCAGCAGACTCTGATTCATGTGGGTTTTTACCTGTCCGTGAAAAATGAAAATATCCCCCGCTTATCCACAGACTGCTGTGGATAAATACTATATATAGGGGTTTTACGATAAGGATAACGCAAGATGGTGAGTATTCTAGTAAGGATTCTTTTCAGCACAAGAGTTGATTTTGACGTTAAATTCAGGTTGCCAAAGCGTAATAAAGGCTAAGTCCACGTACCGTAAGGCCTGGACGAGATGTCAATATTCAGCAAAAAAAATCGAAAATTTGATCGAGTGCTGATTTCTTCATCGCGAGGAGAGAATTGCGCAACGAATGCTGCGCAATCTTTAGAAAAACAAGTGCTGACGTTAGTCATTTTTTGCGGTTGTGTGCAGCATGTAATTAACATCCACACCCGGTGCCAGTTTGAACTTGTCAGTCAATGGGTTGTAGTGCAGGCCGGTCATGTGCTGCTCTTTGAGCCATGTTCCGTCAACCCAGCTCAGCAGTTCCGCCGGTTTAATGAACTTCTTCACATCGTGGGTTCCTTTCGGCACCATGCGCAGCACATACTCTGCACCGACCACCGCCATCAGCCATGCCTTGCCGTTACGGTTGATGGTTGAGAAGAACACCTGGCCACCCGGCTTAACCAGCGCCGCGCAGGCTTTCACCACCGATTGCGGATCCGGAACGTGCTCAAGCATCTCCATGCAGGTGACGACGTCATACTGATGGGCAAATTTCCCGGCGTGCGCTTCGACCGTCTCCTGAACATACTCAACCTGGACGCCACTTTCCAGCGCATGCAGACGCGCTACCTGTAGCGGCTCAAAGCCCATATCCAGCCCAGTGACCGTTGCGCCTTCGCGCGCCATGCTCTCTGCCAGGATGCCGCCCCCACAGCCCACATCAAGCACCTTTTTCCCGAACAGACCGCCGGAACGTTCTGCGATATAGCCGAGGCGCAGCGGGTTAATGCGGTGCAGCGGTTTAAACTCACCTTCAAGATCCCACCAGCGCGAGGCGACGGCTTCGAATTTGGCGATCTCTTCATGGTCAACGTTGTGAACCAGCGGCGTTTTTTCGGCATTCATGGGCGCTTTTACTCCTTTTTTGTTCAGACCCGCGAGTATATCAGTTGGCTGGCGTGAATAAACCGTATTGGTTTACCTCTATCACTATGGCTGTGTTATAATTTGCGACCTTTGAATCCGGGATACAGTAGAGGGATAGCGGTTAGATGAGCGACCTTGCGAGAGAAATTACACCGGTTAACATCGAGGAAGAGCTTAAGAGCTCCTATCTGGATTATGCGATGTCGGTCATTGTTGGCCGTGCGCTGCCGGATGTCCGCGATGGACTTAAGCCGGTACACCGTCGCGTACTATACGCCATGAACGTATTGGGCAATGACTGGAATAAAGCCTACAAAAAATCTGCCCGTGTCGTTGGTGACGTAATCGGTAAATACCATCCTCATGGTGATTCCGCGGTGTACGACACCATCGTACGTATGGCGCAGCCATTCTCACTGCGTTACATGCTGGTTGATGGTCAGGGTAACTTCGGTTCGGTCGATGGCGACTCCGCTGCGGCGATGCGTTATACGGAAATCCGTATGTCGAAAATCGCTCACGAGCTGATGGCCGACCTGGAAAAAGAGACCGTGGATTTCGTCGATAACTACGACGGCACGGAAAAAATTCCCGAAGTGATGCCAACCAAGATCCCAAACCTGCTGGTGAACGGTTCGTCCGGTATCGCTGTAGGGATGGCGACCAACATTCCGCCGCACAACATCACGGAAGTGATCAACGGCTGTCTGGCCTATATCGACGATGAAGACATCAGCATTGAAGGGCTGATGGAACACATCCCGGGTCCGGACTTCCCGACTGCCGCCATTATCAATGGTCGGCGTGGCATTGAAGAAGCGTACCGCACCGGCCGCGGCAAAATTTATATCCGTGCCCGTGCCGAAGTCGAAGCTGACGCCAAAACCGGTCGTGAGACGATCATCGTCCACGAAATTCCGTATCAAGTGAACAAAGCGCGCCTGATCGAGAAAATTGCCGAGCTGGTCAAAGAAAAACGTATTGAAGGCATCAGTGCCCTACGCGATGAGTCTGATAAAGACGGCATGCGCATTGTCATTGAAATCAAACGTGACGCGGTAGGGGAGGTGGTACTCAATAACCTGTACTCCCTGACTCAGCTTCAGGTCTCCTTCGGTATCAACATGGTGGCACTGCACCATGGTCAGCCGAAGATCATGAACCTGAAAGATATTCTGGGCGCGTTCGTGCGTCACCGCCGTGAAGTGGTGACCCGCCGGACTATTTATGAACTGCGCAAAGCGCGCGACCGTGCGCACATCCTTGAAGCGCTGGCGGTTGCGCTGGCTAACATCGATCCGATCATCGAGCTCATCCGTCGTGCGCCAACGCCTGCAGAAGCGAAAGCGGCGTTAGTGGCTCAGCCATGGGCGCTGGGCAACGTTTCCGCGATGCTGGAACGTGCGGGCGATGACGCTGCGCGTCCGGAGTGGCTGGAGCCTGAGTTTGGCGTGCGTGACGGTCAATATTATCTGACCGAACAGCAGGCTCAGGCGATTCTGGATCTGCGTCTGCAGAAACTGACCGGCCTTGAGCACGAAAAACTGCTCGACGAGTACAAAGAGCTGCTGGAACAGATTGCCGAGCTGCTGCATATCCTTGGCAGCGCCGATCGTCTGATGGAAGTGATCCGTGAAGAGCTGGAGCTGGTCCGCGATCAGTTTGGCGATGAGCGTCGCACCGAAATCACGGCCAACACCGCGGATATCAACATCGAAGACCTGATCAACCAGGAAGACGTTGTTGTCACCCTGTCTCACCAGGGCTACGTGAAGTATCAGCCGTTGACCGACTACGAAGCACAGCGTCGTGGTGGTAAAGGCAAATCTGCAGCACGTATTAAAGAAGAAGACTTTATCGACCGCCTGCTGGTGGCCAACACCCATGACACTATCCTCTGCTTCTCAAGCCGTGGTCGTCTGTACTGGATGAAGGTTTATCAGCTGCCGGAAGCGAGCCGTGGCGCGCGTGGACGTCCAATCGTCAACCTGCTGCCGCTGGAGCAGAACGAGCGTATCACCGCGATCCTGCCGGTTCGCGAGTATGCTGAAGGCGTGAACGTCTTTATGGCGACCGCCAGCGGCACCGTGAAGAAAACCGCCCTGACCGAGTTCAGCCGTCCGCGTTCTGCCGGTATTATTGCCGTCAACCTGAACGAAGGCGACGAACTGATTGGCGTGGATCTGACCTCCGGTTCCGACGACGTGATGCTGTTCTCTGCCGCCGGTAAAGTGGTGCGCTTCAAAGAGAGCGCAGTGCGCGCAATGGGTCGTACTGCGACCGGCGTGCGCGGCATCAAGCTGGCAGGTAAAGACAGCGTGGTCTCCCTGATTGTGCCGCGTGGTGATGGTGCGATCCTGACTGTAACGCAGAATGGTTACGGTAAACGTACCGCTGAGACGGAGTATCCAACCAAGTCTCGCGGCACTCAGGGCGTTATCTCCATCAAAGTCACCGAGCGTAACGGCTCCGTGGTGGGCGCGGTGCAAGTTGACGACTGCGACCAGATCATGATGATCACCGATGCCGGTACGCTGGTGCGTACGCGCGTGTCGGAAATCAGCGTGGTGGGCCGTAACACCCAGGGCGTGATCCTCATCCGTACTGCGGAAGATGAAAACGTGGTAGGTCTGCAGCGTGTTGCTGAGCCGGTGGACGATGAAGAGCTTGACTCCATCGACGGCAGTGCGGCAGAAGGCGACGACGAAATCGCGCCAGAAGCCGAAAGCGACGACGATGCGGCGGATGAAGACGCCGAGTAATGTCTCCTGACGATAAAGGGCCGGTTTCCGGCCCTTTTCTTTTGCATTGGCGCGGAATTGCAGACAACCGAACATTGCGACGGCGGTGATTTACCGCTACCTTAACCCCATTCCTTATGACCTGACGGCGGAGCCTCGCCCCCTTGAAATACCTCGTCTCCTTTCGAACCACGCTGAAAGTTTCTCGTTATCTTTTTCGGGCGCTGGCGCTCATGATCTGGCTGCTGATTGCGCTGTTTTCGGTGTTCTACATCGTTAATGCCCTGCAC
This sequence comes from Silvania hatchlandensis, assembly GCF_025564065.1. GTDB lineage: Bacteria > Pseudomonadota > Gammaproteobacteria > Enterobacterales > Enterobacteriaceae > Enterobacter > Enterobacter hatchlandensis. The sequence goes on along the minus strand of NZ_JAMGZK010000049.1, from coordinate 138,183 downwards.
CAGAAGGAATCGGAGATCCGTCAGGAATTTAACCTTAGCTTCGATCAGTCTCAGCGCTATATTCAGCGCACCTCGGACGTGATGAAGGAACTCAAGTACATCGCCGAGAACCGGCTGACGGCAGAGAACGGCATTCTGGCCACGCGCGGACGCGACAGCAAAGCCGACGTACCCAACTTTGAGCCGCTGTTCCCGGATTCAGACTGCTCGGTGATGGGCAATGCCTGGCGCGGGTCGCTCGAGTCGCTGGCCTGGTTTATGCGCTACTGGCGCGATAACTTCTCGGCCGCCTACGATCTCAACCGCGTTTTTTTAATTGGCAGCGAAAACCTCTGTATGGCCGACTTTGGCCTGCGCGATATGCCGGTGGAGCGCGACAGTGCGCTGAAAAGCCTGCACGAGCGGATCGTTAAATACCGTAATGCACCGCAGGATGAGCGGGGCAGTAACCTGTTCTGGATAAGCCAGGGGCCGCGTCCGGGCGTGGGGTATTTCTATGCCCTGACGCCAGTCTATCTCGGCAACCGTCTGCAGGCGATGCTCGGCACCGAGCAAACCATCCGCATGGAAAACTTTTTCACCCCCGGCACGCTACCTATGGGGGTGACCATCCTTGATGAAAACGGCCACGCCCTGATCTCGCTGGTGGGACCAGAAACTCGCCTGAAGGTCGATCCGCGCTGGATGCAGGAACGCTCATTCTTTGGCTACACGTCCGGATTCCGCGAACTGGTGCTGAAAAAAAGCCTGCCGCCGTCATCGCTGAGCATCGTCTACTCTGTTCCGGTGGATATGGTACTGGAACGGATCCGCATGCTGATCCTCAACTCGGTCCTGCTCAACGTGCTGGTGGGGATCGCGCTGTTCACCCTGGCACGAATGTACGAGCGTAAAATCTTTATCCCGGCGGAGATCGACGCCCAGCGGCTCGAAGAGCATGAGCAGTTCAACCGCAAGATTGTCGCTTCTGCTCCGGTCGGGATCTGTATCCTGCGTACCCTCGACGGGACCAATATCCTGAGTAACGAGCTGGCGCACAATTACCTGAACATGCTGACCCATGAGGACCGACAGCGGCTGACGCAAATTATCTGCGGTCAGCAGGTCAACTTTGTTGATGTGCTAACCAGTAACAACACCAATCTGCAAATCAGCTTTGTCCATTCGCGCTATCGCAACGAGAACGTGGCCATCTGCGTGCTGGTGGACGTCTCAGCGCGCGTCAAAATGGAAGAGTCGCTGCAGGATATGGCGCAGGCCGCCGAACAGGCCAGCCAGTCGAAATCGATGTTCCTCGCGACAGTCAGCCATGAGTTGCGTACACCGCTGTACGGCATTATCGGTAACCTCGATCTGCTGCAAACCAAAGAGCTGCCGCGGGGCGTCGATCGTCTGGTAACGGCGATGAACAACTCCTCCAGTCTGCTACTGAAAATTATCAGCGATATTCTCGACTTCTCGAAAATCGAGTCGGAGCAGCTGAAAATCGAACCGCGGGAATTCTCTCCGCGCGAGGTGATGAGCCATATCAGTTCCAACTACCTGCCGCTGGTGGTGCGAAAGCAACTGGGACTGTACTGCTTTATTGAACCCGACGTGCCGATGGCGCTGGAGGGCGATCCGATGCGCCTCCAGCAGGTGATTTCAAACCTGCTTAGCAATGCGATTAAATTCACCGATATGGGCTGCATTGTGATGCATGTGTCAAGGGCAGGGGACTACCTGAGCATCCGGGTGCGCGACACCGGGGTGGGCATTCCGGCGAAAGAGGTGGTTAAACTGTTCGATCCCTTCTTCCAGGTAGGAACCGGGGTGCAGCGTAACTTCCAGGGCACCGGGCTGGGGCTGGCCATTTGTGAAAAACTGATCAGCATGATGGATGGCGACATCTCGGTGGATACCGAGCCGGGCATGGGTAGCCAGTTCACTATCCGCATTCCGCTGTATGCGGCGCAGCCTTCGGTCAACCCATCGCCAGAAGGCCTGAGTGACAAGCGCTGCTGGTTGGCGGTCAATAACGCCTCGCTGTTTACCTTCCTGGAATCACTGCTGACGCAAAACGGTATTCGGGTGGCGCGCTACGCCGGTCAAACGCCGGATGCGGAAGATATGTTAATTACGGATGATGAACTGACGCAGCCGTGGCAGGGCAAAGCGGCGGTGATCTTCTGCCGCCGTCATATCGGCATTCCACTGGAGCGTGCTCACGGGGAGTGGGTGAACAGCGTGGCGTCGCCGCATGAGCTGATCGTCCTGCTGGCGCGCATCTATCGCGTAGAGATGGAGACCGGCGACGCCAGCAATGTGCTCCCGTCGCCGGAGTCGGCCCAGTCACTGAACGAAGATATGATGATTCTGGTGGTTGATGACCATCCGATCAACCGCCGCCTGCTGGCTGACCAGCTCGGGTCGCTGGGCTATCAGTGTAAAACGGCCAATGACGGTGTGGACGCGCTGAACGTGCTGAGCAAAAACCATATCGACATTGTCCTCAGCGACGTTAACATGCCGAATATGGACGGTTATCGCCTGACCCAGCGCATTCGCCAGCTTGGCCTGACGCTGCCGGTGGTTGGCGTTACCGCTAACGCGCTGGCAGAAGAAAAGCAGCGCTGTCTGGAGTCGGGAATGGACAGCTGTCTGTCCAAACCGGTGACGCTGGACGTTCTCAAGCAGACGCTGAAGGTATATGCCGAACGGGTCAGGAAGACGAGGGAATAAAAACAGCCCAGTATTGGGCTGTTTTGGGCGTTTCGTTTGTACTGGGCTGCGGGAAAGCCAGGCCGGCCAGGCGTCAGCGCCAGCCGGCATTAAGCTACAATCAGTCTTTGTCGGCCGGACTCAGGGTCACGGAAGAGAGATAGTTCAGCAGGGCAATATCGTTTTCGACGCCCAGTTTCATCATTGCGGATTTCTTCTGGCTGCTGATAGTCTTGATGCTGCGGTTCAGCTTTTTGGCAATCTCGGTGACCAGGAAGCCTTCGGCGAACAGGCGCAGCACTTCGCTCTCTTTCGGTGACAGGCGTTTGTCACCGTAACCGCCTGCGCTGATTTTTTCCAGCAGGCGAGACACGCTTTCCGGGGTGAATTTCTTCCCTTTCTGCAGCGCAGCCAGCGCTTTTGGCAGATCGGTTGGTGCGCCCTGTTTCAGAACGATCCCTTCGATATCGAGTTCCAGCACGGCACTTAAGATGGCCGGGTTGTTGTTCATGGTCAGCACGATAATCGAAATGCTTGGGAAATGGCGCTTGATGTACTTGATAAGCGTTATCCCGTCACCGTATTTATCTCCAGGCATGGAAAGATCGGTGATGAGCACGTGGGCATCCAGTTTAGGCAGGTTGTTAATCAGTGCTGTGGAATCTTCAAATTCGCCGACAACATTCACCCATTCGATCTGTTCAAGTGATTTGCGAATACCGAACAGTACAATCGGATGGTCATCGGCAATAATTACGTTCATATTGTTCATGTATAGGGCTACCTTGCTACAGCAAGCTTTTGACATAGGTGTCAATGTCGCTGATGTATTTTTCTATGCTGGCGGCATCTTTCTCGCGAATAAGATGTTCCAGCGTTTCACATAATTGCTTGCCCGGAACCAGATTAAGCATGGCAAACACCCCTTTAAGCCGGTGTGCTGTCTGAGCCAGCGCCGCAAAATCGTTCGCGGCCGACTCAGTATACAACCTCTTAACATCATCTGGTACTGTGTCTACAAAGAGCGAATAATAACCGCTGGCCTGAAGTTCGGCGCTTTCGTTGCCGCCCAGTGGGGATTCCGGGGTCGCTTCCTGCGCCAGCTGCTCCTCTATTAGTTGTAGTACAGCTTCCTGCATAGCATTGCTCATATTAAAGTTAACGCGCACCTGGCCTGGGCCTATTTTGCGCACGCCAGACTCATCATCGCTTAAAAGCAAGCCTGAGGCAGTAAGATTAGACGGATTATCAGTGATAAAAAGATCATATTCTTGACTTGCCAGCCTTTCATCCGGCGAGATGCAGGTCGCTCCCCAGTTTTCGAGTTGACGCACCACGATGCTGCGGATCTCATTTGAGGTGACGTCCACCATGGCCACCACCTCATCCAGCAGACGCTCGTCATCATCAATTTCCTGCGGGCTGGCAGGCATTTTGACATGCAGTGAGTATCGAGTGCCAAGCGATTCGCGCGCTTTAATATTCAGATGGCCGCCAAGTTTGCGTGCCAGCTGATCGCACAGCCAGAAGGTGAGGGCGTTGGCTTTACCGTAATTATCGCTCTGCGTGTCGTTGAGGAACGGGAAGTGCAGATTGTCGATCTCGCTGGCCGTGACCCCTTCTCCGGTATCGAGGATACGGAAGGTCAAACGATCGTCGGCAGATTCGTCGTTACTCACCTCAAGAGTGATTTTACCGATTTGGGTGGTGGTGACCGCATACTGGATCAGCATCAGCAGGATCCGGCGCAGCGCGTCGCGGTCGCCGTGACGCTCATCGTTGGCGGGCAGCGGATTATTAATCAGCAGCTGCAGCCCTTTGCGTTTAATCACCGGCAGTACGTCCGGCACCACTTCATCGATCAGATCCTGGATGGAGAACAGCGTAGCGGTGCTCTTCCAGCTCTCGTTTTCGAGCATGTTGGCCAGCTGGATTTCATCCACCAGGCGCACCAGCGTATCGGCGTGACTCGACAGCTGAAGGCTTTCCGGGCTGGTAAGATGCGCCGCTTCGCTGGCCAGCGCCTTCAGCGGCAGCTTAAACGCCTCGCCAATATTCTGCATAAACGCGGCCCGGCCCTGCTGGTTCTTCTCGTACAGCCTTTGCGCCTGTTTGAGCTTTTTATTCACCATCACCTCGCGATCCTGATCGCGAATGATGAAAATCTGCGTGCGGGAGGCCACCTGGCTGCGGAACTGGCGGATCTCATACAGCTCATTATTGATGGTGGCCTGAATCACCCCCTGGTGCTGATCCGCCATGCTGGTGATGTTTTGCAAATTCAGGTGCGGCAGCAGGTGGTCGGCAATTTTGTTGCTGATAATCGTCCGGTTCGCTTCCTGATCGTGCACCAACAGGCCGAGCGGCAGCACAGAGACAATCTCTTCGTTGAGTGCCCGTAGCACCCGCAGCTCATTGCTGGAGGCGGTGGTGGCCGGGAGATCGCTCTGACGGCCAGGCTGTGTGCGGAAGGTGCTGTAGCCAAACAGCGCCAGGGCCAGCAGTCCGATGTTAAGCAGCAGCGGCAGCAGGATATTTTGCAGCGTATCCAGCAGGAGGGTTCCGAACGGCACCTGCCAGACCAGGCGCATCCCCGTGGTGTTCAGCGACGAGGCAATCTCAATTTTCGACCCATTAAAGGAGATCGCTACGCTGTCCGGACTCTCTTTATCCGTAGGCGAGCGCAGGTTCTGGACGGCGGTATCCGGTTCCAGGCGGAAGCTCTCCAGCGGCATATCCGGCGGGATCAGATCGTTGATCGGCAGATCGAAGGCGACCACTGTCGCCAGATGCCCTGGCTGATTGAAGGTGGTGCGCAGGGTAAAGTAGTGGCCATTTTGCCAGGCCAGCCGGCGCAGGGAGGAGAAACTTTCGCGCTCATCCAGGGCATTGGCCTGCTGCAGCATCTCCGCGCGGCGGGAGTCGACAACCGTGCCTACCGACGATTCTTTAAAACCCGAAGAGAGATCCTTTAGCGGCAGCGTCGAGATCAGGATCATGCTGTTGTCCTGACCATTGAGATAGTACATCGACCAGGGCACGGTCTCGGCGCCCCACAGCGTATCCAGATAAGACGACATGCGCTGGGTCATCTCAAGCGTGGCGCTGTCGTGCGAGCCAAAAATCAGCGCTTCGGTTTTGCGTCGTGTTTTCTCAAGATAGTAGACGTCCTGCTTCAGGCGCGTTTCCTGCAAACCGGCTGCGGAGGAGGTAGTAGGCGTCGCTGCAATGTTGTCGTAGATCTGCCAGGTCGCGTAGCGCCACGTATCGATGCGCTTATGCAGCGCATGGCTGATATCCACAATCTGATAGCTTCTGTCTTTTAACCAGGTGTTAACCGCGCTTTGCACCATTACGCCCATGGTCACTAACAGCACAACGATCAATAGAAGAAAGAAACGGGTGATACTACCCGGAAGCAGAGAGAATTTGTTCGCGGCGGTGGTTTCTGACTGACTCATTGATGTGTTTGACCCGTTATGGCTGCGCTGGCGACGAATAGGGCAGTATAAAGAGTAATAATCGAATTTCCAGCGTCACGCCACCGGCGGGGCTGACTTTTTATCCTCGCCACCCAAGTTTGCGCTTTTGTTTTAAATCTGTACGAAGAGAACGATATTGTACAAATTGTCCGCAATAGCGCCGGGTAAATAGCACGAATAAACAAGAAATTAAATTATCCATTATATTTAGAGGGCGGGAAGATGTTCACCAGAAGGATGGTTAATAGAGGTTATAGTTTCAATGTGGTAGCACAAATAATTACATTTGCGTAAAGAAGGGTAAAAAAAAACCGAATGCAGAGTGCATTCGGCTCAATAAAGGATAAACAGACATTCAAATATGAATGACGGTAATAAATAAAGTTAATGATGATAGCGAGAGATATTTTAGTCGTGAGGGCTGAATTTGTTTTGTCAATCAGTGCTATAATTAAATTTTGTTTAACTTATTGTTTTATATAGTTATTTATTATTTTTTGATTTTTGGTGCTTTATTTTTTAACTTATCGTGCTATCAAAAAGTTCCCTTGAATTTACAAAATGAAACACCTATATGGTAAAATGAAACATCTTAAAAGTTTTAGTATCATATTCGTGTTGGATTATTCTGTATTTTTGCGGAGAATGAAGTTGCCGACTGGTTAAGAGGGTTAACCAGTAAGCAGTGGCAATAAATAAAAGACATATAACAGAGGGTTAAAATAATGAAAGTTAAAGTCCTGTCCCTCCTGGTACCAGCACTGCTGGTAGCGGGCGCAGCAAATGCGGCTGAAATTTATAACAAAGACGGCAACAAATTAGATCTGTACGGTAAAGTTGATGGTCTGCACTATTTCTCTGATGACAAAGGTAGCGATGGCGATCAGACCTACATGCGTATCGGTTTTAAAGGCGAAACCCAGGTTAACGATCAGATCACCGGCTACGGTCAGTGGGAATACAACGTTCAGGCTAATGATACAGAAAGCAGCAGCAACCAGTCCTGGACACGTGTGGCCTTCGCCGGTCTGAAATTCGCTGACGCGGGTTCTTTCGACTACGGTCGTAACTATGGCGTTGTGTACGACGTCACTTCCTGGACCGACGTGCTGCCAGAATTCGGTGGTGACACCTACGGTTCTGATAACTTCCTGCAATCCCGTGCTAACGGTGTTGCAACCTACCGTAACCAGGACTTCTTCGGTCTGGTTGAGGGTCTGAACTTTGCTCTGCAGTATCAGGGTAAAAACGGCAGCGCCAGCGGTGAAAACGACACGGGTCGTAGCCTGCTGAAACAGAACGGTGACGGCTTCGGCGGCTCCGTAACTTACGATCTGGGCGAAGGCTTCAGCGTCGGTGCAGCAGCAGCATCCTCTAAGCGTTCTGCTGACCAGAACGGTGCAGAGGTGTACGGTCATGGCGATCGTGCTGACGTGTACAGCGGCGGTCTGAAATACGACGCGAACAACCTCTACCTGGCGGCGCAGTACTCACAGACTTACAACGCGACCCGTTTTGGTAACTCCCAGAACAACACCACCGTTTACGGTTTTGCTGACAAAGCGCAGAACTTTGAAGTGGTTGCGCAGTACCAGTTCGACTTCGGTCTGCGTCCATCCGTGGCTTACCTGCAGTCTAAAGGTAAGGACGTGAGCAACGGCACCAACAACTTCGGCGATCAGGATCTGCTGAAATATGTTGATGTTGGCGCGACTTACTACTTCAACAAAAACATGTCCACCTACGTTGATTACAAAATCAACCTGCTGGATGACAGCAACTTCACTCGCCAGGCGGGTATCAGTACTGATGACATCGTAGCACTGGGTCTGGTTTACCAGTTCTAAGTCGCACGCAGTATTGTATGAGGGGCCAATCGGCCCCTTTTTTTGGCCTCCACTTTAGGGTCTTACAAACCCCACTTTTTGGTGTACTCTTGCCGCTCTCAGGCTTGAGGATAATAACGAATGGAAATTACTTTTCTTCGTGTCGGCTTCCTGGCGACACTTTTTATGCTGACAGCATGTGACAACTCTCCCCCTCCGGTAAAGGCCACGACGGCCACCGCGACGGTGCTGGAAGGCAAAACAATGGGCACCTTCTGGCGGGTCAGCGTCATGGATATGCCTGCTTCCCGGGCCGATGAGCTGTGCGGAAAAATTCAGTCCCAGCTGGATGCAGACGACCAGCTGATGTCCACCTATAAACCTGATTCTGCCTTGATGCGCTTTAACAAGTCCCAGAGTACTTCGCCATGGCCGGTGAGCGAAGCGATGGCGGATATCGTTACCGAAGCGCTGCGCGTCGGCTATAAAACCCAGGGGGCGATGGATGTCACCGTTGGCCCACTGGTGAATCTGTGGGGATTCGGTCCCAATAAACAGCCGGTGAAAACCCCCGATCAGGCACAGATTGACGATGCGCGGGCGCAAACGGGCCTGCAGCACCTGACGGTGATCAATCAGTCCGGTCAGCAATATCTGGAAAAAAACATCCCGGATCTGTTTGTCGATCTCTCCACCGTGGGGGAAGGGTATGCGGCGGATCATCTGGCGACGCTGATGGCCGAAGAGGGGATCTCTCGCTATCTGGTTTCGGTGGGTGGGGCGCTGGTCAGCCGGGGATTGAACGCCAGCGATAAGCCGTGGCGGGTGGCGATCCAGAAGCCGACCGATCGGCAAAATGCGGTACAGGCGATTGTCGACATTAACGGCCATGGCATCAGTACCTCCGGCAGCTACCGGAACTACTACGAACTGGACGGAAAGCGTATCTCGCACGTGATCGATCCGCAGACCGGTCGCCCGATTAGCCATAATCTGGTGTCGGTAACGGTAATCGCCCCCACCGCGCTGGAAGCGGATGCCTGGGATACGGGTCTGATGGTGCTGGGCACCGATAAAGCCCGGGAGATTGTGCGTGAGCAAGGTCTGGCGGTCTATATGATCATCCGGGAAGGGGAGGGATTCAAAACCTGGATGTCCCCGCAGTTCGCCAGCTTCCTGGTGAACGGCCCGAATTAAAAAGCAAGGTTGCGGGTTTTTCGTCGCTGGCGCTCAGGCAGGGTATGAGTATGCTTAAAGAAGGAGCCAATCATGAAAAACCCGAACCTGAATAACGACGATCTGCGCTGGCTGGCGGTGCTGGCCCGCGATCCCCATGCCGACGGTCAGTTTGTGTTTGCCGTGCACACCACCGGTATCTTCTGTCGCCCCTCCTGTCGGGCTCGCCACGCTCTGCGTAAAAACGTTCGCTTTTATCCTGATGCCTGTCAGGCGGAGCAGGCCGGTTTTCGCCCCTGCAAACGCTGCCGACCCGATCTCCGCGATCCCAATGCGCAGCGGGTTACCACCATCGAAAAAGCCTGCCGCTTGCTGGAGCAGGATCAGCCCCTGACCCTGGATCAGCTGGCGCAGGCGGTGGCGGTAAGCCCGTATCATCTTCATCGCCTGTTTAAAGCCGCGACCGGCATGACGCCAAAAGCCTGGCAGCAGGCGGCGCGGGCGGCGCGTCTTCGCCAGGCGCTGGCGCAGGGCGACAGGGTCACCGACTCCGTACTGGCTGCGGGTTTTCCCGACAGCAGCAGCTATTACCGTAAGGCTGATGCCGCGCTGGGCATGACCGCGAAGCAGTACCGCCGTGGTGGGGAATCTACGACCGTGCAGTACGCCCTGAGCGACTGCGCGCTGGGCCGCTGCCTGGTGGCGGAAAGCGTGCGTGGTATCTGCGCAATTTTGCCCGGCGATGACGACCGCGCCCTGATTGCCGAGCTGGAGACGCTGTTTCCCCACGCTCAACGCGATCAGGCCGACGCGGCCTTTGCGGCCCGGGTAAGTCAGGTGATTGCCAGCGTCGATAACCACGCCCTGGCGCTGACGCTGCCTCTGGATATCCGCGGGACCGCCTTTCAGCTACAGGTCTGGCAGGCCCTGCGCGCTATCCCCGGCGGCGAGACCGCGAGCTACCAGCAGGTGGCCAACGCCATTGGCAATCCAGGCGCGGTGCGAGCCGTTGCCCGGGCCTGCGCCGCCAATACACTGGCGATTATCATTCCCTGTCACCGGGTGGTGCGCAGCGACGGCGGACTCTCTGGCTATCGCTGGGGTGCCGTACGTAAAGCTGCGCTGCTTAAGCGCGAAGCCAACAAGCTGGAGGAATAATGCTCGATCTGTTTGCCGACGCCGAACCCTGGCACGAACCCCTGGCACCCGGGGCGTTGATCCTGCGTCGCTTTGCGCTGACGCGTGCATCAGCGCTGATGCACGGCATCGAACAGGTTGCCGGACAGTCGCCGTTTCGCCAGATGGTTACCCCGGGCGGATACACCATGTCGGTGGCGATGAGCAACTGCGGCGCGCTGGGCTGGACCACCGACGCGCACGGCTACCTCTATTCACCCACCGACCCGCTGACCAGCGCGGCCTGGCCGCCGATGCCGCAGGCGTTTGCTGAACTGTGCCAGGCGGCTGCAACCGCTGCGGGCTACCCCGATTTTCAGCCTGACGCCTGCCTGATTAACCGCTACGGCATCGGGGCGAAGCTGTCTTTGCATCAGGATAAAGATGAAGCGGACCTGCGGGCGCCGATTGTCTCGGTATCGCTCGGCCTGCCTGCCGTCTTCCAGTTTGGCGGGCTGCGCCGCAACGATCCGCTTAAGCGTCTGCTGCTGGAGCACGGCGACGTCGTGGTGTGGGGTGGGCCTTCGCGTCTGTTTTACCACGGCATCCAGCCGCTAAAGGCTGGCACGCATCCCCTGACCGGAGACTGTCGCTACAACCTGACGTTCCGCCGGGCAGCGAATAACGAATAAAAATAAGAATTATTCTTGCTGTAAGCGGCGGGCAGTTTACACTGCTGGCTGTTTTTTCTTGTCTGGATTGCTCTGCATGGAACTCCTGTTACTGGTCTGGCGTCAATACCGCTGGCCGTTTATCGCGGTGATGGCGTTAAGCCTGCTCAGCGCCGCGCTGGGTATTGGTCTGATCGCCTTTCTCAACCTGCGCTTAATTGAAACGGTCGACACCACCCTGATGGTGCTGCCGGAATTTCTTGGACTGCTGTTGCTGCTGATGGCAGTGACCCTCGGTTCACAGCTGGCGCTGACGACCCTCGGCCATCACTTCGTCTATCGTCTGCGCAGCGAGTTTATCAAACGCATTCTGGATACCCAGGTTGAGCGCGTGGAGCAGTTGGGCAGTGCTTCGCTGCTGGCGGGGCTGACCAGCGATGTGCGCGCCATTACCATCGCCTTTGTGCGTCTGCCGGAGCTGGTGCAGGGCATTATCCTGACCTTCGGCTCGGCCGCCTATCTGGCCTGGCTGTCGACCAAAATGCTGGCGATCACTGCCCTGTGGATTGTGATCACTATCTGGGGTGGCTACATGCTGGTGGCGCGGGTTTACCGCCACATGGCTGTGCTGCGTGAAACGGAAGATAAGCTCTACAACGACTATCAAACCGTGCTGGAAGGGCGCAAAGAGCTGACCCTGAACCGCGAGCGCGCCGAGCACATCTTCAACAATCTGTATGTTCCCGATGCCCGTGAGTATCGTCATCATATTGTGCGCGCCGACACCTTCCACCTGAGCGCGGTGAACTGGTCAAACATCATGATGCTGGGCGCGATTGGGCTGGTGTTCTGGATGGCAAACAGCCTCGGTTGGGCAGACACCAACGTGGCGGCGACCTATTCGCTGACCTTGCTGTTTCTGCGTACCCCGCTGCTCTCGGCCGTCGGGGCGCTTCCCACCCTGCTTAGCGCACAGGTGGCGTTTAACAAGTTGAGAAAGTTTGACCTCGCGCCGTATAAAGAAGAATTCCCGCGACCTGAAGCGTTTCCAAACTGGCAAACGCTGGAACTGCGCAACGTGACGTTTACCTATCAGGACAACACCTTCTCCGTCGGGCCGGTGAATCTCACCCTCAACCGCGGCGAACTGCTGTTCCTGATTGGCGGCAACGGCAGCGGTAAATCGACGCTGGCGATGCTGCTGACCGGGCTGTATCAGCCCCAGTCAGGTGAAATCCTGCTGGATGGTAAACCGCTGAGCACAGAAAAGCCGGAAGATTACCGCAAGCTGTTTTCCGCCGTGTTTACCGACGTCTGGCTGTTCGATCAACTGCTGGGCCCGGAAGGAAAACAGGCCGATCCGGCGCTGGTGGAGAAGTGGCTGGCGCACCTGCAAATGTCGCACAAGCTGGAGCTACAGGACGGCAAAATCCTGAATCTGAAGCTGTCGAAAGGGCAGAAAAAACGGGTGGCGCTGCTGCTGGCACTGGCGGAAGAGCGCGACATTATCCTGCTGGATGAGTGGGCTGCCGATCAGGACCCGCATTTCCGCCGCGAGTTTTATCAAGTGCTGCTACCGCTGATGCAGCAGATGGGTAAAACCATCTTTGCCATCAGCCATGACGATCACTATTTTATCCACGCCGACCGTCTGCTTGAGATGCGCAGCGGCCAGTTGAGCGAACTGACCGGCGCCGAGCGTGACGCCGCGTCGCGTGATGCGGTGGCGCGCACCGCATAATGCCCTGAACCTGCCCGGCGGCACCCTGTTGCCGGGCTATTTGCCCCCCGTTGCCGATTTTTTCCCCTTTCCTGTCATTCGTTTATTAAAATTTACACAACCCCGCGCTATTCTTAATGCCAACTCATTTCATGGATTAATGATTGATGCCTGGATTATCGAAAAATAGCGCAAGGTTGCGCGATCAGGAGCGCGCGCGTCTCATCTGGTTGATGACCACCGACAAAGCGCTCACCTCCACCCTGCTGGGCAAGCTGACCCTGGCTGAGCAATATGATGTCGGTACCTTAGCCGACGATATTGCTGAGGTAGGGGCACTGGTCGCCCATTTGCCACCGCCGGATCTCGCCGATACCCTCGAAGCGCTGCCCTCGGAAGAGCGCCACGCCCTGTGGCGACTGGTGCAGGATCACGAGCGTGGGCAGGTACTGCTGGAAGCCTCCGAAAACGTCTGGGAAGACTTGATTGACGAGATGAGCGACCACGCTATTCTCGATGCCCTGCGTACCCTGGATATCGACGAGCAGATTTACCTGGTTCAGCATCTGCCGCGTAACCTGACCGGTCGTCTGCTGGCCTCGCTGCCCGCCAGCGAACGTGCCCGCGTCCGCCAGGTGATGCACTACGAAAAGAACCGCGTCGGCGCGATCATGGAGTTTGGCGTAATCATGGTCCGTCCGGACGTGACGCTGGGTACTGTGCAGCGCTACCTGCGCCGGCTGGGTAAAATGCCGGAAAACACCGATAAGCTGTTTGTCACCTCGCGCGATAAAATCCTGCTCGGCGAGCTGGCGCTGCAGACCATCCTGCTGAACAGCGCCCAGCGTAGGGTGAGTGAGGTGATGGACACCCAGCCGATGATCTTCTCCCCTGAAGATGATGCCGAAAAAGCGGCGCGTACCTTTGAGCGTGACAACCTGATCAGCGCCGCAGTGGTGGACTCGGTGGGTAAGCTGATGGGGCGTGTGACCATCGATGAGATCGTCGATGTGGTCTATGAAGAGACCGACAACGATATGCGCGCCCTCGGGGGGCTAAGCGCCGAAGAGGATGTCTACGCCCCGGTGAGCAAAGCGGTCAAAACCCGCTGGGCATGGCTGGCGATTAACCTCTGTACCGCCTTTATCGCCTCCAGGGTGATCGACGGATTTGAACACACCATCTCGCAGCTGGTGGCGCTGGCCTCGCTGATGCCAATTGTGGCGGGCATTGGTGGCAACACCGGCAACCAGACCATCACCATGATCGTGCGCGCGCTGGCGCTACAGCACATTCAGCCGGGCAACTTTACCTTCCTGATCCTGCGAGAGCTGGGCGTAGCGCTGATCAACGGCCTGGTGTGGGGCGGGATTATGGGTGGGGTGACCTGGTGGCTGTACGACGATATGGCGCTGGGTGGGGTGATGACTCTGGCGATGGTACTGAATCTACTGGTGGCGGCGATGATGGGGGTGATTATTCCGCTGACCATGACCCGCCTCGGGCGCGACCCCGCAGTGGGGTCGAGCGTGATGATTACCGCCATCACCGATACCGGCGGTTTCTTTATTTTTCTTGGTCTGGCGACGGTGTTTCTGCTGTAGCTGCGTGCCGACGTTTGATGCGGGACGGCATTATCGCCATCGCAATAATGCCGCCCACCACGCCAATCGCCAGATTACCGGTTGAGACGGTGGCCGCAATGGTCACCAGCATCACCAGGGTTTCGGCGATCGGCGCCCCTTTTACGCTGGCCGGTTGAATGCTGTGCCAGTTGAAGGTTTTGACCGCCACAATCGCCATAATGCCCGCCAGCACCGCCATCGGGATTTTTGCCATCACGTCGCTCAGCGCCGTCACCAATAGCAGCAGCACCAGCCCGGCGGCCAGCGTAGAGACGCGGCTGCGGCCTTTGCCCATCTCGACGTTAACGATGGTCTGACCGATCATCGCACAGCCCGCGATCCCGCCAAAAAAGCCCGCCATGATATTTGCCACGCCCAGTCCCATGCTCTCCCGGCGCTTGCTGGAGGGCGTCGCGGTCAGCTCATCCACCAGCTTTGCGGTCAAGAGGGATTCCATCAACCCGACGAAGGCGATGCTTAATGCGCAGGGCCAGATGATGCTCAGGGTGTGCAGGTTAAGCGGCACCAGCATCTGGCTGATGCCCGGCAGGCCGCCGCCAATCGAGCCTTCATCCCCGACGGTCGGCAGCAGCTGGCCGCTGGTGACGGTAAACAGCGTCAGGACCACAATCGCAATCAGTGGGGAAGGCACGCTTTTAATGTAGCGGGGTGCCCACAGCACAATCAGCAGCGTCAGGACAAACAGGCCGACAATCAGCGGGCTTTTGCTCCAGAAATGCGGCACCTGGGCAAAGAAAATCAATATCCCCAGCGCGTTAACAAATCCGGTCATCACTGCCTGTGGAATAAAGCGCATCAGGCGCGCCATCCCCAGCGCACCAAACAGGATCTGGATCAGGCCCGCAAGCAGCACCGCCGGCAGAATGTACTGCGCGCCGTGCTGATGAACCATCGGCCCAATCACCAGCGCCACGGAACCGGCTGCGGCGGTCACCATCGCCGGACGACCGCCCATCACCGACAGCGCCAGGCACAGCACCACCGAGGCAAACAGGCTAACTTTGGGATCCACGCCCGCCACCACCGAAAACGAGATCACCTCCGGGATCAGGGCCAGGGCGGTGATCACCCCAGCCAGGGTTTCACGCATGAAAAGTGAGGGAGAACGCAGGACCGTGACGATCCGGGGAGAGGCATGTGTCTGGGACATAGTTTTTCGCAGGTTAGTGGCGCCAGCAGGACAAGGGGTTCTGTGCGATAGATCACAAAGGGCAGCATAGTAGCGGGTAAGCGCGCGCTTTGCCAGCCCGCCAAATCGGATAACCCTACAAAATGCGCAACATTAATTATCATAATTACAATAATTATTTAACCTTTAAACAATATTTAAATGTTGCTACCGTTGGCGCCGCACTCCACTTCCAGTATTAACAGCAAAAAATACGCTTATCACGAAGGCATTAATGATGAAAAAAATGACTGCCATGCTCTTGTCCGTGGCCGTAAGCCTCAGCGCTGCCCCAATGGCGGCACAGGCGCAGGCCCCGCAGGCGCAGGAAACAGACGTTCTTTTAATTGGCGGCGGTATCATGAGCGCCACGCTTGGGACCTATCTGCAAGAGCTTGAGCCAGACTGGTCAATGACCATGGTTGAACGCCTCGACGGCGTGGCAAAAGAGAGCTCCAACGGCTGGAATAACGCGGGTACCGGCCACTCGGCCTTAATGGAACTCAACTACACCCCGCAGAAGAAAGACGGCACCATCAGTATTGAGAAAGCCGTTGAAATCAACGAAGCGTTCCAGATTTCGCGCCAGTTCTGGTCTCATCAGGTGAACAGCGGCGTGATGCACGACCCGCACTCCTTCATTAACACCGTGCCGCACATGAGCTTTGTCTGGGGCGATGAGAACGTTAACTTCCTGCGTGCGCGTTACGCTGCCCTGCAGCAAAGCACCCTTTTCCGCGGGATGAAGTATTCCGAAGATCATGCGCAGATTAAAGCCTGGGCACCGCTGGTGATGGAAGGGCGCGACCCGAACCAGAAAGTGGCCGCGACCCGTACCGACATTGGTACCGACGTCAACTACGGCGAAATTACCCGTCAGTTGGTGAGCGGGCTGCAGAAGAAAGAGAACTTCAGCCTGGCCGTGAACACCGAGGTGCGCGGCTTTACCCGCAACGCGGACAACTCCTGGAACGTGACCGTTGCCGACCTGAAAAACAACGACGCAGAGCGCGTGATTAAAGCGAAGTTTGTCTTTATCGGCGCAGGCGGTGCGGCGCTGAAGCTGCTGCAGGAAACCGGTATTCCGGAAGCTGACAACTATGGTGGCTTCCCGGTTGGAGGGCAGTTCCTGGTGTCGGAAAACCCGGAAGTGGTGAATCGCCATCTGGCGAAAGTGTACGGCCAGGCCTCGGTAGGCGCACCGCCAATGTCGGTTCCGCACATTGATACCCGTATGCTGGACGGTAAGCGCGTGGTGCTGTTTGGCCCGTTCGCCACCTTCTCGACGAAGTTCCTGAAAAACGGCTCCCTGTGGGATCTCCTGAGTTCAACCACCACCTCCAACGTGGTGCCGATGATGAACGTAGGGCTGGATAACTTCGATCTGGTGAAATACCTGATTAGCCAGGTGCTGCTCTCTGACGACGATCGTTTCGAGGCGCTGAAAGAGTACTATCCGCAAGCGAAGAAAGAAGACTGGCGTTTGTGGCAGGCGGGTCAGCGCGTGCAGATCATCAAGCGCGATGCGGATAAAGGCGGCGTGCTGCGTCTGGGCACCGAAGTGGTGAGCGATAAAGAAGGCACCATCGCTGCGCTGCTGGGGGCTTCTCCGGGCGCGTCGACGGCGGCGCCGATCATGCTGCATCTGATGGAAAAAGTGTTCAAAGACAAAGTCGCAAGCCCACAATGGCAGGCGAAGCTGAAGACCATTATCCCGTCTTACGGTACGGCGCTGAACGGCAACGTAGAAGCCACCGAACAGGAGCTGGAGTTCACCAGCCGCGTTCTGCAGCTGAACTATGACAAGCCGCAGGCTCCTGACGCGGCACCACAGGCTCAACTGCAGGCGAAGCCGGAAAGCAAACCGGTCGCCGATATCGCCCTGTAACGTTATTTGCCCGGCGGCGCACGCTGCCGGGCATCATGGCATTAACGCACGACGGCGTTTTCAACCTTCTCGTCGGCCTTCCAGATTCGGTACTTCACCTCGATATTCGCCGGGGTATAGACCACAATCGGCAACTTGCTGTTGTAGCGCAGCAGGCTGTTCTCTCCCAGATTCGCCGTCACAAACTGCTTAGATTTTTTCCCTTCCGGGCACGCCATCATGGTAGAGACCGGTGAGGTCGCCTTATCGAAGACGTAATAGTCGTAACCCCAGCCTTCCAGCGTTTTGCGGGTTAACTGGCCGCCGAGCCGGTGGCGATTGCAGTCCACTTCCAGCGTCTGTCCTATCAGCAGCTCAACGTTAAAATCCGCTTCCTGTTGCTGTGTTGGCAGGTCGATTACCTGGCGTTTCATCCCCTGTTCAGCCTGCGGGTAGGGGGCCGTTTTGCTTAATGGCTGGGGGGCATCACTGGCGTATGCGTTAAGACAGGTCAGCGCCAGCAGGACAATGACACTTTTCGATGTGTTTTTCACAGTTATTCCTTTATGTGGATCCGTTCGCTTTCAGACTATCATGGTAGCTGTTTTTACCTTAAATTTATTTATAACAAGTGTAAATCACTGAGTAATTAGCTTGATAATAGTTTTAAATACTGTATTGGTGCCATGGAGGGGATCGTGGTAGGGTGAGCGGCAATCATTGTTATTCATCTGTGAAGGAAAAAACCATGGTACGTGAAAAACTTAACACCCCGGCGGGGCGCAAATTTCTGCTGGCACTGCTGACGGTTTTTCTCATTGCGGTCGCGGGCGTGGGGCGCGTCACCATTATCGGCGTGGTTGAGCAATACAACATTCCGCTGACGGAGTGGACCACCAGCATGTTCTTCCTGCAGTCGGCGATGGTGCTGGTCTACAGCACGGTGTTTACCGTCCTGCTGGCGATTCCGCTGGGGATTTTTTTCCTCGGCGGTAGCGATAAACGCTAAGTTTTCACGTTGCTTTCCCGGTTTTCTACCCTTCGCCGGATCCCGAAAGGGGTCTGGGTGGTGGGCGGCGTCAGTATGCTGATGGATATCTCCTCGGAGATTATTCACAGCCTGCTGCCGCTGTTTATGGTCACCACCCTTGGCGCCAGCGTCATCTTTATCGGCCTCATAGAAGGACTGGCGGAAGCCACGGCGCTGTTCATCAAGGTGTTTTCAGGTGCAATCAGCGATTATCTGGGTAAGCGAAAAGGCCTTGCGCTGCTGGGCTACGGGCTCGGGGCGGCCAGCAAGCCGCTGTTTGCGCTCGCGTCTTCTTCCGGGATGATCCTCGGGGCGCGGTTGATTGATCGGGTTGGCAAGGGCATTCGTGGCGCACCTCGCGATGCGCTGGTGGCTGACGTCACGCCGCCCGAGATGCGCGGCGCGGCCTTTGGGCTGCGTCAGTCGATGGACACCATCGGCGCATTTCTTGGTCCTCTGCTGGCAGTCGGAATGATGCTGCTGTGGAACGACGACTTCCGCACCATCTTCTGGGTTGCCGTCATTCCCGGCGTGCTGGCCGTTGCGCTGTTATTTTTCGGTTTGCATGAGCCCGCCACCCCGATTGCCCACAAGCGTACCAATCCCATCACAAAAGAGAACCTGAAACGCCTCGGCACCCGCTGCTGGTGGGTGATTGGCCTGGGCGCAGTCTTTACCCTGGCGCGCTTCAGCGAAGCCTTTCTGGTGCTGCGCGCCCAGCAGTCCGGCATTGCGCTGGCGCTGATCCCTCTGGTGATGGTCGCCATGAACCTGCTGTATGCCTTCTCGGCCTATCCCTTCGGCAAATTATCCGATTCCATGAGCCATACCCGCCTGCTGCAGTGGGGGCTGGTGGTGTTGATTGCGGCGGATATCGTGCTGGCGCTGAGTACGCACTGGGTTGGGATCATAGCTGGTGTGGCGCTGTGGGGTATCCATATGGGAATGACTCAGGGATTGCTGGCGGCGATGATCGCCAGAACGGCGCCTGCGGATCTGCGCGGTACGGCGTTTGGCCTGTTCAGCATGGTGAGTGGCGTAGCGCTGCTGATTGCCAGCCTTGGGGCAGGTATCATCTGGGAAACCTGGGGGGCGGAATACACCTTCTGGACCGGCGCCGCTATCTGCCTGCTGACGCTGGTGTACCTGTTGAAGCGCCCGGCGGTGCTGTAAAGCGTCGTGCAGAGGAAAATTATTCTGTAATTAATTCGGCGCGTTAGCGCGGTTTTGGTACCAATGTGGTCCTTTATTTCAGGAGAACGTTATGAAAAGGACCACACTTTATACCGCCCTGGCATCTGCTCTGTTGCTGCCATCACTGTATGCACATGCTGGCCCGCAGGCGCACGTTGTCTGCGCCTACAATCACACCCTGGGCGACGATGCCATTATGATGTTCGGCAAAACCAATCAGGCGATGTGGCATGATTTTTTCGGCAACACCCGCACCGATGCCCATTCCAGCTATCAGTCGCTGCGTCAGCAGCCAGAAACCACCTGCGATAACAAAGCCGACAGCTCGGCGTACTGGGCACCGTCGCTGCGCCTGCCCGACGGGACGGTGGTGCAACCCGCTTACCAGAAAACCTATTACCAGGCATCCAACGTTGAGCAGTTTCCCCTCAGTCCGTTCCCGGCCGGACTGGCGCTGCTGGCGGGCGATCACCACGGTACTCAACCCAGCTCCCGCATCACCTTTCTGTGCGCCAACGGCAAAGGCTATAGCAATAAAGTGGGGGAAGTCTGCGGCCTGAGAAATGCCAAAGATGGAGTCCAGTTTAATATCGGGATCCAGTTCCCGAATTGTTGGGACGGTATTCACCTGCAGCCGATGCACGGCATGGCGAATGCCACTTACGACGTGAAAGGGCAGTGCCCGTCCGGCTTCCCGGTGAAAATCCCGACCGTCAATATGAACGTGGCGTATGTGCTTAAGGGCATCACCTCCCTTGATACCGCCAAAGCGCAGCTTTCTCTCGATCCCACCATGAACGGCGATGTGCGCGAAGAACACTGGGGCAGCCTGTATACTGCTCATGCCGATTTTATGAATGGCTGGACGGAACAGGGCGCGCAGTTTATGACCGATATGTGCATGAACGAAGGCACCGACTGCGGGACTAACGTGCCTTACGGCTATTCTAAAGCGCAAGCCAACGTCTGGGTGAGCAGCGAGACGCCGACCGTTCCCGTGCCGGACCCGCAGATGCTGCTGATTCAGGATAACTGGAAAAACGGCGGCCGAACCCGTAATCCGGAGACCCTGAGCCTGGTCAAATTTACAATCCCTGCGCTACCGACCGGCCAGGATCCTACTCTGTTCAAGTACAAGGTGCGGATCTACGGTGGGAAAGTCGAAGCCAACGGTGCCGACCAGATCTTCTTCTATCCGGCCAGCAACGACTGGGATCCGGCTACGGTGACCTGGAAAAAACGCCCAACCACCAGCTACAACTCGGATGCGAGCCTGTATCTCGATAACAAGGTTGAATACCGGATGGTGGACGTGGACAAAGCGGTGCGTAAAGCGCTGGCGGCAGGGAAAACGGAGATCTCCTGGTATATTGGCGGCGATCGGCAGGGCAACCATTACCAGTTCAGCCCGACATCTTCAAAAGAGAGCCTGCTGCTGATGCTGACGGGGTTCAAAACCACGCCGGAAATTTGATGGAATAAGTGAGGCGTAAGGCATAAGCCAGTCAGGCCACTGACTGGCTTTGTTGTATTACAATTGTTTACACTTGAAAGGGGTGCCTGTAAACAGTCTTTATATCAGCGGGTTACCAATAATAAGAGTCCAGATGTGTTTCATTCGAAATCCCCGTTACGGGCGTTAAATCCGTGCTTTTTCTCAATCAAAATAATACGCTATCTGCCTGCCCTGACTTATATCAAATTTTTATTAGTTCACTAACGTAATATTTTCTTTTGTGAATTACAGCACGAAATGCTAATTTTCTGGACGTGTTAACACTGCCTGTTTATACCGGCTGTTAATCCTCATTTTTCTTTATTGTGGTGGTGACGGGTATGTTTAAGAAATTGATTATCTCTGTTGTGCTCTCTTCTTTCGTGGCAGCGCCGGCATTTGCGATCAGCGCCAACTATCGCGCGCAGCTTGAGCGCTCCGGCTGTACGCAGCAAACCGAGCTGGACGGAACCTGCAACATCCATAAAACCAAAGCGGAAAACCAGAAAGCAGCGAAAGCCTCTGCCGCGACCTCAGGCGATCGTGCTGAGCTGGAAAATTTTCTGCGTGACAGCGTTCGTGGACAGAAAACGGATGATGCTTACAGTGCGCTTGAGGGATATGGTTTCAAAAATAATCAGCCTCTGATCTGGGTCAAAGGGAAGCAGAAGGTCACACTGAAAGTGAACAGTGCTGATGTCGTGACGAGCGCCACATCCGCTCACTGATTGCAGACTGATTTCAGGTAAAAGAAAAGGGATGAACTCGATGAGTTCATCCCTTTTTTGATTGAGTTGGTCGGCACGGAGAGATTTGAACTCTCGACCCTCGCCACCCCATGACGATGCGCTACCAGGCTGCGCTACGTGCCGACACATGGAAATTTATACTACTCATTTCCGCGTGTAATGCAAGAATAGCCCAGACTAACTGATTAAAAATTAATCAGTTAGCGATGAACCGTTTCTCTTCCGTCAGCACCTGCAGCAGCAGACTCAGCTGCGGCGTGTGGTCATTGAGCTTCTCACCTTGCAGGTTATAGGTTCTGTAGCTGCCGTTGCTGTTCAGCACCAGTGTCAGCGACGGCGTGGTCACGGCCAGCGTGTTACTGCTGGCGGCGGTAACCCAGGAATGGCGACGCGTCGCGCTGAACAGATCCTGACCCTGCGAATATTCATTGGCTGGCGTGCTGACGTGCAGCAGACGCTGCATCAGGGTCGTCATCACGTCTTTGTGATCGGTTAGGGTGCTGATGCGCTGCGACGGCGTGCCAGGCCAGTGGATCACCAGTGGAACCTGCAGGCGAGGGCGCGACCACTCAACATCATTGCGCTCACTTCCCAACGGAACACCGTGACCGGCGGTGATCACCACCACCGTGTTTTCCAGCTTGCCGGCGTCGCGCAGGGCGTTCAGTACGCGCGCAATCTGGGCATCAACTTCACCTGTGGCCTGCGCATAGCGGCGGGCAAAGGTTTTCTGGTTGCCGTCATCAATTGACGTCCCGTTGAGCGCAACCCAGGAGAACCAGCGGTTATCATCCTGCGCATAGCGGTTAAGCCAGCTGATCCACTGACCGGCAGTTTGTTCGTCTGACTGGCTTTTCGCTGGAGGTAGCGAAAAGTCGGACAGCAGCGCCTGGCGATACAGTGGGCTGGTGAAACCATCGGAAGAGAACAGCCCCAGCTGATAACCCTGTTGATTCAGGCCGGTAATCAGTGCCGCAGGCGTACGTGATGACAATACCCCGTCCATATAACCTGGCGAAATACCGTAGAACAAACCAAAGATCCCGGCATCAGTCGCGTTACCGGAGCTCATGTGCTGGGTAAAGTTGATGCTCTGTTCGGCAAACTCCGCCAGGGCAGGCATCTGCTTCTCGTAACGCGAATAGTTCAGTCCGTCGACGGTGATCAGCAGGACGTTCTGGCCCTGACCCATATCGCGATAGCGCAGCTCGCTAAGCGGATACTGTACCGAAACCGCCTCGGGATCGCCCTGTTCAACCAGTCGACGCTGATACTCCTGCGCATCCAGCAGACCGTGTTTTTCCAGAAAACGGCGCGCCGTCATCGGATAGGAGAGCGGCAGGTTCGCGCGCTGCATGGTCACGGGACGATAGAAGTTAGCATCGGCCCAGATGTACATGACGTGCGAGCTAATAAAGGCAACAAAAAAGAGGGCGGCGACAGGTCGGGCATAGTGACGACGGCGCGTCAGGCTGCGCAGCTTCTGCCAGCTCCAGGTGGCAAATAGCATCTCAATCAGCAGGATGATCGGCACGCTGATAAACATCAGCTGCCAGTCGCGTGCGGTTTCGTTCTGGTCGGGATTGATCACCAGTTCCCAGACGATGGGGTTAAGATGCAGGTGGAAGCGGGTAAAGACTTCGCTGTCGATGAGCAGCAGCGTCATGCCCACAGTGGCCAGGATTGCGGAGACAAACCGCATCAGCCGCTGCGACATGACGACAAACGTCAGCGGAAACAGGATCAGTAGATAGGTGGCGAAGACCAGAAAGCTAAAGTGGCCAATGACGCTAATCCATGAGTAGACGCGCCCGACAAGCGTTGTTGGCCAGTCGGCAACAAACAGATAGCGACTGCCCAGCACCATCGCCAACAAAATGTTGAACAGGGCAAACCAGTGCCCCCAGCTAACCATCTGGGAGACTTTTTCACGATAGCGCTGACGATTCGTCACCATAGACTGTCGTTCGTTTCCCTTAGTGCGCCTGGTCGTCGTTAACCGAAGACTGTAAGGCCTGAGCGAAAGATTTCGCGATTGCCTGGCGCTGGGCCGGCGCAACGCTGGTATTGATAAGGTTAGTCACCATATTTCCCAGAACCATCAGGGAAAGATCGGTCGGTGCCTTATGTTTTTCCAATACGTTGAGCAGCTCACTGAGCATGAGTTCAACGTGTTCATCACTGTAGCGGGAGAGTTGTGGCATAAATCGAAATCTGTTTGTGGAGGAAAGGGCAACATATTACCGTAGCAACAGCTTTTTTTCCCCTTTTTTATCTTCTGTTGCACAGATGACTGGGGGGTGGTTGAATACGGCCCGGTCTAAAAGGAGAGTTTATCATGAGTCTGGATATCAACCAGATTGCCCTGCACCAGCTTATCAAGCGCGATGAGCAAACCCTTGAGCTGGTGCTGCGCGATTCGTTACTTGAACCGACAGCTACCGTTGTTGACATGGTGGCGGAGCTGCATCGGGTGTATAGCGCCAAAAACAAAGCCTATGGCCTGTTTAGCGAAGAGAGTGAGCTGGCGCAAGCGCTGCGCCTGCAGCGTCAGGGTGAAGAGGACTTCCTCGCCTTCAGCCGGGCGGCAACCGGACGCCTGCGCGATGAGTTGGCAAAATACCCCTTTGCTGATGGCGGGATCGTCCTGTTCTGCCACTATCGCTATCTGGCGGTCGAATACCTGCTGGTGACGGTGCTGAACAATTTAAGCAGCATGCGCGTTAACGAACAGCTGGATATCAACCCAACGCACTATCTGGATATCAACCACGCGGATATCGTGGCGCGTATTGATTTGACCGAATGGGAAACCAATCCGGAATCAACCCGCTACCTGACGTTCCTGAAAGGGCGGGTAGGGCGCAAAGTCGCCGACTTCTTTATGGATTTTCTCGGCGCCAGCGAAGGTCTGAACGCTAAAGCGCAGAACAAAGGTCTGCTGCAGGCGGTGGATGATTTCACCGCAGAGGCGGCGCTGGATAAATCCGAGCGACAAAACGTGCGTCAGCAGGTTTACGCCTACTGCAACGAACAGCTACAGGCCGGTGAAGAGATCGAGCTGGAGTCGCTGTCAAAAGAGCTGGCGGGCGTCAGCGAGGTGAGTTTCCAGGACTTTACCGCAGAGAAAGGGTATGAGCTGGAAGAGAGCTTCCCGGCGGATCGCAGTACCTTGCGTCAGCTGATGAAGTTTGCCGGTAGCGGCGGTGGGTTAACCATTAACTTTGACGCCATGCTGCTGGGCGAGCGCATTTTTTGGGATCCGGCAACCGACACGCTGACCATTAAAGGCACGCCGCCGAACCTGCGCGACCAGCTGCAGCGCCGTAGCGCGGGTGGTAAGTAAGCGCCATAAAAAAACCCCGCAGCGCGGGGTTTTTTCTCGACGTGTTAGCGATTAAGCGCGAACGAAGTCGATGTGGGTCAGTTTTGGCTTGAACGGGTGACGCTGAACAGCCTGAACTTTCACTTTCTCTTCTTTACCGTCAACAACGATAGTCAGAACTTCAGTGTAGAACCCTTCTTTAGTCTGCAGGTTCCAGACTTTGTCATGATCCAGTTCGATAGCTACTGGAGCAACATCGGCACCGTAAACGATAGCCGGGAACTTGTTAGCTGTGCGCAGGCGGCGGCTCGCACCCTTACCCTGCACTGCACGTACTTCTGCATCGATAGTGAACATTGATTACTCTCTGTAAATTAGTCCTGCTACAGGCGACCCAGTAACAGGTAAGTGTTCTGCCTCACGGATGTGAAGCGGGCGGCATTTTATACTTAAACGGCCCGCACATCAATGAAAAGTGCCCTTATCCCCGCAATTCATTGGCCCGGCGGTAGCGGCCCTGGTAATCGAAAACCTTCTCGCGCACCTGCCAGAACAGGCCTTTTTTACGTGCCACCACAAAGTCAGGATGGCGTAACAGCGGCTGCTGATGAACGATATCGGCGGCGGTGATCCAGCGCAGCGGCACCCCGGGCGTGCGGGTATGTGGACGGATAAACAGCTGTTCAAAGGCGGTGCGCTGGGCGGGTGTCTGCAGACGGAAGCGCTCACTCACATCGGTGCCATCTTCATCGTAATAGGTGATTTTCAGCCACTCCCCTTTTTCATCCGCGCCGTGAGCCAGCACCATGCCGCTACAGCGCAGCACCAGCGCGTCTTTCAGCTTGAGGGCGGCTTTCAGCATATCGTCCGGATCCACCAGTACCGTATCGCAGGTGCGGCAGCGGCGGGCAGCAATATCATTTTCGGCGTTGCACTGCGGGCAGTTTTTAAACCGAAAGCGGAAGTCACACTGTTCCCGATGGCCTTCATCATCCTCAAACCAGCCCTGACAGCGACGACCAAAGTGCTCTATTAAAGTGCCGTCGGCGGTGGTCTTTCCCCAGAAGGTGTTGGCAAATCCACAGGCCGGGCAAAACACCTGTACCGGCACATTGTCGCTTTTGCCTTTTGGCGCGCCCACTTCCGGGGCATAGAGATCGTGCGGATTGCCGGCGTAATCCAGAATCAGGCAATCGGTTTTGCCGGGGGCTAAACGCAACCCGCGGCCGACAATCTGCTGATAAAGGCTGACGGATTCGGTCGGGCGCAGGATCGCAATCAGATCCACATGCGGGGCATCAAAGCCGGTGGTCAGGACCGAGACGTTGACCAGATAGCGAAACTGCTGCGCCTTAAAATCCTCAATCAGCCGGTCGCGCTCCGGGCCCGGCGTTTCGCCTGTGATAAGTCGGGCGTCATCGGCGGGCAGCAGGCCGGTGACCTCCCGGGCGTGTTCCACGGTGGCGGCAAAAATCATCACCCCTTTGCGCGCCTCGGCGAACTCCATAATCTGGCTGATAATGTGCGGGGTAATGCGATCCTGCTTTTTCAGCTCCAGATTGAGATCCGCCTCGCTGAACAGGCCGTTGCTCTGTACCTGCAGGCGGCTGAAATCGTACTGCACCACCGGCATATCCAGTCGCTCCGGTGGCGTGAGGTAGCCGTGTTTAATCATATAGCGCAGCGGCAGCTCGTAAATACAGTCGCGAAACAACGCCTTTTCATTGCCGCGCACCATGCCGTGATAGTGGAAGCGGTAGATCCAGCCCTTGCCGAGCCGAAACGGCGTGGCGGTCAGCCCCAGCAGGCGAATGTGCGGATTGACGCTCTTCAGGTGCGCGAGGATCTGCTGATACTGGCTGTCGTCATCGTCGCTGATGCGGTGGCACTCATCCACAATCAGCAGCGAGAATTCGCTGCGGAACATGTCCAGATTACGCGCCACCGACTGTACGCTGCCAAATACCACTTTGCCGTGGCTCTCTTTACGCTGGAGTCCGGCCGCGAAAATGTCGGCCTCGAGATCCAGTGCCAGGTATTTGGCATGGTTTTGCGCGACCAGCTCTTTAACGTGCGCCAGCACCAGCACGCGCCCGCGCGCCAGCCGCGCCAGTTCGGCAATCACCAGGCTTTTGCCCGCACCGGTGGGCAGGACAATGGCAGCCGGTTCTTTATGCTGGCGAAAGTGGGCGAGGGTGGCGTCGACGGCTTCCTGCTGATAGGGGCGAAGTGTAAAAGTCATGGTTTCTCGGTTTGGTTATCTCGCACATAGTATGCCACGAAACTTTTTCCCTTGAGTGGCGCAGATAGCCCGCTATACTGGGCTGTTCTAACTGCTTCTTTCGGACCTGTGGTCCGGCTCCTGGCACCCTTAAGGCTTAAAATATTTCATGCGACTTGATAAGTTTATCGCTCAGCAACTCGGCGTAAGCCGCGCTATTGCCGGGCGTCTGATCCGCGGCAGCCATGTGACTGTGGATGGCGACATTGTGCGAGACAGCGCTTTTAAACTCCAGCCTGACCATCAGGTGGAATACGAAGGCAACTCGCTGACGCAGCAAAATGGCCCGCGCTATTTCATGCTCAACAAACCGGATGGCTACGTCTGTTCCACCGACGATCCGGATCACCCGACGGTGCTCTATTTCCTCGATGAGCCGGTAGCCTACAAGCTGCACGCTGCCGGGCGTCTGGATATCGACACCACCGGTCTGGTGCTGATGACCGACGACGGTCAATGGTCGCACCGCATCACCTCCCCGCGCCACCACTGCGAGAAAACCTATCGGGTGAAGCTGGAATCGCCGGTCAGTGACAGCACCGCCGGGCAATTTGCCCACGGCGTTCAGCTGCATAATGAGAAAGATCTGACTAAACCAGCGGTGCTGGAAATCATCACCCCGAATGAGGTCCGTTTGACCATCAGCGAAGGGCGTTACCATCAGGTGAAGCGCATGTTTGCCGCCGTGGGCAACCACGTGGTCGGCCTGCATCGCGAACGTATCGGGGCGATTGCGCTCGACCCGGACCTTGAGCCAGGCGAATACCGTCCGCTGACGGAAGAAGAAATTGCCAGCGTTGGCCTGCTTTCACGCTAATCTCAGGAGCACACAGTGACCACCAGGCCACACTCGTCGTACAGCATCGTGTTTATTCTTGGCCTGCTGGCCATGCTGATGCCGTTGTCCATCGATATGTATCTGCCTGCGCTGCCGGTAATTTCCGCACAGTTCGGCGTTCCGGCTGGCAGCACGCAGATGACCCTCAGCACCTATATTCTGGGGTTTGCTTTGGGGCAGCTGCTGTATGGCCCTATGGCGGATAGCATCGGACGTAAGCCGGTGATCCTTGGTGGCACGCTGGTGTTTGCCGGTGCGGCGATGGCCTGTGCCCTGTCGCAGACTATCGACCAACTGATTGTGATGCGTTTCTTCCACGGCCTGGCGGCTGCGGCGGCAAGCGTGGTGATCAATGCCCTGATGCGCGATATCTACCCGAAAGAAGAGTTCTCCCGCATGATGTCCTTTGTCATGCTGGTTACCACCGTTGCGCCGCTGGTGGCGCCAATGGTCGGGGGCGCGGTGCTGGTGTGGTTTAGCTGGCACGCCATTTTCTGGATCCTGGCGCTGGCGGCGCTGCTGGCCTCGGCGATGATCTTCTTCTTTATTAAAGAAACGCTGCCGATAGAACGGCGGCAGAAGTTCCATATTCGCACTACGCTGGGCAACTTTGCCTCGCTGTTTCGCCATAAGCGCGTGCTGAGCTATATGCTGGCCAGCGGTTTCAGCTTTGCCGGGATGTTCTCCTTCCTCAGCGCCGGGCCGTTTGTCTACATCGAGCTTAACCATGTGTCGCCGCAGCACTTTGGTTACTACTTTGCGCTGAACGTGGTGTTCATCTTTGTGCTGACGATGATTAACAGCCGCTTTGTGCGCCGGGTAGGGGCGCTGAACATGTTCCGCATCGGGCTGTGGATCCAGTTCGTGATGGCGGTGTGGATGGTGGTGACCGCTTACTTCGACGTGGGGTTCTGGGCGCTGGTATTTGGCATTGCGGCGTTTGTGGGCTGTATCTCGATGGTATCGTCCAATGCGATGGCGGTAATCCTCGACGAGTTCCCGCACATGGCCGGCACGGCCTCGTCGCTGGCGGGGACCTTCCGCTTTGGTATCGGCGCTATCGTTGGCGCGCTGCTCTCGCTGGCCACCTTCAACAGTGCCTGGCCGATGCTATGGTCAATCGCCCTGTGCGCCACCGGCTCGATTCTGTTCTGCCTTTACGCGAGTCGGCCCAAAAAATCGGTGAGCTGAATCACAAAAAAGGGTCCCGATGGGACCCTTTTTTGATACATGTCAACCAGGATGCTGTTCATTCCCGCCTGTTTTGTTTCTTTTATGTAAAATCTATTTATGTAAATAGTCACAACCTTGTAGTTAAAAAGGTTGAGTTAGATCGCAAAAACGGGTAAATATAGCGCCGACTGCGACCTGAAACGCTTACAAAAAGCTCTGACAAAGTAGACGCCAACGCCGATGGATTCTGGCTGTAAGCGTTTTCTTTTTAAAAACAGAGCAGGTCAGTAGCGATGTGTTACTATAAATGTAAATGAATTGTGAAGTATATTTTCTTCCGGGGAACGAACGTGAATACATTACAGCACTCCATTGTCCACCGCTTGCCGCAGAGCTATCGCTGGTCGGCGGGTTTTGCAGGTTCGAAAGTTGAACCGATTCCGCAAAGCACCCCGAACTGTGAGAACTGCCTGGTGGCGCTTAAACTGCTGAGTCCTGAAGAGGGTAACGCGTGGCCGGTAATGGAGCGACTGAGTCAGGCCCTGACCGACATTGAACTTTACAGCTCGGTGCTGGAGTGCGAAGGCGAGCCGTGTCTGTTCGTGAAAAGTCAGGATGAGTTTGCGGCGACCTGCCGACTGAAGAACTTTGGTGTGGCAATTGCCGAGCCTTTCTCCAGCCAGAACTCTGCCTGAGCGTCAGCGCAACGCTAACAGCTGACGCGTATACGCCTGCGTCGGCGCGGCAAAGACGCGCTGGCATTCCCCCTGCTCGACCACCTCTCCCTGACGCAACACGATCACTTGATGGCAAAGCGCGCGCACGACCTGCAGGTCATGGCTGATAAAGATATAGGCTAGCCGGTGCTTTTTCTGTAAATCCTTCAGCAAGGCCAGAATTTGTGCCTGCACCGTTTTGTCGAGCGACGAGGTCGGCTCGTCCAGGATAATCAGCTCCGGTCGCAGGATCAGTGCCCTGGCGATGGCGATGCGCTGACGCTGCCCACCGGAGAACGCCGCCGGATAGCGATGACGGGTCTCGGGATCGAGTCCCACTTCGCGCATCACGGTAATCACTTCCTCTTCACGCACCTGCAGGCTGAGGCCGGGCTGATGCACGCGCAGGCCCTCTTCGATAATTTGCTGCACGTTAAGGCGGGGATTGAGCGAAGAGTTCGGATCCTGAAAAACCACCTGCATCCGGTGACGGACGGGCAGCATCTGTCGGCGATCCCAGCTGTGCAGCGGCTGACCGTCAAACAGAATCGTCCCCCGGGAGGCAATCAGGCGCAGCAGCGCCAGCCCGGTGGTGCTCTTCCCGGATCCTGACTCACCCACCAGCCCCAGCGTTTCTCCCGGACGTAAGGTGAAGCTGACGTTGCTCAGCACCTGCTTACTCTCCACCACGCGACGCAGCAGGCCTTTACGGACCGGGAATGCCACCGAGAGATCTTCCACCCGCAGCAGCGGCTCGGCATCCTGTGCCAGCGGCACCGGGTCGCCTGCGGGCTCGCTGTCGAGCAGCCGTTGGGTATAGGGGTGCTGTGGGGCAGTAAACAGCGCCGAGGTGGTGTTCTGCTCCACGCAGCGCCCGTTCTGCATCACCGCGACCCGGTCGGCAAGCTTTTTCACAATGCCGAGATTGTGGGTGATAAACAGCAGACTCATGTTCAGCTCGTCGCGCAGCTCACGCAGCAGTTGCAGGATCTGTGCCTGCACCGTCACGTCCAGCGCGGTAGTCGGTTCATCGGCGATCAGCAGTTCCGGACGGGTGAGTAACGCCATGGCGATCATCACCCGCTGGCGTTCACCGCCGGAAAGCTGATGCGGAAAATCGCCGAGCCGTTTTGCCGCATTGCGGATCCCGGTGCGATCCAGGCAGTCGAGCATCTCGCCGCGCGCCGCCTCTTTGCGCATGCCGCGGTGCAGAGACAGCACCTCATAGAGCTGCTTTTCCAGCGTATGCAGCGGGTTAAGCGAGACCATCGGCTCCTGGAAAATCATCGCGATTTTGTTGCCGCGCACCCCGCGTAGCGTGCGCTCGTCGGCATGCAGCAGCGACTGGCCGCGAAACAGGATATCGCCCTGGGGAAAAACCACCGGCGGAGTTGGGAGCAGGCGCAGCACCGACAGCGCCGTCACGCTCTTACCCGAGCCAGATTCGCCCACCAGCGCCAGGGTTTCGCCTTCGGCAATCTGCAGGGAGATATCGTTCACCACCGTGCGGGTTTCGTCCTGCTGACGAAAGGCGATGGAGAGCGCGTCGATGTGAAGCAGGGGCTGCGTCATCTTAAACCGCCTTGTTAGGATCAAAGGCATCGCGTACCGCTTCGCCAATAAAAATCAGCAGCGACAGCAGCACGGCCACCGAGAGGAAGGCGGTGATCCCGAGCCACGGCGCCTGCAAGTTGTTTTTGCCCTGCAGCAGCAGCTCGCCCAGCGAAGGGGAACCCAGCGGCAGACCAAAGCCGAGAAAATCGAGCGAGGTGAGGGTGGTGATTGAGCTGCACAGAATAAACGGCAGGAAGGTCAGCGTCGCCACCATCGCATTGGGCAGCATATGGCGGAAAATAATCCCACGATCGCCGACTCCCAGCGCCTGCGCCGCGCGAATATAGTCGAAGTTACGGGTGCGTAAAAACTCGGCCCGCACCACGCCCACCAGCGCCATCCAGCCAAATAACACCGTAATGCCCAGCAGCCACCAGAAGTTAGGCTGCACCACGCTTGAGAGCAAAATGATTAAAAACAGCGTCGGCATCCCGGACCAGACTTCAATAAAGCGCTGCCCCCAGAGGTCGATTTTTCCGCCGTAATAACCCTGAATTGCCCCTGCCAGCACCCCCATCACGCTGGAGAAAAGGGTCAGCATCAGGCCGAACAGAATTGAAATCCGGGTGCCGTACAGAATGCGCGCCAGCACATCGCCGCCGTTAGCATCGGTGCCCAGCCAGTTCTGCGCCGAAGGTGGTGACGGGAAGGGGGTGTTGGTGGCAAAGTTAATACTGTTGGCGCCAAAGCGCACCGGCGCCCACAGCACCCAGCCACGCGCGTTCAGCTGCGTGCGCAGCCACGGGTCCTGGTAATCTGCCGCGGTGGCAAACGGGCCGCCAAAATCTCGCTCGCTGTAATCTTTAACCACCGGCACGTACCAGCGATCGTCAAAATGCACCAGCAGCGGTTTATCGTTGGCGACAATCTCCGCGCACAGGCTCAGGGCGAAAAACAGGGCAAAAATCCACAGCGACCAGTAGCCGCGGCGGTTATGGCGAAAACGTGCCCAGCGGGCCTGGTTAACAGGGCTTAAACGCGGCATCAGCGGCCCTCAAAGTCAATACGCGGATCGACCAGCGTATAGCAAATATCACTGAGGATATTCAGCAGCAGTCCAATCAAGGTGAAAATATAGAGCGTGCCAAACATCACCGGATAGTCACGCGAGACGGTCGCCTCGTAGCCGAGCAGGCCCAGGCCGTTAAGGGAGAACATCACCTCGATTAACAGCGAGCCGGTGAAGAACATGCTGATAAAGGTGGCGGGGAAACCGGCGATCACCAGCAGCATCGCGTTGCGGAAAATATGTGTCCACAGGATGAGCCGTTCGCTCACGCCTTTGGCGCGGGCGGTCACCACATACTGCTTGCGGATCTCGTCGAGGAAGGCGTTTTTGGTCAACATGGTCAGTGCGGCAAAGCCGCCGATCACCGTCGCCAGCACCGGCAGGGTGATGTGCCACAGGTAGTCGGTAATTTTGTTGTACCACGGCAGGCTACTGAAATCGGTCGATACCAGCCCACGCAGCGGGAAGAGATCCAGATAGCTGCCGCCGGCAAAAAAGACGATCAGCAATACTGCGAACAGAAACGCCGGGATCGCGTAGCCGACAATAATAAAGGTGCTGCTCCAGATATCGAACCGGCTGCCGTTATCCACCGCTTTGCGGATGCCGAGCGGGATCGAGACCATGTAGATAATCAACGTCCCCCACAGCCCCAGCGTAATCGACACCGGCAGGCTCTCTTTGATCAGATGCAGTACCGAGGCGCTGCGGAACAGGCTGTCGCCAAAATCGAAGCGCAGATAGTCCCACAGCATTTTGAAATAGCGCTCATGCAGCGGCTTATCGAATCCGTAACGCTGGGTGATCTCGGCGATCACCTCTGGATCGAGGCCGCGTCCGCCGCGATACTGGCTCTCGTTAATATTACCGACCCCGGTGCGGGCATGGCTGGCGCGCAGCCCTTCGCCGCCACCGCCGGGCATCGTCCCGCTGTTGCCGAATTCGATAGCGGCGATAGCCTGATCGACCGGCCCGCCGGGGGCAATCTGCACAATAAAAAAGTTGATGGTGATAATGGCCCACAAGGTGGGGATCACCAGCAGCAAGCGACGTAGTAAATAAGCGCCCATTGTGATTCCTTAACGCCGTTCGGCGGGTAATTTCGCCGCTTTGTTAACGTCATACCACCAGTTTTCAAACCCCAGCGAGTACACCGGACGCTGGGCAGGAAGCGAGAATTTATCCCAGTGGGCAACTCTGTCCTGCCCCATAAACCACATCGGCAGCATGTAATGGTTCCAGGTCAGCACCCGGTCGAGCGCCCGTCCCAGCGGCAGCAGTTTTTCTTTATTGCCTTGGGCGGCGACGATTTGGGCGATCAGGGCATCGACCGCCGGGTTTTTCACTCCCGGTGCGTTGTAGGTGGAATCTATATATTGCGAGGCCCATGAGATCTGCAGATCGGTGCTCGGCCACGGCATGGCCCGCCACAGGCGCGGCATCATGTCGTAATCGCGGTTACGCATCCGGTTGGTGATTTGCGAATTATCCACCTGGCGGATGTCCAGGGTAATGCCCAGTCGTTCAAGATTGTGCTGGAACGGCAGTACCCACTGGTTGTTGCCCCCGGAGGGGAGCAGCAGTTCAAAGCTCAGCGGCTTGCCGGTTTGCGTGTTGATCCGCTTCTGGTTTTTGATTTCCCACCCGGCCTCATCCAGCAGTTTACTGGCCTGCAGCAGGTTATCGCGATCAAAGCCGTCACCTGTCGAACGCGGCGGCTGGTAGAGTGTGGTGAACACCTCAGGAGGAACGGCCCCTTTGAGCGGCGCAAGCAGCGTCAGCTCGGCCGCATCCGGGTAGCCGTGTGCGGCATATTCGGTATTCTGGAAATAGCTGTTCACCCGGCTATAGGCGCCGTAGAACAGCGCCTTATTCATCCATTCGAAATCGAAGGCAAGGGTAATTGCCTGACGCACGCGGCTGTCGCTAAATACCGGACGCTGAATATTAAACGCCAGCCAGCGGGTATCCTGGGCCGAGTCATTCTTAAACGCCTCTTTGACGATGTAGCCACGGGTGAAGTTTTTCCCGCTGTAGCGCGTCGCCCAGTTTTTGGCGCTGCTCTCTATTCGCATATCAAATGCGCCCGCTTTAAACGCTTCGAACGCCACGTTGTCGTCGAGGTAATAGTCGTAGCGCAGGGTGTCAAAGTTCCAGCGCCCGCGGTTTACCGGCAAATTGGCTGCCCAGTAATCTTTCACCCGGGAGTAAATCAGATACTGACCCATCCGCCAGTGGGTGATGCGATACGGCCCGCCTGCCAGCGGCGGGGTGGAGAGCGGGTCGCTGAGCTTATGATCCTTCCAGAACTTTTCGGGCATCACCGGCAGCGTCAGCAGGCTCAGCATGTCCTCTTTATTCGGGTGGGTGAGGGTGATGCGCACGGTCAGCGGGGCGATGGCAGTAACGTTGGCCCCTTTATAGACCAGACGAAATTGCGGCACGCCTTCGGTCATAAACTTGTGAAAGGTAAAAGCGACATCGCTGGCCTTCACCGGGGTACCGTCATGAAAGCGCGCCAGCGGATTGAGGGTCAGCTCCATCCAGGAAAAGTCATCGGCGTAGCGCGCCATCTCGGCCACCAGCGGATAGTAGCTGCCCGGCTCGTCGTCAGAGGTGGTGAAGAGGGTATCGTAGAGCGCGTCGGTACGCTCGGCCGCCACGCCGCGCAAGGCATAGCGGTTGAAGTTGTCGAAGGTGCCGTTAGCCGACAGGGTCACGCTGCCGCCCTTCGGCGCTGCCGGGTTAACGTAGTCGTAATGGTCGAAATTAATGGCGTATTTCGGCTCGCCAATAACTGCAAAGGCGAAGCTCTCTTTTATGGTTTGCGCCTGACAAAGTCCACTTATCATCGCAATCAGCACCATCACCACGCGCACAATCATTCCGCTACGTATTCCTTTTTTGTTCTGACCCGCAGGCAGCGGGCCGGCTCGTTACCTGAATAATAAGTGACGCCGCTGAGGTTGTGAAATTATTCCCCGTCGAGCTGAACGTCAGGCTCCCAGACCATCAGCTGCTCCAGGCGCATCGGGCGACTGATCCAGAACCCCTGCAGCAGGTTGACGCCGTGCTCCCGCAGCCATTTTGCCTGTTCGGGTGTCTCCACCCCTTCTGCTACCGTCACCATATTCAGGCGGCGAGCCAGAGTCAAAACGGCATCCAGCACCGGTGAGGTGACCGTTTCCATGCCGATGGTGCTGACGAACCCCCGGTCGATTTTGAGGTAGTCCATGGTAAAGCGCTCCAGATAGATCAGCGCGCTGTGCCCGGTACCGAAATCATCCACCGCCACTTCAAACCCTTCCAGATGCAGCCACTCAAACAGCTTTGTCGCTTCCCTCTGGTTGAGCATGTCGCGCTCGGTAATTTCGAGCACCAGCTGAAAATGATCTGGCGGCAGCGAGGCGGCGAACTGGCGCATATCGTCTTTGAAGCTGTCGGCGTGCAGATGGCCAGGAGCGATGTTGATCCCCAGCTTGGCACCCGGCGGCAGCCGCTTCTGCAGCATCGGGGCGTCGCGCCGGATCAGATCGAAGAGGTGCAGCGTCAAAGGCACGATCAGCTTCTGCGCTTCGGCAAAGTTAATAAAGGCATCTGGCGGGATCTCCCCGGCGCCGGGATGGTGCCAGCGCATCAGCACTTCGACGCCGCGCATCTGTAAATCATGCGCATCCACCACCGGCTGGTAAACCACGTAAAATTGATTCTGCTTGATGGCGGTGAGGATCTCTTTACGCGGATTTGCGCGGGTGATGATCAGGTAGTAGCAGAGCCCGCTGGCCAGCGCGCCGCACATCAGGCCAAAGAGCAGGGCAAACTGCACCTCTTCCAGCATCCAGCTATCGGCATACAGATAGATTTGCAGCGGTAGTCCCTTTACCTGAACCGAACGGACGGGCTTGCCGTGTAAATCGGCCGACAGCAGCAGCCGGTCTGACCAGGTGGTGAACGCCATATTGCCGACAACCAGCGCCACGCCGATAAACTCGTCCTGGCGGGCGGTATACAGCAGATAAGGCACCAGGTTGAGGTTAATGGAGGTAAACACCCCGCCGTTCGCCAGCAGGGGATTGCTCATCCACAGTGCAATGGCCGGTTTTTTCGGCATCATCGGTGTGCCGGGCAACAGGGCCATGTCAACGTCTTTATTTACGTCGATTGTGGGTACCAGCTCCGAGATCGGCATTTGCATCGGTCCGGTAGCCGAGGAGCAAAAGGCGACTTTGTCTTTGACCAGCAGAAAGGCGCGGACGTTGAGACTGAATGCGGCGCGTGATGTGAGTTCAGAGGCGATACCGCTGCACTGGCTTAAGGTGAGCGGCTGCAGCATATCAACCGAGCGGCGCAGCTCGGAAAAATAGCCGTTCATATAGTTAGCAAGACCACTGATCAGACTGTCGTATCTTACTTCCTGCTTATGGCGACTCATCAAAAACTGCGAACCGCCGCAGAGCAGGGTGATAAGAAGTCCGGCGGTCAGGCTGAGGATCAGCGCTTTGCGGCGAAATGATAAATAGCGGGTGAACATAAACGTTATGGGATCCTGAAAGGCCGCTCGCGTCATCTTGACGGCTAAACTCACGTAACGAGACTATAGCCTGGAACGTCCTGACCCGCGCCAGATGGAGATGAATCGCAGATCGTAAAACAAAAAAAGCACTGCCGGAGCAGTGCTTTTATGCTGGGCTGTCAGTCAAGGGAAACAGACAGCACCAGGGGTTAACTACGGGTCAGAACACGACGCGCTTCGTTATAGCGCTTTTTCCAGTATGGCTCGTTCATGCTGGAAATAATCACACCGCTGCTGGTGGATGCGTGGACAAACTGGTCGTTACCAATATATATGCCGACATGACGGCCGGTTGAACCCGCCCGGAAGAGCACTAAATCACCCGTACGTAAACTGGTACGTGAAATAGATTTGCCCATTTCCTGTTGTTCATAAGTTGAACGCGGAAGTTCTAACCCAAACTGCTCACGGAAAGTACGCTGTACGAAACCGGAACAATCAATTCCCTTTTTAGTGCTGCCGCCTAAGCGATAGCGTACGCCTTTCCAGCTGGCATACTGGTCCATCAGTCTGGATTTGATATCCAGATTGCTGACCATCTTTTCAAATTCATCCTGAGAGGCTTGCAGTGAAGAGGCGTCTTCCGAACCCACAACACGCGTCTCAGGATGCATATTCTTTGCGGTATTAGTTGTACAAGCTGAAAGCAGAACCGCTACTGCTATCGCCGGGATCACTCGTGAGATGTATCTCAAAATCGGTTGAGATTTGACCATTTTGTTTATTTTCCCTTGAAGTCCTTAACGACGAATATCGTTATAAAAAATGCCAAGCGAGACGAGACTAAATACCTGCGCACAATGAGACAATTCTTTATGGTCAAATCTGTGGCGAGCCGCACAAATTTATTTACATTAAAAAATAATAACCGCACTGAGGTAAAACGAGTTTGAGATTACCCCATCGTGCGGGTCAATGCGAGTAAAAATATCCTTTTTTTATAAGAAAAAGTGATACCTAAAGTCACTGCGCGGGAAAGAGAAACACAACCATTATGCTGGTTAATAATTGTGCAACTCGTTCATTTTTCACGGAATTATTTTTGTCGCAATAGGACATTTCGGAAATGAAAAGGCTGAAAATTACCCGTGGTCATTAAATAATCAGTGATGGATATTGTTAATAACGGTGCGTTATTTGTTTTAAAATTGTTGTATTAACCCGGCAAGTAACGATCGAACAAGGCAATAACCCGATCGCTCAAAGGAGTCATAAGACACCAGGGAAGACCAATCAACGCGACCGAAACCGAGCCAACGGCAATATCACTGAACCAGTGCGCGCCAATCATTACCCGGGGGAAGGCAAAAACCATAAAAATAATCAGGGCTAATGCGAAAGTCTTAGACCCAAAATAACGCCACATAAATGCGGAAAAAATAAGCAGCATCATGCCGTGATCGCCCGGGAAACTGTCTTTGGAAGCGTCTTTTGTCGAAATGTTCAGCAGTTCGCTGACGCGGTAAATATCCGGGAAGAACAGGGTCGGGCTTGAACGCTTAACCGGGATAATAGCCTGCGCCAGCTGATTGATCACCACCGCGGCCAGCAGCATCGTTAAACCAATCATCACAATGCGTCGACGTCCCGCCGCGTTCTCCTGACGCCAGAAGGTGAGCATTAAATAGCCCATCGCCAGCAGCGAGCAGGCGTCAAACGCGCGGTTGTTGGTGATCGCCACCAGCCATAAGAAGGCGCGGCTCTTCACCAGCTCCTGATTAAAGAAGTGGAAGATCCCACTGTCCAGCGGGAACCAGAAACCGTGGTTCACCGGCAGGTACCAGGATAAAAAGAGCGCCAGACCGGCGATATTGAGCAGTAAAATAAGTGGTATTCGGGTTGTCATCTTTATGTCGTCAGCAGTTAAAACGGGGCAACGTTAGTCGCCCGAGGTTAAACGAAGCTTCAACAGGCTGGACTGAAGCGCATTCCAGTCGGTGTTAACCGCACTAATTAACTCTATACGGCTATCCGGTGGCGCGACATTCTGTGTTTCGATATGGAAATCGCTCCCCTGACGATTGACGCGCACCAGCCCTTCAGGAATGCGCATCACCCCTTTTACCCGTTCAACCGGCGCTAGGCGTGCCCACTCCAGCAGGCCAATGGTGTCGAAGCAGGTGTCGGCATCAAATACCCAGCCACAGGCGTGATGCCCCTGGCCGCTGTTCAGGCTGCGACGCCAGCGCTGGTGCGCGGGCAGGCTCAATGCTGCCAGGCCCTGTTTCTCGCCACGACCGTGTGAATGCTCTGCGCTGGCGGGCAGCTCGGCGACGTTATGCCGCGGCAGGTCGAGGAGGGCATTATCAATAGCGCCCTGCGTGGTGTGCTGCAGTTGGCGATCGCCGCCGAAGTGCTGCCACCACAGTGTCAGCGCGGCAGCGCTTTCGGGGGTGGCGCGATCTTCTTTATTGGCAATGATGATATCGGCGGCGGCAAGCTGATCGCGGAAGTTATCGTTCTGGACGCTTTTCTCATCCAGCAGCTGGCGCGGGTCGAGCAGGCATAGGGTGGCGCGCAGGTCGATCCACGGCTCATACACCGGGGCGGTCAGCAGGTCGAGGATCTGTTTCGGATGGCCAAGGCCCGTGGGCTCAATCAGTAAACGGTCGGGTTTACCCTGACGCAGCAGGGTGTTCAGCCCTACCTGCATCGGTAAACCATTGACGCAGCACATGCATCCGCCTGGGATCTCCTTAATCAGGGCACCGCTATCCGCCAGCAGGGCACCGTCGATACCGACCTCGCCAAACTCATTGACTAGCACGGCCCATTTTTCGTCAGGATCTTTGTTGGCCAGCAGGTGCAATATCGACGTGGTTTTTCCGCTGCCGAGAAAACCGGTGATCAGGTTGGTTTTAGTCACATGTGCTCCAGGAGTGATAAATGTAATGCTATAACAATTATCAGTAATCCTGGCGCAAAAGAACAGTGCTGAGAAGGGAAGAGGCGAACGGAGAGAACCCCCGCTCGCGTATCAGGCACCGATCGTTAAAGATTCAGCGTATCAATAACGGCCTGCCGTGCACCCGACTGGCTGATGCGCTGCCAGGCCTGGGTGATTGCGTTGACAAACTGCGCATCCTGCGGCAAATCGTTGCCAAAAATTTCACTCAGCGTCAGCAGGGCGGTGACGCGTTCCTGCTCGCTGCTGGTCTCAACAAGGGCGCGGATTTTGTCGCTGAGCGGATCGCGCACGTCAATGGCGTTGCCCGCGTCGTCCACACCGCTGACGTAGCGCATCCAGCCGGCCACGCCGAGCGCCAGCAGCGGCCAGGCGGTTCCTTTCTGGCGGTGGATGCGAATACCTTCGAGCATCCGCTGGGGCAGTTTCTGGCTGCCGTCCATCGCAATTTGCCAGGTCCGATGCTGCAGGGCCGGATTAGCAAAACGGTTGATCAGGCTGTCGGCATAGGCGGTGAGATCCACCCCGGTGATGCGCAGGGTTGGGGCCTGCTCGTTCAGCATCAGACGGCGGGCGGCATCGCGCAGACTGGCGTCGGCCATGCAGTCGTTAATGTGGGCGAACCCGGCCAGATAGCCCAGGTACGCCAGGAAGGAGTGGCTGCCGTTAAGCATGCGCAGCTTCATCTGCTCCCACGGCAGGACGTCCTGCACCATCTGCACGTCAGCGGCTTCCCATTGCGGGCGACCGGCGACAAAATTGTCCTCAATCACCCACTGCACAAACGGCTCGCAGCTGATGGCGCACGGATCCTCAACGCCCACTTCACGGGCAATTTCTGCCAGTGACGCGTCGGTCGCGGCGGGGACGATGCGGTCAACCATGGTGCCGGGGAAGCTGACATGCTCCGCAATCCACGCTGCCAGCGCCGGCGAGCGTTTGTTAGCCATCCCCAGCACCGCGTTTTTCACTACGTGGCCGTTATCGGGAATGTTATCGCAGGAGAGGACGCTGAACGGCGACAGGCCCCGCTCGCGGCGGCGATGCAATGCTTCGACCAGGATCCCCGGCGCCGAGTGCGGCTGGTCCGGGTTTTCCAGATCGTGAATAATACGTTCATTAGCGGTATCCAGCGCGCCGGTGGCCGGATCAATGCAGTAACCTTTTTCGGTAATCGTCAGGGAGACAATCGCCACCTGCGGTTCACAAAATTTTTCAATGATCGCCGCCAGTGAATCCAGCTTCGCGTTCAGGCACTCATGTACCGCCCCGACGATAATCGGCTGATTGCCATCGGCACCTTTTTCCAGCACCGTAAACAGATGGTCCTGCGCCCGCAGTTGGCTCATCAGCGTATCACCGCTAAACAGGCTAATCTCACATATCCCCCAGTCGCCACCCCTGGCGTTCAGCACCCGGTCAGTCAGTAACGCCTGATGGGCACGATGAAAGGCGCCAAAGCCGAAATGCACAATGCGGGAGCGCAGTTTCTGGCGATCGTACTGCGGCTGCAATACGTGAGCGGGTAGTGTGGTGGAAGCAATTGTCTTCATGAAATAAACACCTGATTAACCGTTAATTAACAATCTCAGTGTAAAGTTATATGACAGCAAATTGAATTGGTAAGCCGTAATTATCCGGGAACTGTGAGGTAGATCAATCAATCTGGCGAGGCACGTTGACCCTTTACCGCAAGCCTGTATGGTAGTCGTCATAGTAGTCATTCATATTGGTATAACAACTTTAGGGGGTGAAGCAATGGAACAAACATGGCGTTGGTACGGGCCAAAAGATCCGGTTTCTCTTGATGATGTGCGTCAGGCTGGCGCAACCGGCGTTGTCACGGCGCTGCACCATATTCCTAATGGGCAGGTGTGGCCGGTAGAGGAAATTAAGCAGCGTCAGGCGCTGCTGGCGGAGAAAGGGTTGACCTGGTCGGTGGTCGAAAGTATCCCGGTTCACGAAGAGATCAAAACCCATTCGGGCGACTGCGCCACCTGGATCGCCAACTATCAGCAGAGCATTCGTAACCTGGCGGCCTGCGGCATTGATACCGTGTGCTACAACTTTATGCCGATCCTCGACTGGACGCGTACCGACCTGGAGTATGAACTGCCGGACGGCTCTAAAGCGCTGCGTTTTGACCAGATTGCCTTTGCCGCCTTTGAGCTGCACATTCTCAAGCGCGACGGCGCCGCGGCGGACTACAGCCCGGAAGAGCAGCAGCAGGCACTGGCGTGGTTTAACGCCGCCAGCGAAGCCGATATCGAAAAACTGACCCGCAATATCATCGCCGGTCTGCCGGGTGCGGAAGAGGGCTACACCCTCGATCAGTTCCGCGCGCGTCTGGCGGAGTACGGCCATATCGACAAAGCCCAGCTGCAGCAGAATATGGCCCACTTCCTGCGGGCTATCGTTCCGGTTGCTGAAGAAGCAGGCGTGCGCCTGGCGGTTCACCCGGACGATCCACCGCGTCCAATCCTCGGCCTGCCGCGCATCGTCTCAACGATTGAAGATATGCAGTGGCTGAAAGACGCCGTTAACAGTATCCATAACGGCTTTACCATGTGTACGGGCTCTTACGGCGTGCGTGCGGATAACGACCTGGTGCAGATGATCGAAACCTTCGGCGACCGTATTCACTTCACCCACCTGCGCGCCACCTGCCGGGAAGAGAATCCGAAGACCTTCCATGAAGCAGCGCACCTGGGCGGCGACGTCAATATGGTCGCGGTGGTGGATGCGATCCTGCGTGAAGAGCAGCGCCGCAAACTGGCGGGCGATCTGCGTCCGATCCCGTTCCGTCCGGATCACGGCCACCAGATGCTGGATGACCTGCGTAAGAAAACCAACCCGGGCTACTCGGCGATTGGGCGGTTGAAAGGGATGGCGGAAGTGCGCGGCGTGGAGCTGGCGCTGAAGATGACCAAATATCCTGAGCTGCTGTAACCTCTATAAACATAAAAAACCGGCTCGATGGCCGGTTTTTTTGTCGGCCCGGTAAGCGCAACGTCACCGGGCAAGCCGTACGATCAGTCAGCACGACCCATATAGCGTTTTTCTTCAATATGGATACGGATTTTTTCACCTGCGGACAGGTATTCAGGCACCTGTACCACCAGACCGGTGGTCAGGGTCGCCGGCTTGTTACGTGCAGAGGCTGACGCGCCTTTGATGCCAGGTGCCGTTTCCACGATCTCGAGGTCAACCGTCTGCGGCAGCTCAAGCGCCAGCAGTACGCCGTCCCAGGTCAGAACCTGCATATCCGGCATCCCGCCTTCCGGAATGAACAACAGCTCTTCTTCAATCTGATCTTTGGTGAAGATATACGGGGTGTAATCTTCTTTATCCATAAAGACGTATTCGTTGCCGTCAATATAGGAGAAATCAACATAGCGGCGGGTCAGGGTAACGGTATCCACGATATCGTCGCCTTTAAAACGCTCTTCCACTTTCAAGCCGGTACGCACATCGGCAAAACGCATTTTATACAGCGTTGCTGCGCCACGG
Source organism: Silvania hatchlandensis (assembly GCF_025564065.1). Taxonomy (GTDB): domain Bacteria; phylum Pseudomonadota; class Gammaproteobacteria; order Enterobacterales; family Enterobacteriaceae; genus Enterobacter; species Enterobacter hatchlandensis. The sequence goes on along the minus strand of NZ_JAMGZK010000049.1, from coordinate 94,399 downwards.
GCGCTGGGTGCCTGAATGTCGATGTCTTTAACAATCAGCAGTTTGCTGTTGTAATTCAGCACCATACCTTTCTTAATCTCGTTCGCTCTTGGCATTGCATTAATCCTGTTCACGGGAAGGTCAAAAATATCGCGTCAAATTACTCGCGCGCGGCATTTCAGGCAAGCGGAATCAGCGGCTTTTGCTATCAATACACAAAAGGTGTTACTGTGCGCGACACCCCCGCTGATGCGGGTTTCAGTCAACCCGGAGAGCGTATATGGATTGTCGTCCAGACTGCGGAGCATGCTGCACCGCACCGTCCATTTCCAGCCCCATTCCCGGGATGCCTGACGGCAAGCCTGCCAATACGCCCTGCGTTCAGCTTGATGCGCAGCAGCGCTGCAAAATATTCGGCTTGAGCTCGCGCCCCAAAGTGTGCGCAGGCCTGCAGCCAGCGCGGGAGATGTGCGGCACCTCGCGTCCCCAGGCCATGACCTGGCTGCTGGAACTCGAGTCGCTCACCGCGCCTTAAATATCCTTAATTCGCGTCAGGCAGAGGGTGGTGAGCATGCACATCCCCAACGCAATCCAGAACACGGCGTGATAGCTCCAGAACTCAGCCACCACTCCGGCCACCGATCCGGCGATAATCCAGCCCACACGGGTGGTATTGGTGTACAGCGTAGTGGCCGCGCCCGCCTGACCCGGCATCAAATCCTGGAAGTAAAGCATGCCAATCCCGGCGAGGATGCCAATATAGATGGCGTTCAGCAGCTGTAACCCCAGCAGCAGCACCGGCGAATGCGCAGTCAGCATCCCTGTATAGAACAGCAGGCCCGCAACGGCGGCAATGCGCATCAGGAAGCGTTTGCCGAAGCGTTTAGCGTAATAGCCCGCAATCAGCATGGTCGGGATTTCCAGCCCGGCCGCCGTGCCCATCATCACTCCCGCCAGTTTTTCCGACAGGTGCAGCTCGTTAATAATAAACAGCGGCATGTTAATGATGTACAGGCTGTTAGTGCCCCACATCAAGGTGCAAACCGTAAACAGCAGCAGTGCGTCGCGTCGGTTGCGGCGCGGGGATTCCAGCACGCCGGTCGCCAGCTTTGGCTCTTTACGCATCGACGGCAGGAAAAACCACACCATCACACCGCAGACCACAAACGCCACCGCCGCGCTGATATACATCACCGCAAAACCAAACCCCATCGCCAGCGCATAGGCCAGCGGCGGGCCAATAACCCAGGCCAGTGATACCTGCGCACGCAGGATTGAGCTGAACATTACCGCCTCGCGCCCGGTGTGGTCGGCATGTTCCCGGGCAAGGGCAAACATCTGCGGGTTAGCGGTCGAGCCAAAGCTGCTGAGAAACACGCCGACAAACAGCAGCACGAAGTAGTTACGGTTCCAGGCGAACAGCAGGCAGGCGAATACGCCCATCAGACAGCAAAAGACAATCAGCGATTTGCGATCGCCTTTCTTATCCGAACGACCCGCCAGAAACTGGCTGACGAGGATGCCGATAATGGCGCTTCCGGTAAAAAAGAAGCCTACCATCGCCGGACGGGCATGAACCTCGTTGGTGAGGAACAGACTCAGCGTCGGTGTTTGTAACGCACCGGCAATACCGGTGAGGAAGGCAACAATCAAAAACGCCGATGACGTCAAATCAAATGGCTTTGGTGAGGCGGCAGCGGGGGTTGTGTGCATGTTTCTGTATCAATGATAGTGAAGAGACGCGGAGTTTACGCCGCTTGTCAGAAAATGAACAGGTGCCCGGATCAATTCCCCACAATAAATCAAAAGCCCGTTTCAGAATAAAAATCACTGTTGCTGAAGTTGCTGAAACGCAGCGGTAAAAAACAAAATAGAGAGGCTGAAGTGAATGGCCTGCAAAGAAAATGTGCTGCATATCTAACTTCTGCATGCTGAATTGTAACTTTACTTGCAAGGTTTTGTAGAAAGAGCAAGACTTCTTGAAACGTTTCAGCGCTATCGGGTATCGATCAGTTTCACCGGAATAGCGTATTTTTTTTCATGTTAGCTGAAACGATTCAATTTCAGCAGGAGTGGAGAACCATGTTCCAGTTATCCGTGCAGGACATCCATCCGGGCGAACAGGCCGGTACGAAAGAAGAGGCCATCCGTCAGGTGGCCGCCGCGCTGGTGCAGGCAGGCAACGTCGCCGACGGTTACGTTGACGGCATGCTGGCGCGCGAGCTGCAAACCTCAACATTTCTCGGCAATGGCATCGCCATTCCGCATGGCACCACCGATACCCGCGATCAGGTGCTGAAAACCGGCGTTCAGGTCTATCAGTTCCCGCAGGGCGTCCTGTGGGGTGAAGGTCAGGTCGCCTACGTCGCGATCGGCATTGCCGCCAGTAGCGACGAACACCTCGGCCTGCTGCGCCAGCTGACGCACGTCCTGAGCGACGACGCCGTGGCTGAACAGCTCAAATCCGCGACCACTGCTGAAGAGCTGCGTGCGTTGCTGATGGGCGAGAAGCAGAGCGACGCGCTGAAGCTGGACAACGAAACGCTGACGCTGGACGTCGTCGCCTCCGATCTGGTGACCCTGCAGGCGCTCAACGCCGGTCGCCTGAAAGAAGCGGGCGCGGTGGATACCGCCTTCGTGGCCCACGCCATTAACGATACGCCGCTGAACCTCGGTCAGGGTATCTGGCTGAACGACAGCGCCGAGGGCAACCTGCGCAGCGCTATCGCGGTCAGCCGCGCGGCCACCGCCTTTGATACCGCAGGCGAAAAAACCGCGCTGCTGGTTACCGTCGCCATGGCCGATGAACAGCCGGTTGAGGTGCTTAAGCGCCTGAGCGACCTGCTGTTGAACAACAAAGCTGAAAAACTGCTGAACGCCGATGCCGCGACCCTGCTGGCGCTGCTGACCAGCGACGACGTTTCACTGGACGATCTGTTGAGCGCTGAATTTGTAGTGCGTAACGAACACGGCCTGCACGCTCGTCCGGGCACCATGCTGGTGAACACCATCAAGCAATTTAGCAGCGATGTGACCGTCACCAACCTCGACGGCAGCGGGAAACCGGCTAACGGCCGCAGCCTGATGAAAGTCGTCGCACTGGGCGTGAAGAAAGGTCACCGCCTGCGCTTCACCGCGCAAGGTGCCGATGCTGAACAGGCGCTGAAAGCGATTGGCGAAGCCATCGCAGCAGGCCTGGGGGAGGGCGCATAATGAGCAGACGTGTTGCAACTATTACGCTGAACCCGGCTTACGACCTGGTGGGTTTTTGCCCGGAAATTGAGCGCGGTGAAGTCAACCTCGTGCGTACCACTGGCCTGCACGCCGCCGGTAAAGGGATTAACGTCGCGAAAGTGCTCAAAGATCTCGGTATCGACGTCACAGTAGGTGGCTTCCTCGGTAAAGATAACCAGGATGGTTTCCAGCAGCTGTTCAGCGAGCTGGGGATCGCCAACCGTTTTCAGGTTGTGCAGGGCCGCACCCGCATCAATGTGAAAATGACCGAAAAAGACGGCGAAGTGACCGACCTGAACTTCTCCGGTTTTGAAGTTACCCCGTCCGACTGGGAGCGTTTTGTCACTGACTCCCTGACATGGCTGGGTCAGTTCGATATGGTGTGCGTCAGCGGCAGCCTGCCGTCCGGCGTCAGCCCTGAAGCCTTTACCGACTGGATGACGCGCCTGCGCAGCCAGTGTCCTTGCATCATTTTTGACAGCAGCCGCGATGCGCTGGTAGCCGGTCTGAAAGCCGCGCCGTGGCTGGTGAAACCAAATCGTCGCGAACTTGAGATCTGGGCTGGCCGTAAGCTGCCAGAATTAAAGGATGTGATTGAAGCCGCCCATGCGCTGCGCGAGCAGGGTATCGCTCACGTGGTGATTTCGCTGGGCGCAGAAGGCGCGCTGTGGGTTAACGCGTCTGGCGAATGGATCGCCAAGCCGCCGTCAGTGGAAGTGGTTAGCACCGTTGGCGCAGGGGATTCGATGGTTGGCGGGCTGATTTATGGCCTGCTGATGCGTGAGTCCAGTGAGCACACTTTACGTCTTGCCACCGCCGTTGCTGCCCTGGCCGTTAGCCAGAGCAATGTCGGGATTACCGATCGTACCCAGTTGGCCGCGATGATGGCGCGTGTTGACTTGAAACCCTTTAACTAACAGCAGGAGAGGCATAATGAAAACGCTGCTGATTATTGACTCTGCCCTCGGACAGGCTCGCGCCTATATGGCGAAAACGTTGCTGAGTTCGGCAGGACATAAAGCACACCTTGATTTCATCGACAACCCGGGCGATGCCGAACTGGTCATCGTGCTGGCTGACAGCATCCCGGCTGACAGCGCGCTGAACGGCAAAAAAGTGTGGCTGGGCGATATCAATCGCGCCGTGGCACACCCGGAACTGTTCCTGAGCGAAGCGAAAGGCCATGCGGCGGTGTACAGCGCACCTGTTGCAGCCGCTGCCCCGGCAGTTGTCAGTGGTCCAAAACGCGTGGTCGCGATCACCGCTTGCCCAACCGGTGTAGCGCATACCTTTATGGCGGCTGAAGCCATTGAAACCGAAGCCAAAAAACGCGGCTGGTGGGTAAAAGTCGAAACCCGCGGCTCGGTGGGTGCCGGCAATGCTATCACCCCGGAAGAGGTGGCTGCAGCCGATCTGGTCATCGTCGCGGCGGATATTGAAGTGGACCTGGCGAAGTTTGCCGGTAAGCCGATGTACCGCACCTCTACCGGCCTGGCGTTGAAGAAAACGGCGCAGGAGCTGGATAAAGCGCAGGCAGAAGCGAAGCTGTATCAGCCTACGGGCAACACGGCATCCTCTGCCAGCGAAGGCAAGAAAGAGTCCGCGGGTGCCTATCGTCACCTGTTGACGGGCGTCTCTTACATGTTGCCGATGGTGGTAGCCGGTGGTCTGTGTATTGCGCTCTCGTTCGCCTTTGGTATCGAAGCCTTTAAAGAGCAGGGCACGCTGGCAGCCGCATTGATGCAGATTGGTGGCGGCTCGGCGTTTGCGCTGATGGTGCCAGTGCTGGCAGGTTACATTGCGTTTTCTATCGCGGATCGTCCAGGCCTGACGCCGGGTCTTATCGGCGGGATGCTGGCGGTAAGCACCGGTTCGGGCTTTATCGGCGGTATCATTGCTGGCTTCCTTGCGGGTTATGTGGCGAAGTTCATCAGCTCGAAGCTTAAGCTGCCGCAGAGTATGGAAGCGCTGAAACCGATCCTGATCATTCCGCTGTTCTCCAGCCTGGTGGTTGGCCTTGGCATGATCTACCTGATCGGCAAACCGGTTGCGGGCATCCTTGAAGGCCTGACCCACTGGCTGCAAACCATGGGCACAGCTAACGCGGTTCTGCTGGGTGCAATCCTCGGCGGCATGATGTGTACCGACATGGGTGGTCCGGTGAACAAAGCGGCCTACGCCTTCGGTGTTGGCCTGCTGAGTACCCAGACCTACGCCCCGATGGCGGCCATCATGGCGGCGGGTATGGTGCCTCCGCTGGCCCTGGGCCTGGCGACTATCATTGCCCGTCGTAAGTTCGACAAAGCACAGCAGGAAGGCGGTAAAGCGGCGCTGGTTCTGGGTCTGTGCTTTATCACCGAAGGGGCAATCCCGTTCGCTGCCCGTGACCCGATGCGCGTGTTGCCATGCTGTATCGTCGGCGGTGCGGTGACCGGTGCAATGTCGATGGCGATTGGCGCAAAACTGATGGCGCCGCACGGCGGTCTGTTTGTGCTGCTGATCCCTGGCGCTATCACCCCAGTGCTGGGTTACCTGTTTGCGATTATCGCCGGTACGCTGGTGGCCGGTCTCTCTTACGCGGTGCTGAAGCGCCCGGAAGCTGAGGTCGTCGCTAAAGCGGCATAATCCATTGTAGAAAATAAAAGGCAGAGGAAACTCTGCCTTTTTTAATGGAATAACGTCGTAAAATTGTTTAACGGATCCATCTCCCGCGCCAGCGAGGTCAGTCGTTTTTTATCTTTAATGATGTAACCTCCCTTCTGTTTTACTAACACGCCGTCATGGGTAAATTGCGCAATAACAAATAACAGATGTCGATATGACACACCCATATATTCAGCAGCCTGCGTATGTTTTTCGCGATATATATCACAATTCTGTGTGAGTAAGATAAAGGCTGCCAGCCGGTTAATCAGCGGGAAAGACTGGTTTTGAGTTAAGGATACGATATTACGGTAATTTTTATGGCTTAACGCAACGCAAAGATTACGTAAAAAAGTCGCGTCATTTAATAATAAAGGACGATACTGTTTCATGGGCAATGCCAGACACCAGCACTCCTCAATGGCCTGTACCGCTCGTGGTTCGTGATCGGTGTCGACTAATTCAATTTCGCCAATAAAACAGGGCGCGCTAAAAAAATCGATCAATGAGACCTTCCCATTGGGCAGGGACGCGTAAAGTTTAGCCCGCCCGCGCACCAGGTAGAAGAGATACGTCGGCTGACTGGCCTCTTTCACAATAAACCCCCCGGCTGGTACCTGAATTAGCCGGGTGTCATGTAAAATATCCATAGAAAACCGCGTCTTATAGTTCGATTCCTCAATCAGCTGATATTTCAATACGTCATCGTGGATCTCTTTCACGGCAGCTTCCTGATGTGAGATTTCTCATATCCAGCATACGTTCTCCATTGTTAGGATTCAATCGTCGAAATAAGCCCCTGTGTTTGATGTATCTGAATTAACGTAACAGCGAACTGAGGAAGTAAAAATGGAAAAGAGAAAGATTATTCTTGATTGCGATCCTGGCCATGATGATGCGATTGCTATAATGCTGGCGGCAAAACATCCCGCAATAGATTTATTAGGCATAACGATCGTCGCCGGTAATCAAACGTTGGATAAAACATTAGTGAATGGATTAAATGTTTGTCAGGCTCTTGATATTCATGTCCCGGTTTATGCGGGCATGCCCCAGCCTATTATGCGCCAACAAATCGTGGCCGATAATATTCATGGCGAAACAGGGCTGGACGGGCCAGTATTTGCGCCATTGATGCGCAACGCTGAAAGCACCCATGCGGTGAAATACATTATTGATACTCTGATGGAAAGTGAGGGCGATATCACCCTGGTTCCCGTCGGTCCGCTGACGAACATTGCGGTGGCAATGCGTATGCAGCCCGCTATTTTGCCTAAAATTCGCGAAATCGTGCTAATGGGCGGGGCATACGGTACAGGCAATTTCACACCGTCTGCCGAATTTAATATCTTCGCCGACCCGGAAGCGGCCCGCGTTGTCTTCACCTCCGGCGTGCCACTGGTGATGATGGGCCTGGATCTCACCAACCAGACAGTTTGCACCGCCGACGTTATTGCCAGAATGGAAAAAGCGGGCGGTCCGGCCGGTAAATTGTTTAGCGACATCATGAATTTCACCCTCAAAACGCAATTCGAAAACTACGGCTTAGCCGGGGGGCCGGTGCATGACGCCACCTGTATCGGTTATCTCATTAATCCTGCCGGGATTAAAACGCAGGATATGTACGTCGAAATCGACGTAAACAGTGGCCCCTGCTATGGCCGTACCGTGTGCGATGAGCTGGGCGTTCTGGGTAAACCGGCGAATACCAAAGTGGGTATCACTATCGATACCGACTGGTTCTGGGATTTAGTGGAAGAGTGCGTGCGTAAGTACGCCTGATTTCCCTGAGTGCAGGCCGTGACGGGTAATCATTGGTTACCCGTCACGCGATCCAACCGGCCATTTTTTATGCCGTGACGTCTGCTGTTTGTTGCGCCTTCAGCCACGCAATCTCTTCGGCCCAGATATCCGGATTAATGGTTTCCAGTACCATCGGGATACCGTCAAAGCGCGGGTCCTGCATGATAAAGCGGAACGCATCATGGCCGATATTGCCTTCGCCCAGGCTGTGGTGGCGGTCGACGCGGCTGCCAAAAGCGCTTTTGGCGTCGTTCAGGTGCATGCCGCGCAGGTAGTTGAACCCGACGATGCGCTCGAATTCGGCGAAAGTTTTCTCACACTCTTCAATGCTGCGCAGGTCGTAGCCCGCGGCAAAGGCGTGACAGGTATCAATGCAGACCCCGACGCGGGTTTTGTCTTCCACGCCGTCGATGATTGCCGCCAGGTGTTCAAAGCGAAAGCCGAGGTTGCTGCCCTGTCCGGCGGTGTTTTCAATCACCGCTGTCACCCCTTCGGTTTGCGCCAGGACGATATTGATTGATTCGGCGATCCGCGCCAGACAGGCGTCTTCGTCGATCTGCGTCAGGTGGCTGCCAGGGTGGAAGTTCAGCAGCGTCAGGCTGAGTTGTTCGCAGCGCTGCATCTCATCAAGGAACGCCTCGCGGGACTTATCCAGCGCCTCCTGAACCGGGTGGCCCAGGTTAATCAGGTAGCTGTCGTGGGGCAGGATCTGGCCAGGGCCGAAATGGTACTTTTCACAGGCCGCTTTGAACTCATCAATCACCTGAGTGGTTAACGGCGCGGCGCGCCACTGGCGCTGATTTTTGGTGAACAGGGCGAAAGCGGTCGCCTCGATTTCGGCGGCACGAATGGCGGCATTGGCCAGACCACCAGCAGCGCTGACGTGCGCTCCAACATATTTCATATAAAACTCCCGTTAACCCGCAAACGCATATGATAGCGGGTTAACAGGAGAAGGTTGAAATGGTTTATGCCATCAGGCTATGAACCGCCAGGTTGATGGCGCCGCCGCCCACAATCAGCCAGACAAACAGCAGCAGGGCCATCAGCAGCGGTTTGGCACCGGCTTTTTTCAGCGCACTGACGTGGGTGGTTAAGCCCAGCGCCGCCATCGCCATCGCCAGCAGAACGGTATCCAGCGTTACCAGCATATCCACCACGGCTTTCGGCAGCAGATGGAACGAGTTAAACACCGCCACCACAATAAACAGGATTGCAAACCACGGTATGGTAATTTTGCTTTTCTCACCGCTGCCTGCTGGGGCCAGCTGTTTTACCCGCGCGGCCAGAATCAGCAGAAACGGTGCCAGCATCATGACGCGCAGCATTTTAGCGATCACCGCCGCATTTTCCGCTTCCGGGCTGATGGCGTGACCGGCGGCCACTACCTGCGCCACTTCATGCATCGTCGAACCGATGTAAATCCCGTAGGTTTCCGGGCTAAACCAGTGCGCCACCAGCGGATACATCGCCGGGTAGAGGAAGATCGCCAGCGTCCCGAAGATCACCACGGTCGCCACCGCCACGGTGACTTTGCTGGATTCTGCTTTGACCACCGGCTCGGTCGCCAGCACCGCAGCCGCGCCGCAGATGCTGCTGCCTGCCCCAATCAGCCAGCTGGTCTGTTTATCCAGTCCGAACACCTTCTGCCCGATAACGCAGGCCAGGATAAAGGTGCTGGTCAGGGTTAATACGTCGATGGCGATCCCGCTGACCCCGACGTCGGCAATCTGCGCAAAAGTCAGGCGAAAACCGTACAGGATGATCCCAAGGCGCAGCAGGTGCTGTTTGGCGAACAGAACCCCGCCGTCGCACGGTTTATGGATCCGCGGGTAGAGGGTGTTACCGACCACCATCCCCAGCAGGATGGCCAGCGTCAGAGCGCTGAAGCCTGCTCCCGCAACTGCCGGAATACTGCCGCCCCATAACGCGACGCCGGTGACCAGTGCACTCAGCGCCAGGCCCGGAACGTAATGCCACATTGAATGCTGATGCTGTAGAGTGAGTGTTGTCATAACCTTCTCCTTTATCTGGCTAAAAGGTTACGGCGCTCTGGTTTAAAAATAAAATTGATTATATATTTATAATTAATCTCTATAAGTGGTAAGCAACGCGCTTGCCGTACCGGATAGCCCCCTATGCACATTACGTTACGCCAGCTCGAAGTGTTCGCCGAGGTGCTGAAAAGCGGGTCAACGACCCAGGCTTCACAAATGCTGTCACTGTCGCAGTCTGCCGTCAGTGCCGCCCTGACCGATCTGGAAGGTCAGCTTGGCGTTCAGCTGTTCGACAGGGTAGGGAAGCGGCTGGTGGTCAACGAACACGGGCGCTTACTCTACCCGCGGGCGCTGGCCCTGCTGGAGCAGACCGTCGAAATCGAACAGCTGTTTCGCGAGGATAACGGTGCCATCCGCGTCTCTGCCAGCAGCACCATCGGCAACTACATCCTGCCGGAAGTGATTGCCCGCTACCGCCGCGACTTCCCTGCGCTGCCGCTGGAGATGAGCGTCGGCAACAGCCAGGACGTGATCAATGCGGTGATCGATTTTCGGGTCGACATCGGGCTTATCGAAGGGCCATGCCATAACGCCGACGTCATCGCCGAGCCGTGGCTTGAAGATGAGCTGGTGGTCTTTGCCTCGCCCGCTTCGCCTTTACTGCAGCAGGAGATCACGCTGGAGCTGCTGGCGCAGGCACCGTGGATTTTACGCGAGCGGGGTTCCGGTACGCGCGAGATCGTCGACTATCTGCTGCTCTCGCACCTGCCGCAGTTTCAGATGGGCATGGAGCTGGGCAACTCAGAGGCCATCAAGCACGCGGTGCGTCACGGCCTGGGCATCAGCTGCCTGTCGCGCAGGGTGATTGCCGAGCAGCTGGAATCCGGTTCGCTTGTGGAAATACCCGTTCCGGTTCCCCGGCTGGTGCGCACCCTGTGGCGCATTCATCATCGCCAGAAGCACCTCTCCAACTCCCTGCAGCGCTTCCTGCGCTACTGCGCGCAATAGCTTGTCACCCTCTTCGTCAGGGGAGGGTGCAATCCCTGCGATCTCAGCTTTACTTATAATCCTGGACCGGTCATGAAGCTCTCTTATAACAGGGCATTTGTGCCGGAAGGAACGCGGATCGTCTGCTACAATCTCGCCTCATTTTTTGAATGGACAGCATTTTCATATGGTTTCCGAAACTAAAACCACAGAAGCGCCCGCGCTACGTCGCGAACTCAAGGCGCGTCACCTGACGATGATCGCCATTGGTGGTTCTATCGGTACAGGGTTATTTGTCGCCTCTGGTGCGACCATTTCTGCAGCGGGCCCTGGCGGCGCGCTCTTTTCCTATATTCTGATCGGTTTGATGGTCTATTTCCTGATGACCAGCCTGGGCGAACTGGCGGCGTACATGCCGGTATCCGGTTCCTTTGCGACCTACGGCCAGAAATATGTCGAAGAAGGCTTCGGCTTCGCGCTGGGCTGGAACTACTGGTACAACTGGGCGGTGACCATCGCCGTTGACCTGGTGGCCGCGCAGCTGGTGATGTCCTGGTGGTTCCCGGACACGCCGGGCTGGATCTGGAGCGCCGTGTTCATGGCGGTGATTTTCCTGCTGAACTACATCTCCGTGCGCGGCTTCGGCGAGGCGGAATATTGGTTCTCGCTGATCAAAGTCGCCACCATCGTCATCTTTATTGCCGTGGGCATCGCGATGATCTTCGGTATCTTCCAGGGTGCCAAACCGGCGGGCTGGAGCAACTGGGCGATTGGCGATGCGCCGTTTGCCGGGGGCTTCGCGGCGATGATTGGCGTGGCGATGATCGTCGGCTTCTCCTTCCAGGGTACCGAGCTCATCGGGATTGCGGCCGCAGAATCCGAAGATCCGCAGAAGAACATTCCGCGCGCGGTGCGTCAGGTGTTCTGGCGTATCCTGCTGTTCTATGTATTCGCGATTCTGATTATCAGCCTGATTATCCCGTATACCGATCCGAGCCTGCTGCGCAATGATGTTAAAGACATCAGCGTCAGCCCGTTCACGCTGGTGTTCCAGCATGCGGGTCTGCTCTCGGCGGCGGCAGTGATGAACGCGGTGATCCTGACGGCGGTCCTGTCTGCGGGCAACTCCGGCATGTATGCCTCAACCCGTATGCTCTATTCTCTGGCCTGCGACGGCAAAGCGCCGCGTATTTTCGCGAAGCTGTCCCGTGGCGGCGTGCCGCGTAACGCGTTGTATGCGACCACTGTGATTGCCTGCCTGTGTTTCCTGACCTCGATGTTCGGCAACCAGACCGTCTACCTGTGGCTGTTGAATACCTCCGGGATGACGGGCTTTATCGCGTGGCTCGGTATCGCCATCAGCCACTACCGTTTCCGTCGCGGCTACGTGAAGCAAGGGTTTGATATTAACAACCTGCCGTACCGCTCCGGGTTCTTCCCGCTGGGACCGATCTTTGCCTTTGTGCTGTGTCTGATCATCACCCTTGGACAGAACTACGAAGCCTTCCTGGCCGACACCATTGACTGGGGCGGCGTGGCAGCAACCTATATTGGTATCCCGCTGTTCCTGATCATCTGGTTCGGCTACAAGCTGACGAAAGGATCGAAATTCGTTCGCTACAGCGAAATGGAATTCCCGGACAGCGTTAAAAAGTAATTGCCTCTCTCTCCAACCCGCTCATCCGAGCGGGTTTTTTTATCTCCACAGTATGAAAAATTGACATAACTTTTAACAATTGAATTGATAATAGTTATCGTTTGCTTTATCGTTAGCATCGCAATGAAAAGGATGAAGGAGTGGACGTCATCGCCCTGGTCAGGGGAGGACGCCGCCGCCACACCTGCAAAGAAATACTGAGCCGATTCGCCAGAGAAGCGGGCGGCATGCGATGCGATGTGAGCAATATAGAGTTGATTTTGTTGTGTTTACCTCATGGAGATTTGGAATGTTTAGGTTGAATCCCTTCGTACGGGGAGGACTGTGCGTGTCTGCTCTGTCCTTAGCCCTGCCGGTTGTTGCCGCTGAATCTGGCGAAACGATGGTTGTTACTGCATCGGCCAATGAACAAAACCTGAAAGATGCCCCTGCCAGTATCAGCGTTATCACCCAGCAGGATCTGCAGCGCAAACCGGTGCAGAACCTGAGAGATGTGTTACAGGAAGTTCCGGGCGTGCAACTCACCAACGAAGGAGACAACCGCCAGGGCGTCAGCATTCGTGGACTCGACAGCAGCTACACGCTGATCCTGATTGACGGTAAGCGCGTCAACTCGCGCAATGCGGTCTTTCGTCATAACGACTTCGATCTTAACTGGATCCCGGTTGATGCCATCGATCGTATCGAAGTAGTGCGTGGGCCGATGTCCTCGCTGTACGGCTCCGATGCGCTGGGCGGCGTGGTGAACATCATCACCAAAAAAATCGGTCAGAAATGGACCGGCACGCTCACCGCAGACACTACCATCCAGGAACACCGCGACCGCGGCGACACCTATGGCGGCCAGTTCTATACCAGCGGCCCGCTGGTGGACGGCGTTCTCGGCCTGAAAGCCTTCGGCAGCGTGCAGCAGCGCGACAAAGACAAACCGCAGGAATCGACGACCACCGCCACCGGTGAAACCCCGCGTATCGAAGGCTTTACCAGCCGCGACGCCAACGTCGAATTCGCCTGGACACCGAACGAAAATCACGACTTCACCGCCGGCTACGGCTTTGACCGCCAGGACCGGGACTCCGACTCACTGGATCAGAACCGCCTTGAACGCCAGAACTACTCTCTGAGCCACAATGGCCGCTGGGGGCTGGGCAACAGCGAACTGAAGTTCTACGGCGAGAAAGTCGAGAATAAGAATCCGGGCAACAGCAGCCCGATCACCTCAGAAAACACCTCCCTTGACGGCAAATATGTTCTGCCGCTGAGTGATATCAACCAGTTGGTGACCCTTGGCGGGGAATGGCGTCACGACAAGCTGAAAGATCCGGTTAACCTGACGGGCGGCAGCAGCAGTAATACGTCTGCCAACCAGTACGCGCTGTTTATCGAAGACGAATGGCGGATCTTCGAGCCACTGGCGTTGACCACCGGCGTGCGTATGGATGACCACGAAACTTACGGCGACCACTGGAGCCCGCGTGCCTACCTGGTCTATAACGCGACCGATACCGTGACGGTGAAAGGGGGCTGGGCAACGGCCTTCAAAGCACCCTCCCTGCTGCAGCTCAGCCCGGACTGGACCACCGGGTCCTGCCGTGGTGCCTGTGAGATTGTCGGGAGCCCGGATCTGAAGCCGGAAACCAGCGAAAGCGTCGAACTGGGTCTCTACTATACCGGCGAAGAGGGTTGGTTAGAGGGCGTGCAGGCCAGCGTCACCGCCTTCCAGAATGATGTCGACGATCGGATCAGCATCCTGCGTACCGCGAACGTCAACCAGGCGCAGAGCTACCCGAACTATGTCGGTCTGAACGCCGATGGCGAGCCGGTTTTCCGCTATTACAACGTTAACAAGGCACGTATTCGTGGCCTGGAGACGGAGCTGAAATTCCCGCTGGCCGAAGACTGGCGCGTGAGCCTGAACTACACCTACAACGACGGACGTGATGTCAGCAATGGCGACAACAAGCCGCTCTCCGATCTGCCTTTCCATACCGCAAACGGTACGGTTGACTGGCAGGCATCGCAGGCGTGGTCCTTCTACGTGCAGGGTAACTATACCGGTGAAAAACGTACCGTTACCAGCGGCGGCACAACGCCGGGCGGCTACGTGGTGTGGAACACCGGGGGCGCATGGCAGGCGAGCAAAAACGTCAAGCTGCGCGCGGGCGTCATGAACCTGATGGATAAAGACCTCAGCCGCGACGACTACACCTACAACGAAGATGGACGCCGTTACTTTATGGCGGTGGATTACCAGTTCTGATGCATGAAATGCCGGGCGGCACTGCGCTTGCCTGGCCATGGGATGATGCCCTCTCCCTTTAGGAGAGGGCATCAGGCCGCGCTTACTTCAATAAATACTGCGCATGGAAGCGCAGATGATCGTCGATAAACGACGCCATAAAGTAGTAGCTGTGATCGTAGCCTGGCTGGATGCGCAGCGTCAGCGGCCAGGATGTCTGGCGTGCGGCTTCGGCCAGCACCGCGGGCTGCAACTGGCTGGCGAGGAACTGATCGCCATCACCCTGATCGATAAGCGTTGGGATCGCCTGTTCCGGCTGGCTGGCCAGCATCAGCGCACAGCTGTCCCATGCCTGCCAGCTCGCCGTATCTTCACCCAGATAGGCCGAGAACGCTTTTTGTCCCCACGGCACCTGGGTCGGATTCACAATTGGCGCAAAGGCCGACACGCTGACATATTTACCCGGGTTTTTCAGCGCCATGATCAGCGCGCCGTGTCCACCCATTGAATGCCCGCTGATGGCGCAGCGATCGCTAACCGCGAACTCCGCCTGAATCAGCGCAGGCAGCTCATCGCGCAGGTAATCGTACATCCGGTAGTGACGCGCCCAGGGTTGCTGGGTGGCGTTGAGATAGAACCCGGCGCCTTTGCCCAGGTCGTAACCGGCGTCGTCTGCCACGTCATCGCCGCGCGGGCTGGTGTCGGGCATCACCAGGGCGATCCCCAGCTCAGCGGCCACGCGCTGGGCGCCTGCTTTGGTGGTGAAGTTTTCATCATTGCAGGTCAGGCCCGAGAGCCAGTACAGCACCGGCGGTTTAGCCGCGCCGTCGGCAGGCGGCAGGAAAATGCTGAACGTCATCGCGCAGTTCAGCACCGCGGAGTCATGCCGCCAGCGCTGCTGCCGACCTTCAAAACAGTGGTGCTCTTCGAGCAGTTCCATGCAGGGCTCCTTCAGGAAGGTGATATCGATGTATGAAAGCCATAATACAATTATTCAATAACGTGTGAGCAACTTTCACTTCCGCATTAACCTCATATCCTGCATCATGAATTTACGAAACTTTAACAACTGGAGTGGTCATGGCGCTGCGTATCGCGCTCAGCGGATTTGTGGTTCTGGTCGTTGCGATGGGAATAGGGCGCTTTGCCTTTACCCCGCAGGTGCCGCTGATGATTGCCGCCGGACAGCTTACCCTGACCAGCGCCGGGCTGGTGGCCGCCATGAACTACCTCGGCTATCTTGTGGGGGCGTGGGATGCCATGCGGGCGCACCGCTTTGTCGAAGGCCGCCTGTGGCTGGGAATTACTGGTGCCGTGGCGCTGACGTTGCTCTCGGCGGTAGCCGATAACGCCGTTATTCACGGGCTGCTACGCTTTGTTATTGGCTGCATGAGCGGCTGGTCGATGGTGCTGATTGCCGCCTGGACCAATGAGCGGCTGGCCCATTTTGCGAAGCCGGGCCTGAGTGCGGCGGTGTTTGCCGGGCCGGGAGCCGGGATTGCCATCAGCGGGCTGCTGGCGGTGTGGATCCAGGCGCAAGGGCTCTCTGCCGGGGCCGCCTGGCAAATTTACGGCGTGCTGGCGCTGGTGCTGGTGGCGCTGATTGCCCGCTATCTGCCGCGTGCCGGGCAACTGCACCGTCCGGGCTCTACGCCCGAGCCGCTGACGCTGACCCGCGACTTACGTCGTCTGGTCTGGAGCTACAGCCTCGCCGGGTTTGGCTACATCCTCCCGGCGACTTTTCTGTCGCAGATGGCGGCGTTGCGCTTTCCCGGCAGCGTGTTTGCTCAGTTTGTCTGGCCGGTCTTTGGCGTTGCCGCGATGATCGGCATTGCCCTGAGCATCGCCCTGCGTCACGTGTCCACCACGCATCGCAGGCTGGCGCTGGTGCTGTGGCTGCAGGCGGTGGGGGTCATTGCTGCCTGGCTGCTGCCGGGGATGGCCGGTCTGGTGACCGGGGCATTGCTGGTGGGCGGCGGATTTTTATGCGCGGTGCAGCTGTCGTTGCTGTATGGCCGCGAACTGGCCCCGAACCACACCCGGTATATGGCCGGACTGCTTACCACCGGCTATGCCGTCGGGCAGCTTGTCGGCCCGATGACCTCGGCGCTGTCGAGCTGGCTGACCCATCAGCTTGAGCCCGCACTGGGCCTGGCCGGACTCGCGCTGCTTATCGCAGGCGGGCTGGTCTGGCAGCGTCAGGCTGAAAGGTAACGGCAATCGGAATAATTATCGCGGTGAATACTGGATTATGCTCGCCGCCTCGCGCACAATGAGTGCACATTTTGCCCCACGAAGGGTAGAAGAGCGTCACACCTGCAGGAGAACAGAATGTCATCAATGAGTAAAGAAGCAGCACTTGTCCACGAAGCGCTGGTTGCGCACGGCCTTGAAACCCCGTTGCGTCCGCCGGTTCAGGATCTGGACAATGAAACACGTAAACGTCTCATTTCCGGGCACATGACCGAAATCATGCAGCTGCTGAATCTCGATTTGAGCGATGACAGTCTGATGGAGACCCCACGTCGCATCGCCAAAATGTATGTCGATGAGATCTTCTCCGGTCTGGATTACGCCAATTTCCCGAAAATCACCGTCATTGAAAATAAAATGAAGGTCGATGAGATGGTGACGGTGCGCGATATCACCCTGACCAGCACCTGCGAGCATCACTTTGTGACCATCGACGGGAAAGCAACGGTGGCCTATATCCCGAAAGACGCGGTAATTGGCCTGTCGAAGATTAACCGCATTGTGCAGTTCTTTGCCCAGCGTCCGCAGGTGCAGGAGCGTTTAACCCAGCAGATCCTTACCGCGCTGCAAACGCTGCTGGGCACCAATAACGTGGCGGTATCCATTGACGCCGTGCATTACTGCGTGAAAGCGCGCGGCATTCGTGATGCCACCAGCGCCACCACCACGACCTCGCTGGGCGGTCTGTTTAAATCCAGCCAGAACACCCGTCAGGAGTTCCTGCGCGCCGTGCGTCACCACAACTGATCGTCAGGGCAGAGTACATGGAGAGAAATGTCACGCTGGATTTCGTCCGTGGCGTCGCGATTCTGGGTATTCTGCTGCTGAATATCAGCGCCTTCGGTTTGCCGAAGGCCGCCTATCTTAACCCCGCCTGGTATGGCGACATCACCCTGCGCGACGCCTGGACATGGGCGGCGCTGGATCTGTTCGCCCAGGTTAAATTCCTCACCCTGTTTGCCCTGCTGTTTGGTGCAGGGCTCCAGCTGTTGCTGAAACGCGGAAAACGCTGGATCCAGGCCCGGCTCTCCCTGCTGGTGCTGCTCGGTTTCATTCATGGCATCTTCTTCTGGGATGGCGACATTCTGCTGGCTTACGGGCTGGTGGGGCTGATCTGCTGGCGTATCATCCGCGATGCCCATGACGTCAAAAACCTGTTCAATACCGGCGTGGTGCTGTTTGTCATCGGCGTGGCCATTTTGCTGCTGTTGGGGATGATCTCCGGCGGATCCACCAACCGTTCGTGGGTGCCGGATGCGGCGAATCTACAGTATGAGCAGTTCTGGAAGTTGGGCGGCGGCATGGAAGCGGTCAGCAACTGCGTCGATATGCTGGGCAGCAACTTGCTGGCCCTTGGCGCACAGTATGGCTGGCAGCTGGCGGGGATGATGCTGATTGGCGCTGCGCTGATGCGCACCGGCTGGCTGCGGGGCGAATTCAGCCTGCGGCACTACCGACGCACCGGCTTCTGGCTGGTGCTGATTGGGCTGGTGATTAACCTGCCTGCGGTGATTGCGCAGTGGCAGCTCAACTGGGACTACCGCTGGTGCGCCTTCCTTCTGCAGGCACCCCGGGAACTGAGCGCACCGTTCCAGACGATTGGCTATGCTGCGCTAATCTACGGCTTCTGGCCGCAGCTCAGCCGCTTTCGGCTGGTGATGGCGATTGCCTGCGTCGGTCGGATGGCGCTCAGTAACTACATTTTACAAACCCTTATCTGCACCACGCTGTTCTATCATTTAGGTTTGTTTATGCATTTTGACCGTCTGCAGCTGCTGGCCTTTGTCCCGCTGGTGTGGCTGGCGAACATCCTCTTCTCTCTTCTCTGGCTGCGCTACTTCCGCCAGGGGCCCCTCGAATGGTGCTGGCGGCAATTAACCGCACGTGCGTCAGGGGTATCATCAAACAATACATCCGGATAACGATCCAGATCACAATCATTAACAAAACGGATGTAAGCGTTTTCATCGTTGTGAGCTTCTTCACGTAGTCGCTGCCTTGTCGCTGCCAGAATAGTCACCTTGCTAAACACAGGGGGTGTCTGTGAGTTGCTGCAATCTAAATAAGTGTGGTGAATATGATCACCATTCGTGACGTCGCCCGTCAGGCGGGCGTCTCTGTCGCCACGGTCTCCCGGGTATTAAACAATAGCGCGCTGGTCAGCCCGGAAACACGCGAGTGCGTGATGAAGGCGGTGACGGCGCTGGGCTACCGTCCCAATGCCAACGCGCAGGCGCTGGCGACCCAGGTGAGCGACACCATCGGCGTGGTGGTGATGGACGTGTCTGACGCCTTCTTTGGCGCGCTGGTCAAAGCCGTCGATATGGTCGCCCAGGAGCACAACAAATATGTGCTGATTGGCAACAGCTATCATGAGGCGGAAAAAGAGCGCAATGCCATTGAGGTGCTGATTCGCCAGCGCTGTAACGCCCTGATAGTCCACTCCAAAGCGTTAAGCGACGAAGAGCTGTCGGTGCTGATGGCGCAGATCCCCGGCATGGTGCTGATTAACCGCATCGTGCCCGGCTTCGCCCATCGCTGCGTCTGCCTGGATAACGTCAGCGGCGCGATGATGGCGACGCGAATGCTGGTCAATAACGGCCATCAGCGCATCGGCTATCTGGCGTCCAGTCACCGGGTCGAGGATGACGACATGCGTCGTGAAGGCTGGCAGAAAGCGCTGCTGGAGCAGGGGATCACCGCCTCAGAAAGCTGGATTGGTACCGGTGCGCCGGATATGCAGGGTGGGGAAGCCGCGATGGTGGAACTGCTCGGGCGCAACCTGCAGCTGACGGCGGTCTTTGCCTACAACGACAGCATGGCCGCAGGCGCCTTGACGGCGTTAAAAGACAACGGCATTGCGGTGCCACAGCATTTGTCATTGATTGGTTTCGATGATATCCCGATTGCCCGTTACACCGACCCACAGCTGACCACCGTGCGTTACCCGATCGCCTCTATGGCGCGGCTGGCCACTGAGCTGGCGTTACAGGGTGCCGCAGGCACGCTGGATCTCAATGCAACACACTGTTTCATGCCGACTTTAGTGCGTCGCCACTCGGTTGCCATTCGGCAAATTGTGGCTCCGATCACTAACTGATAATGAGGGGTGATGTAACCGTTTTCAATCTGTGAGTAAATTCACAGTATCTTAACAAGGCGCTGACTATGATGTCAGCGTTTTAGAGAGTGAAACGCTATGTAACGGTGATTAATCACTTTCACTATAGCCAAGGTACGAGAAACAACCAAAAAAACGCATTCTGGAGCGTTACCGACCAAGGAAGATAGAAATTTTATAAGTGGACTTCGGCCGGCGTTAACGTTTCATTAACATGCTGCCTGCCGATCGTTATTCACACAAACTACCCTGCATAAAAACCGGAGATATCATGAATAAGAAGGTGTTGGCTCTGTCTGCTGTGATGGCAAGTATGCTTTTTGGGGCGGCCGCGCACGCTGCAGATAGCCGTATTGGTGTGACTATCTATAAATACGACGACAACTTCATGTCTGTTGTACGTAAAGCAATTGAGAAAGAAGGTAAAGACGCATCTGGCATTCAGCTGCTGATGAATGACTCCCAGAACGACCAGTCCAAACAGAACGACCAGATTGACGTTCTGCTGGCAAAAGGCGTGAAAGCTCTGGCCATCAACCTGGTTGACCCGGCTGCTGCTGGCACCGTTATCGAGAAAGCGCGTGGTCAGAACGTGCCAATCGTGTTCTTCAACAAAGAACCTTCCCGTAAAGCGCTGGATAGCTACGACAAAGCCTTCTACGTAGGCACCGACTCTAAAGAATCCGGCATTATTCAGGGCGACCTGATTGCTAAACACTGGGCGGCAAACCCGAACTGGGATCTGAACAAAGACGGCCAGGTTCAGTTCGTGCTGCTGAAAGGCGAGCCGGGCCACCCGGATGCTGAAGCGCGTACCACTTACGTTATCAAAGAGCTGAACGACAAGGGTCTGAAAACCCAACAGCTGGCTTTAGATACCGCAATGTGGGACACCGCGATGGCGAAAGATAAGATGGACGCCTGGCTGTCCGGCCCGAACGCGAACAAAATCGAAGTAATTATCGCCAACAACGATGCGATGGCAATGGGTGCAATTGAAGCATTGAAAGCACACAACAAATCCTCTATCCCGGTCTTCGGTGTGGATGCCCTGCCTGAAGCGCTGTCACTGGTTAAATCTGGCGCAATGGCCGGTACTGTTCTGAACGATGCGAACAACCAGGCGAAAGCAACCTTCGATCTGGCGAAAAACCTGGCAGAAGGCAAAGGCGCTGCTGACGGTACAAACTGGAAAATTGAGAACAAAGTTGTTCGCGTACCGTACGTTGGCGTAGATAAAGAAAACCTGGCGCAGTTCACCAGCAAATAAGTTTTAGCACTCCCGGGGCGCAGATTCTGCGCCCTTTTATCACGCGATCTGCGAGGCCGATAAGGTATAATTATGGTCAGCACAAATACTCAGTCGTCCGGTGAATACTTGTTGGAAATGAGCAGTATCAACAAGTCTTTCCCCGGCGTTAAAGCACTGGATAATGTTAATTTAAAAGTACGGCCTCACTCCATTCACGCATTGATGGGGGAGAACGGCGCGGGTAAATCAACATTATTGAAATGCTTATTTGGGATCTATCAAAAAGATTCTGGCAGCATTGTTTTTCAGGGGAAAGAGATCGATTTCCATTCTGCCAAAGAAGCACTGGAAAATGGTATTTCGATGGTTCACCAGGAACTTAACCTGGTGCTTCAGCGTTCTGTGATGGACAATATGTGGCTGGGTCGTTATCCGACTAAAGGCCTGTTTGTCGATCAGGACAAAATGTATCGCGACACCAAAGCTATTTTTGATGAACTGGATATTGATATTGATCCGCGGGCCCGCGTCGGTACGTTATCCGTTTCACAGATGCAGATGATTGAAATCGCGAAGGCTTTTTCCTATAACGCCAAAATCGTTATTATGGATGAGCCTACCTCTTCGTTAACGGAGAAAGAGGTGAACCACCTGTTCACCATTATTCGTAAGCTGAAGGATCGCGGATGCGGCATCGTCTATATCTCACACAAAATGGAAGAGATCTTCCAGTTGTGTGACGAAATCACGGTCCTGCGCGACGGCCAGTGGATTGCCACTCAGCCGCTGGAAGGGCTGGACATGGACAAGATCATCGCCATGATGGTCGGCCGTTCCCTGAACCAGCGTTTCCCGCACAAAGAGAACAAGCCGGGTGAAGTGATTCTGGAAGTTCGCAACCTGACCTCGTTGCGCCAGCCTTCGATTCGCGATATTTCGTTCGACCTGCACAAAGGCGAGATCCTCGGGATTGCCGGTCTGGTGGGGGCCAAACGTACCGATATCGTCGAAACCCTGTTCGGTATTCGTGAGAAATCCGGCGGGACAATTACCCTGCACGGTAAAAAAATTAATAACCACAACGCCAACGAAGCCATTAACCACGGCTTTGCGCTGGTGACCGAAGAGCGTCGCTCGACCGGTATTTACGCTTATCTGGATATTAACTTTAACTCCTTAATTTCTAATATTCATAATTATAAAAATAAAATCGGTCTGCTGGATAATTCCCGTATGAAGAGCGATACCCAGTGGGTTATTGACTCGATGCGCGTAAAAACCCCAGGGCACCGTACGCAAATTGGCTCGCTGTCAGGGGGTAACCAGCAAAAGGTTATTATCGGGCGCTGGCTGTTAACCCAGCCGGAAATTCTAATGCTGGATGAACCTACTCGTGGTATTGACGTAGGGGCAAAATTTGAGATTTATCAGCTGATTGCTGAGCTGGCCAAGAAAGATAAAGGGATCATTATTATTTCTTCCGAAATGCCGGAATTGTTAGGGATCACAGACCGTATTCTGGTAATGAGTAATGGTCTCGTTGCCGGAATTGTTGACACCAAAACGACTACGCAAAACGAAATTTTGCGTCTTGCGTCTTTGCACCTTTAAGATTAGGGGCTCCTCATGAGTGCGTTGAATCAAAAAAGTTTTCTCACTTATCTGAAAGAAGGCGGTCTTTACGTTGTTCTTTTAGTTTTGCTGGCCATTATTATTTTCCAGGACCCTACGTTCTTAAGTCTGCTGAACCTGAGTAACATTCTGACTCAGTCTTCTGTACGCATTATCATTGCGCTGGGCGTGGCAGGTCTGATTGTCACCCAGGGTACTGACCTGTCAGCCGGTCGCCAGGTCGGTCTGGCTGCGGTGGTCGCGGCAACGTTGCTGCAGTCGATGGAGAACGCTAACAAGGTGTTCCCGGAAATGGCGACCATGCCGATTATCGTGGTGGTCCTGATTGTTTGCGCCATTGGTGCCGTCATCGGTCTGATTAACGGCATCATCATCGCGTACCTGAACGTGACTCCGTTCATTACCACGCTGGGTACGATGATCATCGTTTACGGTATCAACTCCCTGTACTACGACTTCGTGGGCGCATCGCCGATTTCCGGATTCGACAGCGGCTTCTCGACCTTTGCGCAGGGCTTTATCGCGCTGGGCAGCTTCCGCCTGTCGTACATCACCTTCTACGCGCTGATTGCGGTGGCCTTTGTTTGGGTGCTGTGGAACAAAACCCGCTTCGGTAAGAACATCTTCGCTATCGGCGGTAACCCGGAAGCGGCGAAAGTATCAGGTGTTAACGTTGCGCTGAACCTGCTGGTGATTTATGCCCTGTCAGGGGTGTTCTACGCCTTCGGTGGCTTGCTGGAAGCGGGTCGTATCGGCTCGGCGACGAACAACCTCGGCTTTATGTATGAACTGGATGCGATTGCCGCATGCGTCGTGGGTGGCGTGTCTTTCAGTGGCGGTGTGGGTACCGTTCTGGGCGTGGTGACCGGTGTTATCATCTTCACCGTTATCAACTACGGTCTGACCTATATCGGCGTGAACCCGTACTGGCAGTACATTATTAAAGGCGGAATCATCATCTTCGCGGTTGCGCTGGATTCCCTGAAGTACGCTCGTAAGAAGTAATCATTCTGTAGCTAACAAAACCCGCTCATATCGAGCGGGTTTTTTTATGCTAAGAGGGCAGCGATCAGCGTTTTTGATACAGGGACCAACCCAGTTTCAAGCCCGAACGGTTTATAAATTTTGTTTACGACCTCGGTAGAATAATTGCCTTTATCGTTTTCTACGTCTGAAAGCGTTTTGCGTGACACCTTAACCAGTCGGGCATATTCGTCCTGCCTCAGCCCCAGCACGTCAACTCTGAGTTTCTTAAGTGCTTGTCCCTGAGATATTTGGCCCAACAGAATGTCACGAATCACGGAATGCATGACAGACTGACGATCCACGGTACTGACTCGGGTCAGGCTGGGCGAGACGCGCTGTCTGCTGAGGCTTGAGCTGGCTTCTTTATCCGGCGAGGCGGACTCAGTCATAGCCTTAGTCTGCTGGTTACGGGTACGTAACCTGGCCAAAGTGCTCTTAAGCTCCGACTCTTTCTTATCCCCAGCTTTCATAGCAATCCCCAGCGAACAAGTTTATCCGGAACATATTTAAAGCCAATTGCCGGCATATCGAGGATTTGTGCGGGCACGCCGCGTACCGCCAGCCTTTCCTGTATATCAACAAGTTGAGCTGCGGTGTCGCGAAGTTTCTTGAGTAAATCAGCTGCAGGAACCCATTGCGAGAGTGCCTCTGCGATGCCTTTGAAATCATATTCGCCGCCTGATTCGTAAGCCAGTGACCACTTTAATGTGCGAGGGATCCCTTCGGGGTCGGCTTTCATCGGGGCAAAATCGTAGATCGGTGAAAGCATGATTTCATTATCGGTTTTTATAAATGCGGTATTACGTCCATGATTGTCGCTGTTGCCGAAAATAATATTTAAGAGATCGCGGCGCACCCACTCAATGATAAATGCTGCGATATCAAAGGAATAACCCTGCTCCTGGACCATATTACTGCGGGTGATTTTATCGATTAATGTCTGCAGCGTTGCCTGCTGTTCAAGCAGAGTACCGGGTGCTTTTTGCAGTAATGAATAGACAGATTCCATCCCTAGCCGTTCAAGCTGACCGTGTTCGTTTCTGCTGATATCAAATCGGGGGAGCCAAAGGGAAGGGTAGTTGATGCCCTCCTCAAGACGCATGTGGTTTGTCGATATCGTAGAAAACCCCATTTCCGCAAGTTCATGATAATAATGAAATTCAGCTCTCAGGATATTACAGTCAACCTCTGTTCTGCTGCCTCGCGGATACTTAACCAGATAATAATGGTCCTGACTTAAAGGATCATTTTGCCAGGTATCAATCCAGATAGCCTGCTTGTCGCTACAGCGCAATAGTAATTTAGGCGCTTCTCCACCTGCACCTGTAGCGCCGCCTGCCGCTGCACCTCTCTCCTGAGCATAGTCAAGAAAATCGGCGGCACGGTTAATCACATCCTCCACGGTGAACGTTTTGGCGCTCGCTGGGGCATCCCATGGCGGTACTGATTCCTTGATTCGTAGATTTCCTACAGGTGACATGGTGCCATACTTCAGCAATACAAAATTTTGCTGTCCTGACGGCAGTTCGCTGATATCAAGAAAATTTACCCAGTACCGGCGACTTGCTCCACTCGGGATGATGTCGTCAATAAATCTGAGCCATCCAGGATTACCCTTGTCATCAAAATAGAGTGAAACAGGGTGATTGAGAGAAACCGCATGACTATCATCACGATCGAGAAATTCGAGAGCATATTCAGTCAGATAATCAACTTTCGTGGTTTTCCAGTTGTCGCGGTCGCTCTCGGGAAACGTGATGAGCGCGATATCGACCCATGTTTCTTCCAGATAAGCCTGTACGGTTAACGTCTCCATTTCACCTCCTGTTCAGGTAATGAGTGAAATATTACTCATTAATTGCAGAGCAGGCAATTAATGTCACTTATATCACTCATTATAGAAGGGTGGCGAGGTTAATGCGTGATATATCACGCATGCGTTATTCGCTGAGGTTTTCTATTTCTGCAGTTCCAGCAACTGCTCTGGCGTCACCGCCGGATACCCCTGGGCATCTTCCGGCACTTCGGTCATCGCAGGGATCGACACCAGCGGCCCTAAAAAGCGCGGCTCGCGTTTGAAGATATACAGATCGGCCAGCGCGCCCAGACGGGCGCCAAATTCACGTACCCGGACGGTGAGCATATCTTTTGGTGAAGGGACGGCATAGCACTGGGCCTGAATCCCCCGGTGCAGGGCGATAAACAGCGCGCGTTCGCAGTGGAAGCGCTGAGTGATGATGATGAAATCGTTGGTATCAAACACCTTACGCGTGCGGACGATTGAATCGAGGGTTCTGAAACCAGCGTAATCGAGCACGATATCAGACGGATCGACGCCCGCGGCAATCAAATCCTTCCGCATCGTGACCGGCTCATTGTAACTTTGCAGCGCATTGTCGCCGCTCAGCAGTAGGTAATTCACTTTGCCGCTGTTATAGGCGTTGAGGGCGCCCTGAATACGGTAGCGGTAATACTGATTGATCACCCCGGTGCGGTAATACTTGGCGGTACCAAGCACCACGCCCACCTGGCGGTAGGGTAAATCCTGCAGGTCATCAAAGATGTAGGGAGCCGTTTTCCAGCTCATCCAGCGGTCAAGAGCCAATGCAGTCAACAGCACGATGCCGATCAGGACAACCAGGCTGTAAAACATGCGCTTCAACATACAGATGACTCGTACCTAAGATGAAATTTCAATCAGGCTACTTTACCCGTCTGGTAAGCGCAAGAAACGGCGGTTCAACTGGAGGGATTTTCATCAGATCTGCGGGCATTGCTGCCCGCATCAAACATTACGCCAGCAAAACGCGGTCCACGTTGGTGCAGCCCAGCGCACGCAGCGTGGCGGCGGTGGCATCCCACTGGATCAGCGGCGCATCGGCCTTTTCCGCCAGTATGGCGCGCTGAATGTCCGGGTAGTCGTAGCCGTTCAGGCTGAGCAGGTTCAGCGCCCCCTGCAAGGGTGGCAGGGTCGGGTTAAAGGCGGCGTTCTCGGCATAGCTGCCGGTAAAGATGCGACCATCGCGGCACTCCAGCGCCACGCCGCTTGGCGAGTTGCTGTACGGCGCATGGCACGTGTTGGCTGCCTGGATTGCCGCCTGCGCCAGCTCGTCGCCGGTCAGTGGATAGCCATGATCCTGCTCGTCCATCAGCAAGGTTTTAATCTCCAGATCTTTGGGTCCGAAGGCGTCCGGCAGGTAATCGGCCAGCGTGTGCGGATCGCGGCCTGGCAGGTTGATACGCAGCTGCAAACCGCTGTTCAGCTCGTTCATAAACTGACGGCAATGACCGCAGGGGGTGTAGTTGACGGTAATGGCCTGCAGGGTTTTTTCGCCGCGCAGCCAGGCGTGACTGATGGCGCTCTGCTCGGCATGCACGGTCTGCTGCATGGTCGCCCCGAGGAACTCCATGTTACCGCCGAAGTACCAGGTGCCACTGACGCCGCGCGCAATTGCGCCAACGTTGAAATGGGAGAGATCGGCGCGGGCGCAGGCAGCTGCCAGCGGCAGCAGGGCGAAGGCCAGCGCGTCATCATCCAGATCCGTGGCACGTTTCAGTCCGGCAACCTGTTCAGCTGTGAGCAGGGCGGGGAAGTGTGCATCCGCCAGAACCGTGGCCAGGGCTGACTGCAAATTCTCTGCAAGCTGAGCGAAAGCTGATTGAAAACGTGGATGCATGGCGTTGCCTCATAAGGGTTAATGGATCAGTAGTGTACGGAGCCGTTAAGGCTTTATATGTGATCTTGATCTCATTATGTGTGCAACTTATGAAACTCAAATGAAAATTGCGCGACGCGTCGCAAATTTTAGCCCACGACCGCCAGAATAATCGGGAACAGGAACGGGGCGATAAGCGAGGTCATGATCCCGCAAATCACCAACGCCAGCGAGCTAAAAGCACCTTCCTGATAATCAAGCTCGGCGCAGCGGGCGGTACCGAGCGCGTGCGAGGCTGTACCCATCGCCAGACCGCGGGCCGATTTGGTACGAATGCGCATCGCGTTCAGCAGCGTGTGGCCTAAAACCGCGCCGAGAATACCGACGTAAATCACGCACACGGCGCTGATTGCCGGGATGCCGCCGAGGCTACCACCCACTGCCATCGCGATAGGGGTGGTGACCGATTTAGGTAAGATAGAGGCTGCGATTTCCGGCGTCGCGCCCAGCAGCAGCGCCACCGAAGTCCCGGTAATCATCGCCACCACGCTACCGGCCAGACAGATCGTGATGATTGATTTCCAGCGGGCGCGGATCTGATGCAGTTGCTCATACAGCGGAAACGCCAACGCGACGACCGCAGGCTGGAGCAAATCATTCAGCACCTTGCTGCCCTGGAAATACTTCGCGTAAGGAATGCCGGTCAGCAGCAGGAAAGGGATAATGACCACCATCGCCACCAGTAGCGGGTTAAGCAGCGGGAACTTCAGGCGCACCGCCAGTTTGCGGGCGGCAAAGAATACCGCGACGGTGAGCGGCAGCGACCACCAGATATTGGCCATCATTTTTTCTGTCCTTTCTGTCCAACCACGTTACGCTCCCCGTGCGCCAGATGCGTGCTCCAACTCACCACTAAAAACACCACCAGCGTACTGATGGTGCAGGAAACAAATATCGGGCCAAACTGGGCGCTCAGCAGATCGTAATACTGCATCACACCCACGCCGATAGGGACGAACAGCAGCGCCATATAACGGATAAGCACTGAGCAGCCGGGCTTGACCCACTCTGCCGGCAGTATTTGCAGCGCCAGCAGTACAAACAGGATCAGCATGCCGATAATACTGCCGGGAATGGTAATCGGCAGCAGCGAGGCGAGAAAAATACCTGCGTACAGGCAGGCATAAATAAGGACGAACGCGCGCAGATATTGCCAGACGACCATCAGTGATTTTTTCATAGTGAAAGCCCTTGATGAAACGCATTCATCATACAATTAAAATTGAAACCGTGCTACGGATCACATCATGACTTTTGAGCATACCAGACATTACTTTCTGGAACGTTGGGCATTTCCCCAAACAAGGGGGGTGACAATGCTGCGCTATCAATATACGATTCATATATGAATTGTTATGGAACATATATATGGGCATCGTAAAAATCTCCGATCTGCTGCATGACGACATTCGTGATGCCAGCAAAGCCATGTCACGTTCGGTCAACGCGCAGGCGGAGTACTGGATCCGTCTCGGCATGATGAGCGAACTCTATCCTGACCTTAACCATCAACAAATAAAGATGATGATGCTGAAATCCGGCTCCGACCGCTTACTGGAGGTGATCAATGCCATCAATTCTCATTAAAACGGCGGATGAGCTGGCCCGTCAGCGTCATGCCGGGGAGCTGCTGGCTTCTGTATTCACCATGCTGGACGCGTTTATTAAGCCTGGCGTAACCACCATGGAGATCAACACTCGCGCGGAGGCGTTTATCGTTGACCAGCTTCAGTCTCGTCCCGCCAGCAAAGGGCAGTATGACTACCCCTACGTGCTGAACACCTCGGTCAATGAGGTGGTGTGCCACGGTATTCCGAAGGCGTCTGAACAGCTCAAATCGGGTGCCATCGTTAACGTCGACATTACCCTCGAAAAAGCGGGCATGATTGCCGACTCCAGTAAAATGTACCTCATTGGCGATGTTTCACCGTTGGCCCGCAGGCTGGTGAACAAAACCTATGAAGGAATGTGGAGAGGGATCAAGGCCGTCAAACCGGGCGCGACGCTTGGCGATATCGGCCATGCCATTCAGTCCTACGTTGAAAGCGAGGGCTACAGCGTGGTGAGGGAATATTGCGGGCACGGTATTGGCAAAGAGATGCACGAAGAGCCGCAGGTGATGCATTACGGTAAAGCAGGCGAAGGCACGGTGCTGCAGGCGGGGATGGTCTTTACTATTGAACCGATGATCAATCAGGGTGACAGCCGCATCAAAACCAAAAAAGACGGCTGGACGGTCGTTACCCGTGACAAAAAGCTCTCTGCGCAATGGGAGCATACCATCGCCGTGACGGAGGACGGTTTTGAGGTGCTGACGCTGCGTCCCGAAGAGACGATACCGGATTAAGCCGCCCCGCGTTTTCCCCTGATACTGAGGCTTCCCACCCTTCGCGGTTGCGGCTACTATAGCGCGTCTTTTTTTACGGGTACTGATATGCGTGTATTACTGGCACCGATGGAAGGTGTGCTCGATTCGCTGGTGCGTGAGCTGCTGACCGACGTTAACGATTATGACCACTGCATCACCGAGTTTTTACGGGTGGTGGATATGTTGTTGCCGGTAAAATCGTTTTACAGGCTCTGCCCGGAGCTGCATCGCCAGAGCCGAACCTCTTCCGGCACCCTGGTGCGCATTCAACTGCTGGGGCAATATCCCGAGTGGCTGGCGGAAAACGCCGCCCGTGCGGTTGAGCTCGGCTCCTGGGGCGTGGATCTTAACTGCGGCTGCCCGTCGAAGATGGTCAACGGCAGCGGCGGCGGGGCCACGCTGTTGAAAGATCCGGAGCTTATCTATCGCGGTGCCAAAGCGATGCGCGAGGCGGTGCCAGCCCATCTGCCGGTGACGGTAAAAATCCGTCTCGGCTGGGACAGCGGCGACCGGCAGTTTGAAATTGCCGACGCGGTGCAGCAGGCGGGGGCCAGCGAGCTGGTCGTCCACGGGCGCACCAAAGAGGATGGCTACAAAGCTGAGCGCATTAACTGGCAGGCCATTGCCGAGATCCGCCAGCGGTTGACCATTCCGGTGGTGGCGAACGGTGAAATCTGGGATCGCGAGAGCGCGCTGGCCTGTATGGCACAGACCGGCTGCGATGCCGTGATGATTGGCCGCGGGGCGCTAAACGTGCCCAACCTCAGCCGGGTGATTAAGTACAACGAGCCGCGCATGCCGTGGCCGGAAGTGGTGACATTGCTGAAAAAGTATTCCCGACTCGAAAAACAGGGCGATACCGGGTTATATCATGTTGCCCGCATCAAGCAATGGCTGAGTTATTTGCGCAAAGAGTACGACGAGGCGCTGGGATTATTTCAGGAGATCCGCACGCTGCAGACATCGGCAGATATTGCGCGGGTGATCCAGTCAAAATAATAAGCGTTAAACCGCTCACACTTTTTTAAGTTATAAAGCATTCACGGTTTGCAACCGGGCGCGATGGTGTTAAGGTGCCCGGGTTTTATTACGCAGGGTTGTTACTGGTTATCAGGCAAAACCTAAGCGCTCCACGGCCTCATCCGCTGTGGAGCGCTTAGGTTTTTTTTTGCCTGTTATTCGCACAGGAGAAAACATTGCCGTAACGCTGAATACTGTCTGATATTTCCATCCCTTTTTGTGGCTATTAAATGCCGCAGGGAAAACTATTACCTGAAATAAAGAAATGCGACGGGCAATATATAAATTGCCTGCGACCGGTTACGCCTTAAATACTCAATCACAGGTTTATATGATGGCACAAAAACACACCCGTTTAACAGTCTGCGCGCTGGCTTTATTGGTCTCTTCCCCGCTGGCGATGGCGCAGGAGTGGAATGGCACGGTACTTGGCTTCGAAGCGCCGCCGGACCCGATTCTGGGCGAGATGCTTGGTATCCGCCACATCCTCAGCGACAACGGTTTCACCTATAACCTCGGCTACCTGAACGAGATCGCATGGAACGGCGGTGGGGGATACAACCACGATCCGCGTGTGGCCTATATCGACCAGTTTGCGCTGACCTTCAACCAGGATCTGGAGCGCTGGACCGGCATTCCCGATGCGCGTATCGAAGGCAATATCGTCAACCGTAACCACAACGACGATCTCACCACCCGGCGCGTGCAGGATCCGCGGGTCAACTTCAACGACCTGACCCAGGAGAGTTGGGGCGGACAGTCCATCACCCGCCTGGGCTGGTTGACCTTTGCCCGTAGCTTTGACGATCGCCGCCTGACCTGGCGGATCGGGATGATGAACAAGGTGCAAACCTTCGATCAGATTATCCCCTGCGACTTCCAGATGCTCTCCCAGTGCGGCGGTAAATCGGCGAACTCGCTGACCTGGAACAACTGGAACGTCCACACCTGGGGTACCACCCTGGCGTACAGCATCACGCCGACCGTTACCCTCAAGGGTGGGGTGATGGAGCAAAACCCGGATGCCTCCAGCCGTAATCACGCCTGGAGCTGGTCAACGAAGGGCAGCAAAGGGGTGCTGCTGCCGCTGGAGATTGAAGCGCGTCCGCAGATTAACGGTCTGCCGGGGGCCTACAACCTTGGCGTGCTTTACACCAACGCGCCGCAGCGCGATCTGTACAAAGGCAAATCCGGTGGGGCGGGGGCCAGCGATCCGAATGGCTATGCCGATCACGATGACACCTGGTTTATGTACGCCGGGTTTAATCAGCAGCTGACCCGCCATCAGGACGATCCGAACCGTGGTCTGAGCAGCTCTTTCAGCATGAGTCTTTCGGATCAGCGCAGCAACTACATGCACTCGGTGTACGCGGGCTCGCTGCGCTATCGCGGCCTGTTCGACGCCCGTCCGCAAGACTGGATTGGCTTTGGTCTGACGTGGATCGACATGAGTGACCAGTACGCCCGCAACCAGCGCTATATGAATACCCTGAGCGGCATCACCGACTACAACAATCCGGCCTACCATCCGGTGCCGGGGCACTCCCTGAACGGTGAGTTCTATTACCGCTTCCGCCCGGTGAAGTGGCTCGAACTGCAGCCTGGCATTCAGTACTGGCACCATCCAGGCGGCGTGGCGAAAACCCAGGACGCGTGGGTGACCGAACTGAAGACCGTTGTAACCTTTTGACCGGCTGAACAGCGATCTGTATCACGTTTTCATCGGTGATACGTTGAGGCTGCGAATGAAAGTGATAGAGTGCCAGAACTGGATTGTTACTGCTGCGGCAGGCAAAACCTGATTTCTGGCTAACACCGGGGGTCAGGTTTTTTTGTTTCTGGGGTTCCGATGATAATCGCCAAAATTCTTAATAATAACGTGGTGGTTGTTCAGGATGAGCACGGGTGCGAGCAGGTAGTGATGGGCCGTGGGCTGGCCTTTCAGAAGCGCGTCGGTGAGCGTCTGGATAAAGACAAAGTAGAAAAAGTGTTCGCGCTGAAAAGCAACGAACTGGTGCATCGCCTGGGGGAGTTACTCAGTCAAATTCCCCTCGAAGTGATGACCACCTGCGATCGCATTATCGGGCTGGCGGCGCAGCGACTGGGGAAATTGCAGGAGAGTTTGTACATCACCTTAACCGACCACTGCTACTTTGCGATTGAGCGGCAGAAAAAGGGGCTGGCGATCAAGAACGTGCTGCTGTGGGATATCAAACGTCTCTACCCGAAAGAGTTTGAGCTGGGCCAGGAAGCCCGGGCCATTATCGCCAAACGGCTGGAGGTGGAGTTAGCCGAAGATGAAGCCGGGTTTATCGCGCTGCATCTGGTCACCGCCCAACTGAACAGCGAAATGCCGGAAGTGATGCACGTCACCCGCGTGATGCAGGAGATCCTGCAGCTGGTGAAGTATCAGCTTCAGCTGGAGTATGACGAAGAGTCCCTGAGCTATCAGCGCTTTGTCACCCATCTGAAGTTTTTTGCCCAGCGGATGCTGACCCGCACGGTGGTGGAAGACGACGACGTCTCGCTGCACACGGCGGTGAAAGACAACTACGCGAAAGCGTGGAAATGCGCAGAGAAAATCGCGCAGCATCTGCAAAAAAGCTATCAGCGTGAGCTGACAACCGAAGAAATTATGTTCCTCGCCATTCATATCGAACGAGTGAGAAAAGAGGGGCGTTAAGCCTCAATAATCTGGATTGTTACTGCATAACGCAGGCAAAACCTGAGCGCGGTACCCGAAAGGGCGCTGTTCTCGGGTTTTTTTATTTTTACGACTCAGTCAAACCCTGCCTGCGGGCAGTGAAGAAGGAAATCGAGATGGAATATCAAGCATTGGCGAAAGATATTCTCGGCCACGTGGGCGGCAAAGAGAACATCGTCAGTCTGGTTCATTGCGCCACCCGACTGCGCTTTAAATTGAAAGAGAACCAAAAAGCAGACGCCGAAGGGCTCAAGACCAATCCTGGTGTGATCATGGTGGTCGAAAGCGGCGGTCAATTCCAGGTGGTGATTGGCAACCACGTGCACGACGTCTGGCAGGCGGTGCGCGGCGAAGCGGGCCTCAGCGATGACGCCCCCGTTGCCGACGATACCGGCGATAAAGGCAGCCTCTTCGGGCGCTTAATCGACATTGTTTCCGGAATTTTTACGCCGTTTATCGGCATCCTGGCGGCCTCGGGGATCCTGAAAGGGCTGCTGGCGCTGGCAGTGGTCTGCGGCTGGTTAAGTACCGACAGCGGCACCTACAAAATCTGGTTTGCCGCCAGTGATGCGCTGTTCTTCTTCTTCCCGATGGTGCTGGGCTACACCGCCGGTAAAAAGTTTGGCGGCAATCCGTTTATCACCATGGTGATTGGCGGAGCGCTGATCCATCCGGCGATGATCCAG
Organism: Silvania hatchlandensis; assembly: GCF_025564065.1. Classification (GTDB taxonomy): domain Bacteria; phylum Pseudomonadota; class Gammaproteobacteria; order Enterobacterales; family Enterobacteriaceae; genus Enterobacter; species Enterobacter hatchlandensis. The sequence continues at coordinate 60,082 of NZ_JAMGZK010000049.1, read as the reverse complement.
GCTTTCGAGGCCAGCCAGCAGGCGGGGGCGGTGGGAGATGCCTTCCTCGGCATTCCGGTCACCTGGTTTAACTACAGCTCGTCGGTGATCCCGATAATCCTTGCCGCATGGGTCAGCTGCTGGCTGGAGAAGCAGAGCGCGAAGCGCCTGCCGTCGTCGATGAAAAACTTCTTCACTCCGCTTATCTGTTTAGCCGTCACCGTGCCGCTCACCTTCCTGGTGATTGGCCCGATCGCCACCTGGCTGAGCCAGCTGCTGGCGAACGGTTATCAGTGGATTTACGTGCTGGCTCCGTGGCTGGCGGGTGCGGCGATGGGGGCCCTGTGGCAGGTGTGCGTGATCTTCGGCCTGCACTGGGGGTTGGTGCCGCTGATGATCAACAACCTTGCGGTGCTGGGTCATGACTCAATGCTGCCGATGTTGCTGCCTGCGGTGTTTGGCCAGGTCGGGGCCGCGCTGGGCGTATTCCTGCGCAGCCGCGATGCGCGTCAGAAAATGCTGGCGGGCTCCTCGGTCACGGCGGGGATCTTTGGTATCACCGAACCGGCGGTGTACGGCGTGAACCTGCCGCTGCGCCGTCCGTTTATCTTCGGCTGCGTGGCAGGGGCCATTGGCGGGGCGATTGTTGGCTTCAGCGACACGCACGTCTACTCCTTCGGCTTTGCCAACATCTTTACCGTGGCGCAGATGATCCCGCCGGGCGGGGTGGATGCCACGCTGTGGGGCGGTATTTTCGGTACCCTGGTGGCGCTGGTGCTGAGCTGCGTAATGACGCTGGTCGCTGGCATGCCGGGCCGTGCGGCAGAAGCCACGCCGGTAGCGGTAACCGTGGGTGAAAACGATGTTCTGTCACCGATGACCGGTACCGTACTGGCCCTGGATCAGGTTCCCGATGCGACCTTTGCCAGCGGCCTGCTCGGCAACGGTGCGGCGATTATTCCCTCGGACAATAAGGTGATTGCGCCCTTTGCCGGAGAAGTGGCCTCGCTGTTCGCCACTAAACATGCCATCGGCCTGCTGAGCGACAGCGGCATTGAAGTCCTGATCCACGTCGGGATCGACACCGTGAAGCTCGACGGCAAGCCGTTCACCGCCCACGTCAAGGTGGGGGACAAAGTTCAGCCGGGCGATCTACTGCTGGAGTTCGACCGCCAGGCCATTATCGATGCCGGATACGATCTGGCGACCCCGATTATTATCAGTAACAGCGACGAGTACCGCGATGTCGTGACCGTGGCGGCAACCGCCGTCCAGGCCGGCACGCCGTTACTCTGCGTCAGCCATCAATAACAGGAGAACCTAATGAAAACTTTCCCAAATGATTTCTTGTGGGGCGGCGCGGTTGCCGCGAATCAGGTAGAAGGCGCTTATCTGGAAGATGGCAAAGGCCTCTCCACCTCTGACGTTCAGCCGCAGGGCGTGTTTGGCCAGGTCGTTGAGCGCGTCGCCGGTGACAGCGGCATCAAAGACGTGGCGATCGATTTCTACCATCGCTACCCGGAAGACATCAAACTGTTCGCCGAAATGGGCTTCAGCTGCCTGCGCGTCTCCATTGCCTGGACGCGTATCTTCCCGAACGGTGACGAGCAGCAGCCGAACGAAGCGGGGCTGGCCTTTTACGACAAGCTGTTTGACGAACTGGCGGCGCACAACATCACCCCGCTGGTGACGCTGTCGCACTACGAAATGCCATGGGGGCTGGTGCAGCAGTACGGCGGCTGGGGCAGCCGTCAGGTGATTGGTTTCTTTGAGCGCTATGCCCGCACCGTCTTCACCCGCTATCAGCATAAGGTGAAGCTGTGGCTCACCTTTAACGAGATCAACATGTCCCTGCACGCGCCGATGACTGGCGTGGGCCTGCCGGAAACCAGCAGCAAGGCACAAGTGTATCAGGCGATCCACCATCAGCTGGTGGCCAGTGCGCTGGCGGTGAAGGCCTGCCATGAGATCGTCGCCGAGGGAAAAATCGGCAACATGCTGCTGGGTGGCCTGGTCTATCCGCTGACCTGCAAGCCGGACGATGTGCTGGAAGCCCTGCAGGAAAACCGCGCATGGCAGTTCTTCGGCGACGTACAGTGCCGCGGGGCCTATCCGGGGTACATGTTGCGCTTCTTCCGCGATAACGGCATTCAGCTGGAGGTCACCGACGGCGATCGCGAGGCGTTGAAATCGACCATCGACTTTATCTCCTTCAGCTACTACATGACCGGTTGTGTGACCACAGACGAAGCACTGAACCAGCAGGCGCGCGCCAACATTCTGAACATGGTACCGAACCCGCACCTGGCAAGCTCCGAGTGGGGCTGGCAGATTGACCCGGTGGGCCTGCGTAACCTGCTCAATGTCCTCTGGGATCGCTATCAGAAGCCGCTGTTTATTGTAGAGAACGGTCTGGGTGCAAAAGACAAGCCGGACGCCGATGGGGGGGTGCAGGATGATTATCGCATCAGCTACCTCAACGACCATCTGGTGCAGGTGCGCGAGGCGATTGACGACGGCGTAGACGTGATGGGGTACACCAGCTGGGGGCCGATCGACCTGGTCAGTGCGTCCAAAGCAGAACTCTCTAAACGCTACGGTTTTATCTATGTCGATCGCGACGACAGCGGCGCAGGCACTCTGGCGCGCAGCCGTAAGAAAAGCTTTTACTGGTATCAGGAAGTGATTGCAACGCGTGGCGCCTCGCTGAAAGCGTAAGCCCGACGTTACCCGGCAGGCCGCGCGCCCGCCGGGTAATTTTTCAGAAAATGGCCTTAAATACGCCCGTAACCACCAGTAAACCAATCAAGAAAATAATCAAAATCACCCAGAGTAGAATTTTCATACCTGTCTCCCTTGTTTTGCCTGTTGGCTACAGACAAGTGTAGCAACGGTACGAGAAGCAACCTGAAATTGCGCAACAACTATACTTATCTCTTTGTTTGCTTTCTGGAGGTGAGTATGGCGTCAACCCATCGTGTAGCAATTGTCACCGCATCCGATTCCGGGATCGGCAAAACCACCGCGCTGATGCTGGCGGAGCGCGGGTTTGACATTGGCGTGACCTGGCACTCCGACGAAGAGGGGGCGATGAAAACCTGTCGCGAGGTCGAGGCGCGGGGGCAGCGGGCAGAGGCCATCCATCTGGATCTCAGCCATCTGCCGGACGGCGCCGAGGCCATCAACACGCTGATCGCCCGTTTTGGCCACATTGACGTACTGGTCAACAATGCCGGGGCGATGTCCAAAGCCCCGTTTCTGGATATGGACTATGATGCGTGGCGAACCATTTTTACCGTCGACGTGGACGGAGCGTTTCTCTGCTCGCAGATTGCCGCCCGGCAGATGGTGAAGCAGGGTAAGGGCGGGCGCATCGTGAATATTACCTCGGTGCATGAACATACCCCGTTGCCCGAAGCCAGCGCCTATACCGCCGCCAAACATGCGCTGGGCGGCCTGACCAAATCGATGGCGATTGAGCTGGTGCAGCATAACATTCTGGTCAATGCCGTGGCGCCTGGCGCCATTGCCACGCCGATGAACGACATGGACGAAAGCGACGTTGAGCCCGGCTCGATGCCCAATATTCCGCTGGCCCGGCCGGGGTACACCAAAGAGATTGCCAGCCTGGTGGCCTGGCTGTGCGACAGCGACGCCAGCTACACCACCGGGCAGTCGTTTATCGTCGACGGCGGGTTTATGCAGGCCAATCCGCAGTTTAAGCCTGCCGAATAAGCCGTTATCGGGATTCCCGGTGTTTAAACCACAGCCGGACGGCGACCACCAGCACCAGCACCACAACCAGCCAGATGAGATGGCGCAGGTGCTGATCGAGGTCGTGCAGCCACGGCCCCAGCACTTCGCCACCCACATAGCCTAAGGTGGTGAAGATCAGCGCCCAGACAATGGCCCCCAGAATGTTCAGCGGCAGGAAGAGTTTGGGCGGCAGGCGGCTGGCGCCGATCAGCAGCGGGCCGATAATGCGAAAGCCGTACATAAACCGTGCCCCGATGACGAACAGGTAAGGGTGGCGCTGGATCAGCCGCTGAGCACGGTCGATCTTGCTCTGGTGGCGGGAAAAGTGGCGCAGCAGCGTTGGGCCAAAACGTACCCCGAGAAAATAGAGTAGCTGATCGCCGATCATGCCTCCCAGCGCCACTGCCGCCACCACCAGCGGAAAACGCAGCAGCCCCTGATGTGCCGCCACCCCGCCTAACAGGGTGATGGTTTCGCCTTCCGCCATACTGCCGACCACGAGCGCGGCATAGCCATATTGTGTAATCAGTGCATTGATATCCATCGGGTAAGCGTAGCGCAGTAACCCCCCAGGATCAGCTATTTTCTGCCTGTACAGAAAATAATCGCAGGCCTGCATTATACTTGAGATATCGCTAGCGGGCCGACAACAAGGGGGCGTTATGAACCATGTCTGGGGACTCTTTTCCCATCCCGATCGTGAAATGCACGTGATCAGAAGCGAGAACGAAACGGTCAGTCATCACTATACCCACCACGTATTGATGTTGGCCGCGGTTCCGGTGATCTGCGCCTTTATCGGCACCACGCAAATCGGCTGGGACTTTGACGACGGCACCGTTGTTAAACTCTCATGGATGACCGGCCTGGCGCTGGCCGTCGTGTTTTACGGTCTGATGCTGGCGGGCGTGGCGGTGATGGGACGCGTGATTTACTGGATGGCGCGTAAATATCCGCAGCGGCCGTCGCTGGCCCACTGCATGGTATTCGCCGGTTACGTTGCGACTCCGCTGTTTCTGAGCGGCATCGTGGCGCTATATCCCATTGTCTGGCTGTGCGCATTGGTTGGCACCCTGGCGCTGTTTTATACCGGCTATCTGCTGTATGTCGGCATTCCGACCTTCCTGAATATTAACAAAGAAGAGGGCCTGAGCTTCTCGGGTTCGACGCTGGCCATCGGGGTGCTGGTGCTCGAAGCCCTGCTGGCGCTAACGGTTATTCTTTGGGGTTATGGATACCGTCTCTTCTGACGTTTCTGCATTGCTGGTGTAATTGCCAGCAATGCAGCATCTGTTCACGATTAACTGCTGGCAGCAAGGCATCCGGGCGGCTATGATGCCTGTGCCAGCCCCTGCGCACGGCTTTGCACGGGCGGTGTACGTTATTACGTGCATGAATAATTATCAGAAATCTCACCATGCTCAAATTCCGCATTTCTATACTGAGTCTTGCACTGTTGCTGGCTGTGCCAGTGGCGACCCCCGCGCTCGCCAAAACCGCTGCCGTGACTGCTGCGGCGCAACCGGAAATTGCCTCCGGTAGCGCAATGATTGTCGATCTCGAAACCAACAAAGTGATCTACGCCAGCCATCCGAATAGGGTGCGCCCGATTGCGTCTATCACCAAACTCATGACCGCGATGGTGGTGCTGGATGCACGGCTGCCGCTGGATGAAAAGCTGCGCGTCGACATCAGCCAGACGCCTGAAATGAAAGGGATCTACTCCCGCGTACGCCTGAACAGCGAAATCAGCCGCAAAAATATGCTGCTGCTGGCGCTGATGTCCTCGGAAAACCGCGCGGCGGCCAGTCTGGCGCACCACTATCCGGGCGGCTATAAGGCCTTTATCCAGGCGATGAATAACAAAGCCCGTTCTCTGGGCATGACCCAGACGCACTTTGTTGAACCTACCGGCCTGTCGATTCAGAACGTCTCGACCGCCCAGGATCTGACCAGGCTGCTGATTGCCAGCAAACAGTACCCGCTGCTCGACCAGCTCAGCACCACCCGTGAAGAGATGGCGACCTTCTCGCATCCGGCCTATACGCTGCCGTTCCGTAACACCAACCATCTGGTTTACCGGGATAACTGGAATATTCAGCTGACCAAAACCGGCTTTACCAATGCCGCAGGGCACTGTCTGGTGATGCGTACGGTCATTAACGGTAAGCCAGTGGCGCTGGTGGTGATGGATGCGTTTGGCAAATATACCCACTTTGCCGATGCCAGCCGTCTGCGGACCTGGATTGAAACCGGGAAGGCACAGCCGGTTCCGGCGGCGGCCCTGAGCTATAAAAAGCAGAAAGCCGCGCAGATGGCGACCGCGCAAAACGATTAAGTTATCGGTGTTTGCCGGGTGGTGCTGCGCCACTCGGTAATCGTATTATTCCGGCGGGGTCCAGTCACCGTCGTTGAGCGGGCGCTGCATAATTAGCGTATCGCGCCAGTCACCCTTCTTGAATCCCACGCTTCTGAGCTGTCCGGCCACTTCAAATCCGTATTTTTTATGCAGGCGTAGCGAGCCGATGTTGTTTGGCCCGTCGCCGACGATGGCAATCATCTGCCGCCAGGGGCCTTCTTCGCTGCGGGCGATTAGCGCGCTCAGCAGAGCGCTGCCAAATCCGCGCCCCGGGGTGCTGGCTTCAACGTAAATGGATTCTTCAATGGTGTAGCGATAGGCGGGGCGGGGGCGGTAGGGGGTGGCGTAGCAGTAGCCCACCACGATGCCCTGATAGATGGCCACCAGCCAGGGTAAGCCTTTGCTGACCACCGCGCTCATGCGCTCGCGCATCTCTTCGACAGTGGGGGGAACATCTTCAAACGATGCGCGTCCGTTGAGGACGTGCCAGGCGTAGATGGCCGTAATGGCCTGGGCGTCGTCTGCCCGGGCATCGCGTATTTTAAGGTCAGTCCCGATTGAAATTTCAATAGCCGACATGGTATGCCCGCTCCTCAGCGAAAAAGCCAGAGAAATGTTTCTCTGGCGACCTGTCGCTACTCTAGACCTATTTGTGTGGGCTTAACAGCCAGTTAACCGGGGCTAACTGGTTTGATCAGTGGCTTGCATATTAACAGTCGCTGTTTGCGGCGCCTCCTGCCAGTTTTTATGCTTGGTTGTTTTACCAATGCCCGGATTCATGCTGTTGGTGGGGTCATTTTCACGATAAAACTGCTTTAATGCCTCTGGCGCTTCATACACGTGACCGACATTGTGTTCTGCAGGATACTGCGCGCCGCGCGCCTGCAGCAGGGTCAACATTTGCGCCTTCAGCGCGTGAGCGTCGACCCCTTTCTTAACGATGTAATCCTGGTGGAAGACGTAGCACATAAAATGGCCGTAATAGAGTTTATGCACCAGCTGGCTGTCGATCTCTGGCGGCAGGGTTTCAAACCAGTCGGTATCGTTACGACGCAGGGCGATATCCAGCGCCAGAATATCTTCCACCTCGTCGGCGTGCACCGCCTGATAGCGGATCGCTGCACCTGCGGCGGCAAAGCGGTGTAAGAACGCCTTGCTGCCCTCTTCCGGGGTACAGGCAAAGAAGTCGCCCTCAGCCGTTTTAAAGAACCCGGACAGCCACGCCTGCGCTTCGGCAATTCCGTCGCCCGACATTTTCAGCAGCAGGTGATGCTCATACTTATCGCGCCAGCTTTTCATGCGCGGCGGCAGATGCGCCGGGAAGGCGCTGCCCAGCTTCTGCATAAAGCGGTCGCTGAAGTGCGGCTTGAACAGCGAGACTTTCTCCAGCATCGCATCGGTGCGCCCCTTCATGGTGAAGAAGAAGGGCATTTTATCGGTGCCGAGCTTGTCGATCATCAGGAAGGTATCTTTGCCGTAGCGCTCGGCGATGTCGTAGATGTCCCGGTGCATATACTCACCGGCCACCGGCAGATGGGTGAACTCGCCGAGAATATGACGACGAATCTCGGTCAGCACCTCGGGCTGGTTGGTACCGATGTAAAACACCTGCTGCTGCTTCTCGGCCTTGAAGGTATCCAGACGCACGGCAAACACCGCCAGCTTGCCCGCGCAGCCGGAGGATTCAAACAGCCGGTCCGGGTCGGCGTTATAGCGCGCCGGGGTGTCCGCGTCGATTTCGCGCACCCGGGTAATGTAGTCATGATCGTGGGCGTGGCGGCCGTCATGCAGCACATCGCTGTCCTTGACCCGCTCATCGTCGAGCTTGCTGAGGATCTGTTCCGGGGTCACGCCAAGATCGATACCCAGATGGTTCACCAGCTGCAGCTTGCCGCTCTCATCGATGCGGGCGAACAGGGACATTTCGGTGTACGCCGGGCCGCGCTGCACCAGCGAGCCGCCGGAGTTATTGCAGATCCCGCCAATCACCGAGGCGCCAATGCACGATGAACCAATCACCGAATGCGGTTCCCGGCCCAGCGGCTTGAGCGCTTTTTCCAGCGCATACAGGGTGGTGCCCGGGAAGGCCAGCACCTGCTCGCCTTTATCCAGCAGATGCAGTTTGTCGAGGCGCAGGGTGCTGATAATCACAATGTCGCGGTCATAATCGTTGCCGTTTGGCGTGGAGCCTTCGGTCAGACCGGTATTCGCCGCCTGCATCAGAATGATTTTATCGGCCGCGACGCAGGCGCTGAGCACCCGCCACAGCTCCAGCAAGCTTCCCGGGAATACGACGGCGAGCGCGTTGCCCTGGCCTGAGCGAAAGCCCTTGCGGTAGCGGGCGGTCTTCGCAGCATCGGTCAGCAGATGCGCGTGACCCACCAGGCGCGACAGGTCATTAATAAAAGTCTCGTTATCGTGATTTTGAACAGAGGACATCTTCCACCCCTTGTGGTAAGTCAAAATGATCGCCATAAATCATAGCGCGATTAATGTTTAAGCGAACACCTATTCGCCTGCAAAATCAGAGAATAAACCCTGCACCCTGCTCTGGGTTTATGGCACACTGCGCTCTTCGCACGGTCTGGCCGCGACTATCCGGCGGTTTTTGATGAGAGAGTAAACGAGATGAAATGGCTTTGTTCTGTAGGTATCGCTGTGAGTCTGGCGTTGCAACCTGCGCTGGCAGATGACCTGTTTGGCAATCATCCGCTGACGCCGGAAGCCCGGGACGCATTTGTTACTGACCTGCTCACAAAAATGTCGGTCGATGAGAAAATCGGCCAGCTGCGTTTGATCAGCGTAGGCCCGGATAACCCGAAAGAGGCGATTCGCGAGATGATCAAAGCCGGGCAGGTGGGGGCGATTTTCAACACCGTCACCCGTCAGGATATCCGCAAAATGCAGGATCAGGTGATGGAACTCAGCCATCTGAAAATTCCCCTGTTCTTTGCCTATGACGTGGTCCACGGTCAGCGTACCGTCTTCCCGATAAGCCTCGGGCTGGCCTCCTCCTTTAATCTTGATGCAGTGAAAACGGTCGGACGCGTCTCGGCCTATGAAGCGGCGGACGACGGCCTGAACATGACCTGGGCGCCGATGGTGGATGTCTCGCGCGATCCGCGCTGGGGCCGCGCCTCGGAAGGCTTTGGTGAAGACACTTACCTGACCGCGACGATGGGCAAAACCATGGTTGAAGCAATGCAGGGCAAAAGCCCGGCGGATCGCTATGCGGTGATGACCAGCGTTAAGCACTTCGCCGCCTACGGTGCCGTCGAAGGCGGGAAAGAGTACAACACCGTTGATATGAGCCCGCAGCGCCTGTTCAACGACTATATGCCGCCGTACAAAGCGGGACTGGATGCGGGCAGCGGCGCGGTAATGGTGGCGCTGAACTCCCTGAACGGCACCCCGGCGACCTCCGACGCCTGGCTGCTGAAAGACGTCCTGCGCGACCAGTGGGGCTTTAAGGGCATCACCGTGTCCGACCACGGGGCGATCAAAGAGCTGATTAAACACGGCGCGGCATCCGATCCGGAAGATGCGGTCCGCGTGGCGCTGAAGTCCGGCATCAACATGAGTATGAGCGACGAGTACTACAGCAAATACCTGCCGGGGCTGATTAAAAGCGGCAAAGTCACGATGGCCGAGCTGGATGACGCCGCCCGCCACGTGCTGAACGTGAAGTATGACATGGGGCTGTTTAACGATCCGTACAGCCATCTGGGGCCAGTAGAGTCCGATCCAGAAGACACCAACGCCGAAAGCCGCCTGCACCGCAAAGAGGCGCGCGACGTGGCGCGTGAAAGCCTGGTGCTGCTGAAGAACCGTCTCGAGACGCTGCCGCTGAGCAAATCCGGCACCGTTGCGGTGGTGGGGCCGCTGGCTGACAGCAAGCGTGACGTGATGGGCAGCTGGTCTGCCGCAGGCGTGGCGGATCAATCTGTGACCGTGCTGACCGGCATCCAGAATGCACTTGGTGACAAGGGCAAGGTGATTTACGCCAAAGGTGCGAACGTCACCGGCGACCAGGATATCGTCACCTTCCTCAACCAGTACGAAGAGGCGGTGAAGGTCGATCCGCGTCCGGCGCAGGAGATGATTGACGAAGCGGTGAATGCGGCGAAACAGTCTGACGTCGTGGTTGCCGTGGTGGGTGAAGCCCAGGGGATGGCGCATGAAGCGTCGAGCCGTACCGATATCACCCTCCCGCAGAGCCAGAAGGCGCTGATTGCCGCGCTGAAAGCCACCGGCAAACCGCTGGTACTGGTGCTGATGAACGGTCGTCCGCTGGCGCTGGTAGAAGAGAATCAGCAGGCTGACGCGATTCTGGAAACCTGGTTCGCCGGCACCGAGGGCGGTAACGCCATTGCCGACGTGCTGTTCGGCGATTACAACCCGTCGGGCAAACTGCCGATGTCCTTCCCGCGCTCCGTGGGGCAGATCCCGGTTTACTACAGCCACCTGAATACCGGTCGCCCGTATAACGCCGATAAGCCGAACAAGTACACCTCGCGCTATTTCGACGAAGCCAACGGCCCGCTGTATCCGTTCGGTTATGGCCTGAGCTACACCAGCTTCACCGTGTCTGACGTAAAAATGTCCTCCCCGACCATGGCACGTGACGGCAGCGTGACCGCCAGTGTGGAAGTGACCAACAGCGGCAAACGTGAAGGGGCGACGGTAATGCAGCTGTACGTGCAGGATGTCACCGCCTCGATGAGCCGTCCGGTGAAACAGCTGCGCGGTTTTGAGAAGGTGAACCTGAAGCCGGGCGAAACCAAAACCGTCAGCTTCCCGATTGACGTCGATGCGCTTAAGTTCTGGAACCAGCAGATGAAATATGACGCTGAGCCGGGCAAATTCAACGTCTTTATTGGTGTTGATTCTGCCCGCGTGAACAAAGGCGAGTTCGAACTGCTGTAAACCCGGCAATAGCCAAACGGGGTCGGTCCACGTCATTCGTGACCGGCCCCGCAATTTTTCTTCCCTTTGTCCTCAAACGCGGTTAACCCTCGCTTTTATCCCGCACGCCTGATGATGAACTGTGATGATTTTCACATTTCATCGCTGCATTGCCTGCCAAAACGTGAACCCCATCAAAAGCACTTTGCGGTGCGTCATCCCGCCGTGATGCTGTTCACTCTTCGTTAAAAATCCGCGGAATCCCCCCGCCAGCCATGGCCTGAAACGGCGTTAAATGCCTGTCACTTAATAGCTGACAGGTATCCACATGAAGCTCTCCTTAGATGATGTCAATCTCGACCGCAGCGGTCTGTCTCTTGTCACCCACACCCTGCAGGGCTTAATAGATACCCTGGCGCAGGCGGGTGGCGGCACGCTGGTGGTGACGCCCGGCACTTACTTGACTGGCACGCTGGTGCTGCCGTCACGCTTCACCCTGCACCTGGAGGCGGGCGCGCGTCTGCTGGCCAGCCCGCACGAGGCTGACTATCAGGTTGCCGAAACGCAAAGCATGGCGGAGCTGTCGCGGATGGCGCTGCTGTACGCTCGCGATGCGCAGCACCTGACGCTCAGCGGTGCAGGCTGTATCGACGGTAACGCCCGCGCCTGGTTTGCTCCACAGCCTGATGCCCAGGGCTATCGCCAGCCGAAAACCCACCGCCCGCGAATGCTGGTGCTGGAGGGCTGCCAGCAGGTGCGGATCGCGGATATCACCTTGTGCGACGCGCCGATGTGGACCGCGCACCTGGTCTGCTGTAAACACGTTTTTATCAACAACCTCACCATCGACAACGATCTGACGCTCTCCAATACCGATGCGCTGGATATCGACAGCTGCCAGCATGTTCACCTCAGCAACAGCTATTTTAGCGCTGCCGATGATGGCATCTGCCTGAAAACCACCGCCAAAGCGGCGGAACTTCAGCAGGCGACAGAGAACGTCACGGTCAACAACTGCATCATCCGCTCGAAGAGCTGCGCGATCAAAGTCGGGACCGAAACCTTCGCCGATATCCGCAATATCGCGGTTAACAACTGCGTTATCTTCGAATCCAATCGCGCCATCGGCCTGGTCTCCCGGGATGGTGGCCAGTTCAGCCAGATGCTGTTCAGCAATATTCTCTTCGACTGCCACCACGGTGACCCGTGCCACTGGGGCAAAGCCGATCCGGTGTTTGTCTCGGTTCGCCATCGCGCACCGGATATCGCACCGGGGCAGATTCGCCTGGTCACCTTTTCCAACCTCAGCGGTAGCGGGGAGGGGGCCATCAACCTGCACAGCGACATTCCGGGCGCGATTCGCGACGTTACCTTCAACGGCCTGACCTTCTCCCAGCAGCTGAGCGTGAGCGACGAGCAGGGCAGCTACGACGTGCGCCCGCCCTGCAATCCCGAGCGACCAACCGGAATGGGGCTGGATAACGCCTATCTCGTCAATCCGCAAACCGGGCGCGCGCACGGGGTTGAGCCTTATCCGCACGGCCTGCCTGCGCTGTATGCCACCGGCGTTCAGGGGTTACAGCTTAATGGCCTCACCATTACCCGTCCGCAGCCGCTCCCGGCAGGCTGGGATGACGAGGCGATCCGGGTTTATCCGGTACAGTCAGGAAACAGAAAATGATAAAAAAAGTGCGTGAAATAAAACTGCGTAACTACGTCTGCTACGGACTGGCCGACGTGATCGGCTCCGGCGCGTTTACGCTGGTCAGCGCCTGGCTGCTGTTCTTCTTAACCACTTTCTGCGGACTCTCGCCGATCGAAGCGGGTTCGCTGTTTGCAGTGGCGCGCATTGTCGATGTGATCATGTGTCCGGTCATCGGTTACGTTTCCGATAACTTCCATAAAACGGCACTCGGCCGTCGCTTTGGCCGCCGCCGCTTCTTCCTGCTGGCCAGTATTCCGCTGGTGTCGGTTTACAGCCTGCTGTGGGTCGAAGGCTTCAACTACTGGATGTACCTGCTGTTCTACATTTTGTTTGAGATCGTCTACACCATGATCATCATCCCTTACGACACCCTGTCGGCAGAGATGACCTCTGATTTCAACAAGCGTTCTAAGCTCACCAGCGCCCGCATGTACATTGCCCAGTTGGCCGGTTTTGCCGCCGCGTTCCTGCCGGGGCGTCTGGTGGCGTACTTCGGCCCGGAGTCGTCAGATTCGTTCTTTTATACCGGGGCCATCTTCACCGTCTCCTTTATGATCGTGCTGTTCTTTGTCTACTTCGGGACCTGGGAACGAACGCTTGAGGAGATCCAGCAGAGCGAAGTCCACGACGAAGAAGAAGAGAAAGAGCCGCTGGCGACCCGCATCTACCATATCTATTACGATTTCGTCTCGACTCTGAAAATCAAAACCTTCCGTTCGCATCTGGGGATGTACCTCGGCGGCTCGGTAGCTCAGGATATTTTTAACTCGGTGTTTACCTATTTCGTGGTCTTTGCCCTGATGACCTCGTCGGTGATGGCCTCGAACCTGCTTGGCGTGATCAACGCTCTGCAGTTCTTTGGTGTTGGCATTGCTACCTGGCTGACCCTGCGCTATTCCCCGTCCCGCGCCTTTGCCACTCAGGCGTCGATGGGGCTGGTGGCCTTTGCGCTGCTGGTGTCGGCCTACTTCAGCGAAACCAGCGGCATGATGATGCTGTACGCCGGAGCGGCGATTGCCGGTCTGGCGCGCGGCGGGATCTATGCCATTCCATGGAATAACTACACCTTCGTGGCGGACGTGGATGAGATCCTCACCTGCCAGCGGCGGGAGGGGATCTTCGCTGGCTTTATGAGCCTGCTGCGTAAAGCCTCGCAGGCGATGTCGATTTTCCTCGTCGGGGTGGCGCTGCAGATGTCCGGCTTTGTCTCCGGCCAGAGCACCCAGCCCCAGTCGGCCATCAACATGATCATGGTGATCATGATTGTGCTCCCGGTGATCCTCACCCTCTGGGGGATCTGGTCGGCCTTCCAGTTCCGCGTTAACAGCCGGACGCACGCCATTCTTAACGACGAGGTGGCGCGCCTGAAGCAGGGCGGCAGCAAAGCCAGTGTCAGTGCAGAAAACCGCCGGGTCATCGAAAGCCTGACCGGTATGCCGTACGAGCACTGCTGGGGCGACAACACCGTGGGTTATCTCAACCGCAAACGGATGCTGGCGCGCCAGAGCCCGGCGCAGTTGACCAACGCCTGACCCTCCAACCCGGACCGGGCTTGTGGGCCCGGTCTGCTCAAGACGAAGCAAAATGACAGAACACAGCGTATACATTCAGCACGGGCTCTGGGCCAGGCTGGGACTCCCCCGCGAACTGAGCTGGGGCTTTATCGGGATTTTTCTCTTCATTACCGGGGCCACCATCGAGCAGAGCTGGCTGGCCTCGATGCTGCAACACCGCGGTTTCGACGCCTTCCACATCAGCCTGCTGTCGTCAGTGTTTGGCCTGTGCGTGGCGGTGGTATCGTGGTTCTCCGGAATAGGCGCAGGCGTGCTTGGCCTGCGCCGTCTGATGTGGGCGGCGACGGCGGTCTACTTTATCGGCTCGATTCCGTTTATCGGCTATGCCCTGCCGCAGGGGAACTACCCGCTGATGGTAGCGAGCTATGCCCTGCGCGGCGTGGCCTATCCACTGTTTGCCTACTCGTTTCTGGTGTGGATTAACCAGCGCTGCGAGCCGCGTATTCTCGGACGCGCGGTCTCCTGGTTCTGGATCGCCTTTGGCGTGGGGATGACTATCGTCGGGCCCTGGTACTCCGGGGTGATGCTGCCCGCAATTGGCGAAACCACCACCCTGCTGAGCGGCTTTGTTTTTGTGGTGCTGGGGGCGGTCTGTGCGCTGGTGCTGAATCAGGACCGCCCGGAGGTGGAGCAGGGCGGCAGCATGGGCGCGGCCCTGAGCGAAGGAATCAGGGTGCTGGTGCGCGAGCCGACAATGCGTCTCGCGGTAATCGTCAAAACCATCAACGATATCGGCAAATTTTCGCTGGTGATCCTGATGCCGGTCTACCTGCCGCACTTTGGCTTCAGCATTGCGCAATGGCTCACCATCTGGGGGCTGGTAAACGTGGTCAACATCTTCGCCAGCTACTTCTTTGGCTGGCTGGGCGACACCATCGGCTGGCGCAATACGGTGGCCTGGTTCTCCGGCACCCTCTGCGGACTGGCGATGCTGGCGGTGTGCTATGCCCCAGTGCTGTTTGGCAACAGTGAAACCGCGCTGTTCTGCGCCCTGGCGCTGTACGCCATCGGGCTGGGCGCTTTCGGGCCGCTCAGCGCGCTGATCCCATCGCTGCTCCCGGATAACAAAGGCGCGGCCATTTCGTGTCTGAATCTGGGGTCCGGCCTGAGTAACTTTGTCGGGCCGCTGATCGTTACCCTGTGCGTAGCCCCTTTCGGCGTCGAGGGGACGCTGTGGGTCATCGCCATTCTGTACTTTGCTGCCAGCGTGCTGACCCTGCCGTTAAAACTGCCGGAGTTGCGCTAAACGCCCGCTTATCGTCTACGCTTTTCTCTCAAGCCTCTGAAAACGGCGGCAAAATAACGAGGGCATTGGAATGACGATCTCAAAGGGGATTTTAGGCTCGGCGGCGCTGCTGGCGGCGCTGAGCCTGCCATTACAGGCGGCGGAGCCGATTAAAGTCGGGTCGAAAATCGATACAGAAGGCGCCCTGCTCGGCAATATCATTTTGCAGGTGCTGGAAAGCCACGGCGTTAAAACGGTCAATAAAGTCCAGCTTGGCACCACCCCGGTGGTGCGCGGAGCGATCACCTCTGGCGAGCTGGATATCTACCCGGAATACACTGGCAACGGAGCCTTCTTCTTCAAAGATGAAAACGACCCGGCATGGAAAAATGCAAAGAATGGGTATGAGAAAGTCAAAAAGCTTGATGCGGAGAAGAACCACCTGATCTGGCTGACCCCGGCCCCGGCCAACAACACCTGGACCATTGCGGTGCGCAAGGATCTGGCGGAAAAAGGCAAACTCACCTCGCTGGACGATCTCAGCCGCTACCTGAAAGAGAAAGGGGACTTTAAGCTGGCCGCCTCGGCCGAGTTTATCGAGCGCCCGGATGCCCTGCCGGCGTTTGAAAAAGCCTATGACTTTAAGCTCGATCAGAGCCAGCTCCTGTCGCTGGCGGGCGGCGATACCGCAGTGACCATTAAAGCGGCGGCCCAGCAGACCTCCGGCGTGAACGCGGCGATGGCTTACGGCACCGACGGCCCGGTCGCGGCGCTCGGCCTGCAAACCCTGACCGACCCGAAAGGCGTTCAGCCGATCTATGCCCCGACCCCGGTGGTGCGCGAGGCGGTGCTGAAAGCCTATCCGCAGCTGGACGCGTGGCTGAAGCCGGTGTTTGCCAGCCTCGACGAGAAAACCCTGCAGCAGCTGAATGCCAGCATTGCAGTCGAAGGGCTGGATGCCAAAAAAGTGGCGGCAGATTACCTGAAGCAAAAAGGGCTGGTTAAGTAGCCCCAGGATTGTTCGGTGCCAATACGATGTCATAACCGCGTCCTGCTACTGCTGGCGATGATTGCCGTGGTTGCAGGCGCGCTGCCGTTTGTGAATTTCGCCCCTAACCGGCTGATGTCCGGGGTAGGGCGCGCGGCATGGCAGGTGTGGTCGTTTTCGCCTGCGCTGCTGTTCCTGCCGCTGGGCCTGCTGCTGGGGTTAACCCTGGTGCGCGGGCGCTGGGCGCTGGTTGCGACGCTGGCGGTCTGCCAGCTGCTGTTTACCCTGCTGGTCTGGAGCGCCGGGCTTGCCGCCTCGCACCTCGCCAGCAGTGAAAGCCCGCTGGCGCGCACCGGCGTGGGCAGCGGGCTGTGGCTGTGGCTGGCATTGAGCCTGCTGGCCTGTAGCGATGTTATCCGCCGACTCAGCCCGCAGCCGCTCTGGCGCTGGCTGCTGCAGGCGCAAATCTGGATCCTGCCATTATTGCTGCTTTTTCACGGCGAACTTAACGCCCTGTCGCTGCTCAAGGAGTATGCCAACCGGCAGGATGTCTTTAATGACGCCCTGACACAGCATCTGACCCTGCTGCTGGGGACCCTGTTTCCGGCGCTGCTGATGGGCGTACCGCTGGGGATGTTTTGCTATCGCCAGCCGCGCTA
This sequence comes from Silvania hatchlandensis, assembly GCF_025564065.1. Classification (GTDB taxonomy): domain Bacteria; phylum Pseudomonadota; class Gammaproteobacteria; order Enterobacterales; family Enterobacteriaceae; genus Enterobacter; species Enterobacter hatchlandensis. The sequence continues at coordinate 42,932 of NZ_JAMGZK010000049.1, read as the reverse complement.
TCAGGGACCGGTTTTTGCAGTGCTGAACGTTATTCAGACCATTCCCTCGGTGGCACTGTTTGGCCTGCTGATTGCGCCCCTGGCCGGACTGACCCGTGCCTGGCCCTGGCTGTCGTCGCTGGGTATTGCCGGGACCGGCATGACCCCGGCGCTGATTGCCCTGGTGCTTTACGCCCTGTTGCCGCTGGCGCGCGGGGTGTTGGCGGGGCTGATCCAGGTGCCAGCCGAGGTGCTGGAGAGCGCCGACGCGATGGGAATGAATAGCAGGCAACGCTTCTGGCAGATCCAGCTGCCGCTGGCGCTGCCGGTGCTGCTGCGCGGCCTGCGAGTGGTGGCGGTGCAGACGGTAGGGATGGCGGTGATTGCGGCGTTGATTGGCGCAGGGGGATTTGGTGCGCTGGTGTTCCAGGGGCTGCTGAGCAGCGCCCTCGATCTGGTGCTGCTGGGCGTGGTGCCGACCATTGCGCTGGCGGTGGTGATCGACGCCCTGTTCGCGCTGTGGATAGCCCTGCTCAAAAGGAGTTCCAATGATTGAGTTTCATGACGTAAGCAAAACTTTTGCCGGGCAACCCGCCGTCAACAACCTGAACCTGACCTTTGCCGAAGGGGCCTTTTCGGTGCTTATTGGCACCTCGGGCTCGGGCAAATCCACCACCCTGAAGATGATCAACCGGCTGGTAGAGCATGACAGCGGTCTGATCCGCTTCGCCGGGGAGGAGATCCGCAGCCTGCCGATGCTGGCGCTGCGTCGACGGATGGGCTACGCCATTCAGTCGATTGGCCTGTTTCCGCACTGGACGGTGGCGCGCAACATTGCCACCGTGCCGCAGCTACAAAAATGGCCCCGGCAAAAAATTAACGATCGTGTGGATGAACTGATGGCCCTGCTGGGGCTGGATCCGGTGCTGCGGGAGCGCTATCCGCACCAGCTCTCTGGCGGCCAGCAGCAGCGGGTCGGCGTGGCGCGTGCTCTGGCGGCTAACCCGGAGGTGCTGCTGATGGACGAACCCTTCGGCGCGCTCGATCCGGTCACCCGCGGTGCGCTGCAGATGGAGATGACCCGCATTCACCGTATTCTCGGGCGCACCATTATTCTGGTGACCCACGATATCGATGAAGCCCTGCGGCTGGCCGATCATCTGGTGCTGATGGACCACGGCAACGTGGTGCAGCAGGGCACGCCCCTGACCCTGCTGACCCAGCCGGAGAATGCCTTTGTACGCGAATTTTTTGGCCGCAGCGAGCTGGGCGTGCGCCTGCTGTCGCTGCGGACGGTAGGCGGATCCATGCGCCAGGAGATTGCCCCGAGCGACGCCACCCCATTGCGCGACGCCATGAGCCTGCGGGATGCGCTCTCGGCGTTTGTCACCTGTCGCTGCGAAGCCCTGCCGGTGGTCAATGAGCACAATCAGCCGTGCGGCACCCTTTATTTTCGCGATCTGCTGCGAACGGAGGCAGGGGATGATGTGGCTCCGTGATCCGCTCCTGTGGCTGGTGACGCTGTTTATCACCCTGCTGCTGGTGATGCCCTACAGCGCACCGCTGTTCAGCGCGCTGTTTCCCGCGCTGCCGCGCCCGGTCTATCAGCAGGAGAGCTTTCTCAGCCTGACGCTTTCCCACTTCTGGCTGGTGGGGGTCTCCAGCGTCCTGGCGATGGCGCTGGGGATCGGCGCCGGGATCGCCGTCACTCGCGAGGCTGGACGCGAGTTTCGCCCGTTGGTCGAGACCATTGCGGCGGTCGGACAGACCTTTCCGCCGGTGGCGGTGCTGGCGATTGCGGTGCCGGTAATGGGTTTTGGTCAGCAGCCGGCAATTGTCGCTCTGATCCTCTACGGCGTGCTGCCGATTTTACAGGCGACGCTGGCAGGGTTGGCGGCGGTACCTGCGGCGGCCATCAGCGTGGCTGAGGGGATGGGAATGAGCGGCTGGCAGCGTCTGCGCAACGTCGAGCTGCCGCTGGCGGCACCGGTGATGCTGGCCGGGATCCGCACCTCTGTCATCATTAATATCGGAACGGCGGCGATTGCCTCTACGGTGGGGGCGAACACACTGGGAACGCCGATCATTATCGGCTTAAGCGGCTTTAATACCGCCTACATCATTCAGGGGGCCGTGCTGGTGGCGCTGGCAGCGATTGTGGTGGATCGCGCGTTTGAGCGGCTGGCGCAGAGACTCAGCCGACACCGCCGCGAACAATAAACGAATAGCCTGCCAGCATCACGCCGCCGATACCGCTGACAGCCATGAGAACGAACAGGGTAATAACGGCCACTTTGGCTGCGTTCATAATGTGCTCCTTATGTTATCGGCACGATTATACGGTGAAGCGCAGGTGTTAATGAACCATTAATTGCCGTTTAGCGGGAACACCGGATAACCATTTTCCTGCCACCGGGTAAGCTGCTGCTGCTGAGCGGCCGTAGGCGACTCGCCACACCACACCAGCAGCGTCTGGCCATCGAACAGCTCCGGGCGCAGCTGCACCAGCGAGTGCGCCAGCACATCGACTCGCCAGCCCTGCTGGGCGGCAATCCACGCTTCCAGCCACAGGCGGGTGGTGTCGTGAACATTCCAGCCGACCACCAGCGCATCTTTGCTGTTCTTCTTGCGCGCCGAGGCCAGGCAAATACAGATGTAGTTAATCAGTACGCCATCCAGCGCGCTGAGCAGGGCCTGAAGGGTGGGTTGTTGTGATTGCAGGCGTCGACGTAGCGGAATGAAAAGAGAGGTAATTAAGGTCTGGGCGGGGTATTCGCTGCCTCGCTCCTTGAGCCACACGCGCAGGCGATGCAGATGACCGCACTGGAGATAGCGCAGCAGCACCTCCTGCTGTTCACGCCAGATATCCTGTTCATCGCTGTTTTCCGGGCTCAGCAACGATTTGACTTTGCCCACCTGGACGCCGTTATCGATCCAGCCTTTAATCTCACGGATCCGGTCGATATCGGCATCATTGAACAGGCGGTGTCCACCGTCGGTTCGCTGCGGTTTAAGTAATCCATAACGCCGCTGCCATGCTCGTAACGTTACAGGATTGATATCACACAGGAGTGCTACTTCCCCTATCGTATACAGCGCCATGGAATCCCCCGGCTTGCGCTTACCCAGATTAACTGTAGTCGCAGATTGTCGAACCAGGAAGGGCTGCTCTTTTTTTGCACAAAAAATGCGATAATCAGATTATGTTAAGGAAAAGATGTGATGCTGGACACGAAAAACCATCTTTCCAGAACGGCCACAAAGAAAGTTACAGCGCATCAGTGTATGTTACGCGCTTTTAGAGTTTTCGGTTTCCAGGTATGTACGAATTTAATCTGGTGTTGCTGCTGCTACAGCAGATGTGCGTGTTTCTGGTCATCGCCTGGCTGATGAGTAAAACGCGGCTGTTTATTCCTCTGATGCAGGTTACCGTTCGCCTGCCCCACAAGCTGCTCTGCTATGTCACGTTCTCGATTTTCTGCATCCTGGGCACCTATCTGGGTCTGCATATTGAGGATTCTATCGCCAACACCCGTGCCATTGGCGCGGTGATGGGCGGGTTGCTCGGCGGCCCGGTGGTCGGCGGGCTGGTGGGACTCACCGGTGGGCTGCACCGCTACTCAATGGGCGGCATGACCGCCCTGAGCTGTATGATTTCGACCATTGTCGAAGGGCTGCTCGGCGGGTTGGTGCATAGCATTATGGTCCGACGCGGGCGCCCGGATAAAGTCTTTAGCCCGCTGACGGCGGGGGTTGTCACCCTGGTCGCTGAGCTGGTACAGATGCTGATCATCCTGCTGATTGCCCGCCCGTTCGATAATGCCCTGCATCTGGTCGGCAATATTGCCGCGCCGATGATGGTCACCAACACGGTGGGCGCGGCGCTGTTTATGCGCATTCTGCTCGACAAGCGGGCGATGTTTGAAAAGTATACTTCTGCCTTTTCGGCTACCGCGCTGAAGGTAGCGGCCTCAACGGAGGGGATCCTGCGGCAGGGCTTTAACGAAGAGAACAGCATGAAGGTGGCACAGGTGCTGCACCAGGAGCTGGATATCAGCGCCGTCGCCATCACCGATCGCGAGCGGCTGCTGGCCTTTACCGGTACCGGCGACGATCATCATCTGCCCGGCAAACCGATCTCCTCAACCTATACGCTGCGGGCCATTGAGACCGGGGAAGTGGTGTACGCCGACGGCAATGAAGTGCCGTACCGCTGTTCGCTGCACCCGCAATGTAAGCTGGGCTCGACGCTGGTGATTCCCCTGCGCGGCGAAAACCAGCGGGTGATGGGTACCATCAAGCTGTATGAAGCTAAAAACCGGCTGTTCAGCTCCATCAACCGTACCCTCGGGGAGGGGATTGCCCAGCTGCTGTCGGCGCAGATCCTCGCCGGGCAGTACGAGCGGCAGAAGGCGCTGCTGACCCAGTCGGAAATCAAGCTGCTGCATGCCCAGGTCAATCCGCATTTCCTGTTTAACGCCCTTAATACCCTGAAGGCGGTGATCCGTCGGGACAGCGATCAGGCGAGCCAGTTGGTGCAGTTTCTGTCGACCTTTTTCCGTAAAAACCTGAAGCGGCCGTCCGAAATTGTCACCCTCGCCGATGAGATTGAGCACGTGAATGCCTATCTGCAAATCGAGAAGGCGCGCTTCCAGTCCCGCCTGCAGGTGCAGCTCTTGGTGCCGGATGAGCTGGCCTGGCAGCAGTTGCCCGCCTTCACCTTACAACCGATTGTGGAAAATGCGATCAAGCACGGGACGTCGCAGCTGCTGGGCACCGGCGAGATAGCCATTACCGCCAGCCGCTTCAATGGCTATCTGGTGCTGGATATTGAAGATAACGCCGGGCTGTATACCTCTGCGCAAGAGGGCGGCGGCCTGGGGATGGGGCTGGTAGATAAACGCCTGCGTGCCCACTTTGGTGAGAATTGCGGGATCACCGTCGCCTGCGAGCCGGACCGATTTACCCGCATAACCTTAAGACTGCCTCTGGAGGAACACGCATGTTAAATGTGCTGATTGTTGATGATGAGCCTCTGGCGCGGGAAAACCTGCGCTTCCTGCTGCAGGGGCAGAGCGATATCGAGATTGTCGGTGAGTGCGCCAACGCCATCGAAGCCATCGGCGCGGTGCATAAACTGCGCCCGGATGTGCTGTTTCTGGATATCCAGATGCCGCGTATCAGCGGCCTGGAGCTGGTGGGAATGCTCGACCCGGAGCACCGGCCCTATATTGTGTTTCTCACCGCCTTTGATGAATACGCGGTAAAAGCGTTCGAAGAGCATGCCTTTGACTATCTACTCAAACCCATTGAAGAGCCGCGGCTGGAAAAGACCCTGAGCCGCCTGCGTCAGGAGCGGAGCGTGCAGGATGTGTCGCTGCTGGCGGAAAACCAGCAGCCGCTGAAGTTCATCCCCTGTTCCGGCCACAGCCGTATTTATCTGCTGCAGATGGACGACGTGGCCTTTGTCAGCAGCCGGATGAGTGGGGTATTTGTTACCAGCCACGAAGGCAAAGAGGGCTTTACCGAACTGACGCTGAGAACGCTGGAGAGCCGCACGCCACTGCTGCGCTGTCATCGTCAGTTTCTGGTCAATCTGGCGCATCTGAAAGAGATCCGTCTGGAGGAGAACGGGCAGGCGGAGCTGGTGCTGAGGGCAGGACAGACGGTACCGGTCAGCCGTCGCTACCTGAAGAGCCTGAAAGAGGCGATAGGGCTGTAAAACTGGTACACTGCGCCCATCGCTTCACCGACAGTTAAAGGCACTCATGCTTAGTAATGACATTCTTCGTAGCCTGCGCTACACCCTGAAAGCAAATAATAACGACATGGTGCGCATTCTTGCACTTGCCGACATGGAAGCCACGTCCGCCGGGTTTGATACCTGGATGACAAAAGAAGATGAGGAGGGATTTATCCGCTGCCCGGATATCATCCTGTCTGGCTTCCTGAATGGTCTGATCTATGACAAGCGCGGCAAAGATGAATCCGCCCCTGAGCTGGCGCTTGAGCGTCGTGTTAACAACAACACGGTGCTGAAAAAGCTGCGTATCGCATTTTCCCTGAAGACCGACGATATCCTGGCGATCATGACTGAGCAAAAGTTCCGTGTCTCTGTCCCGGAAATCACCGCCATGATGCGCGCGGCGGAACATAAAAATTACCGCGAGTGTGGGGATCAGTTTCTGCGTAATTTCCTGCGCGGATTGACCCATCGGGTGCATCACCCGAAAGCGTGATTTTAGCCGGGTAAGGCGACGCCGCCACCCGGCAAAAGGGCATAAAAAAGCCGGAGATAATCTCCGGCTTTTTCGTTTATTTCACCTGATGACCAGGCTGCGCACCGCTGTCCGGGCTTAACAGGAAAATATCTTTCCCACCAGGGCCGGCGGCCATTACCATCCCTTCCGAGATGCCAAAGCGCATTTTACGCGGGGCGAGGTTCGCCACCATCACCGTGTGGCGGCCAATCAACGCCTGCGGATCCGGATATGCGGAGCGGATGCCGGAGAAGACGTTACGCTTCTCGCCGCCCAGATCCAGCGTCAGGCGCAGCAGTTTGTCGGAGCCTTCAACAAATTCCGCGTTTTCAATCAGCGCCACGCGCAGATCGACTTTGGCGAAATCGTCAAAGCTGATGGTCTCCTGAATCGGCTCATCCGCCAGCGGACCGGTGATCGGTGCGGCTGCGGCTTTCACCTCTTCTTTAGAGGCCTCGACCAGCGCTTCAACCTGCTTCATCTCAATGCGGTTATATAGCGCCTTGAACGCGTTCAGCTTGTGGCCGAGCAGCGGCTGGTTGATGCTATCCCAGCTCAGTTCGGTGTTCAGGAACGCTTCGGTACGTTCTGCCAGCTGCGGCAGAACCGGCTTCAGATAGGACATCAGCACGCGGAACAGGTTGATACCCATGGAGCAGATAGCCTGCAGGTCGGCATCGCGGCCTTCCTGTTTCGCCACCACCCACGGTGCCTGCTCGTCAACGTAGCGGTTGGCCAGATCGGCCAGCGCCATGATTTCGCGGACGGCTTTGCCGAACTCGCGGCTTTCCCACGCATCGCCGATGGTCTGTGCTGCGTCGATAAAGGTCTGGTACAGGGCCGGATCCGCCAGCTCAGCGGCCATCACACCGTCGAAACGCTTGGCGATAAAGCCCGCATTACGCGAGGCAAGGTTGACCACTTTGTTGACGATATCCGCGTTCACGCGCTGGACGAAATCTTCAAGATTCAGGTCGATATCGTCGATGCGGGAAGAGAGCTTCGCCGTGTAGTAGTAGCGCAGGCTGTCGGCGTCAAAATGGTTCAGCCAGGTGCTGGCCTTAATGAACGTCCCGCGAGATTTGGACATCTTCGCGCCGTTGACCGTCACGTAGCCGTGGACGAACAGGTTGGTCGGCTTGCGGAAGTTGCTGCCTTCCAGCATCGCTGGCCAGAACAGGCTGTGGAAGTAGACGATGTCCTTGCCGATAAAGTGATACAGCTCGGCGGTGGAGTCTTTCTTCCAGTACTCTTCAAAGCTGACGGTGTCGCCGCGCTTGTCGCACAGGTTCTTGAAAGAACCCATGTAGCCGATTGGCGCATCCAGCCAGACGTAGAAATATTTGCCCGGCGCGTCCGGGATTTCGAAGCCGAAGTACGGTGCATCGCGGGAGATATCCCACTGCTGCAGGCCGGATTCAAACCACTCCTGCATTTTGTTCGCCACCTGCTCCTGCAGCGCGCCGCTGCGGGTCCACGCCTGCAGCATCGCGCTGAACGACGGCAGGTCGAAGAAGAAGTGTTCGGAATCACGCATTTCAGGCGTCGCGCCGGAGACCACGGACTTTGGCTCAATCAGCTCAGTCGGGCTGTAGGTCGCGCCGCACACTTCGCAGTTATCTCCATACTGATCCGCTGCCTTACATTTCGGGCAGGTGCCTTTCACAAAACGGTCCGGGAGGAACATGCCTTTTTCCGGATCGTAGAGCTGAGAGATGGTGCGGTTTTTGATAAAACCGTTCTCTTTCAGGCGGGTGTAGATCAGCTCCGATAGCTCGCGGTTCTCGTCGCTGTGCGTCGAGTGGTAGTTATCGTAGCTGATGTCGAAGCCGGCAAAATCGGTCTGATGCTCCTGACTCATTTCGGTGATCATCTGCTCAGGAGAAATTCCCAACTGCTGGGCTTTCAGCATGATCGGCGTGCCGTGGGCGTCGTCCGCGCAGATAAAGTTAACCTGATGGCCGCGCATTCGCTGGTAACGGACCCAGACATCAGCCTGGATATGCTCCAGCATGTGGCCGAGGTGGATTGAACCGTTTGCGTACGGCAGTGCGCACGTTACCAGAATTTTTTTCGCGACTTGAGTCATAGTGGGCATTACTTCTTTTACAGTAAAAAGGGTTTTTGATAGTACCAAAAGGGTCATTATTAAGTAAGCACAAACCATGGCCTTTCAGGTAAACTTGTCTGACAAAGGTCTTATTCACAAGAACAAAGGAGTCGGGATGAGTTCTCAATCCCAGGCCAAATCACCGGAAGCCTTACGCGCAATGGTCGCCGGTACGCTGGCTAATTTTCAGCATCCAACCTTGAAGCATAATCTCACGACGCTGAAAGCGCTGCACCACGTGGCGTGGCTGGATGACACCCTGCATATCGAACTGCAGATGCCGTTTGTCTGGAGCAGCGCGTTTGAGACGCTGAAAGAGCAGTCGAGTGCTGAACTGCTGCGCATCACAGGTGCAAAAGCCATTGACTGGAAGCTGACGCACGCTATCGCCACCCTCAAGCGTGTGAAAAACCACCCGGGCGTAAACGGCGTGAAAAACATTATTGCCATCAGCTCAGGCAAGGGCGGGGTGGGCAAATCATCCACCGCCGTGAACCTGGCGCTGGCGCTGGCCGCCGAAGGGGCAAAGGTCGGTATTCTGGATGCCGACATCTATGGCCCGTCGATCCCCAACATGCTGGGCGCAGAAAACCAACGTCCGACCTCACCTGACGGCACCCATATGGCGCCGATTATGGCCTACGGACTGGCGACCAACTCGATCGGCTATCTGGTGACTGATGATAACGCCATGGTCTGGCGCGGGCCGATGGCCAGCAAAGCGCTGATGCAGATGCTGCAGGAGACGATGTGGCCGGATCTCGATTATCTGGTGCTGGATATGCCGCCGGGTACCGGTGACATTCAGCTGACGCTGGCGCAGAACATCCCGGTTACCGGGGCCGTCGTCGTTACTACGCCGCAGGACATTGCCCTGATCGACGCCAAAAAAGGCATCGTGATGTTCGAAAAAGTGGAGGTGCCGGTGCTGGGCGTGGTCGAAAACATGAGCATGCACATCTGCAGCAAATGTGGTCATCATGAAGCGATCTTTGGCTCCGGCGGCGCAGAGAAGCTGGCGGCGCAGTATCATACCCAACTGCTCGGCCAGATGCCGCTGCATATCACCCTGCGTGAAGATCTGGACAGCGGTAAGCCGACGGTGGTGAACCGTCCTGAGAGTGATTTCACAGAGATGTATCGGCAGCTGGCGGATCGTGTCGCCGCGCAGCTTTACTGGCAGGGTGAGATTATCCCGGGCGATATCGCGTTCCGCGCGGTATAAAACATTCAGGCTGCTCGTTGCGGGCAGCCTGAAGTGCAGTAAAAGCGTCGATTAACGGTGGTAGAAGATATCGCCGTTATACACCTTCATAATTTTGCCATCCGTATTCCCTACCAGGACGTAGTTTTCACCCATATAGGTCCAGTGTGTGCCTTCTGCCGGCGCAGGAAGGTTGCGCAAATTGTACTGTTTAATGGTGTACTCAGGCGTCAGGTACTGTGCCGGGGCGAAATCACCAATCTTAAATTTCGTAAAATCGGCAATAAACTCCTTTTCCTCATAGGCCTGGATGCCCGAGGGTGCCGCTGCGGCCTTCGGTGCTGCAAATGCCGCGCTCGCAACTGACATCACTACGCCCAGAAGTAGTAATTTTGCTTTAGTCATTTTTTCTCCAGATTTACCATGGCTGTTACCTTTGCTCTGCTGTTCCCTCATCGAGCAACAGGCGAGCTATTTTATGTTTTTGCCAACTGGCCCGTTGGCGAAAAAATGTAACAAATCTGTTCATTCAGACGTTCAGTCGCGCAGTGCTGACTATTGATGGTATGAATTCTACGTTATTTATACACGCCTTAATCAATAGTTCCTTTTATAGAATCCTAAATGACTGCCACTGACAAAATAATCAATGTCGAATTGTATTTTTTTTATAGCGTTATGTTTATGATGCGTTTTGAATTATTGATCCTGCTTTTGGTTTCTCCTTTTTTTAATCAATGATCAGGTGGTTATCAGTACGGTGAGTCCTCTGATTTTATCAGGTATTTTTGTAACTGTATAATTATAAATGCATTTTGTTTAATTACTTAATGGCGCTCGCTACGCGTTCCGCGTCGGGATTAATGGAATATTAACGCAATTACCAGAGTTTTATTATTAATGAAAACGACACTCCGCGCAGGTGCCGGTTTTTTTGCAGCGATCTTATTAACCGGCTGCACAATTATTCCCGGACAACATCTAAATACTTCCGGAAAAAATAACGTTGCCGTGGCCGACAACCCGCTGGATCTTAATAAGAAAGTGGATGTCTGGCCGCTGACGCCCTCTGTTATTGAAAAGCTTCGTCCCGTCGGGGCTAAATCTCAGGTAAATCCGAATCTCGATAAAGCATTAGCGCGCTGGGAATACCGCATTGGGCCTGGGGATGTGCTGATGATTACCGTCTGGGATCACCCGGAACTCACCACGCCAGCCGGGCAATACCGCAGCGCCAGCGATACCGGGAACTGGGTCGGCGCAGACGGAACGCTCTTTTATCCCTACGTCGGCAAACTCCACGTTGCGGGTAAAACGTTGGTACAGGTGCGGGAAGAGATCACTGCCCGACTGGATCGGGTGATTGAAAGCCCGCAGGTCGATGTCAGTATCGCCGCATTCCGTTCGCAAAAGGCCTATATCACCGGCGAGGTAAACAAATCGGGTCAGCAGCCCATCACCAATATTCCGCTGACGGTCATGGATGCCATTAATGCGGCAGGTGGCCTCTCGGCTGACGCAGACTGGCGTAACGTGGTGCTCACGCATGACGGCAAAGACTCGCGCATTTCACTGTATGCCCTGATGCAGCATGGCGATCTTACGCAAAACCGGTTGCTGTGGCCGGGGGATATTCTGTTTATTCCGCGTAATGATGCCTTGAAAGTGTTTGTGATGGGTGAAGTGATTAAGCAAAGCACTCTGAAGATGGACCGCAGCGGCATGACGCTGGCCGAAGCGCTTTCCAATGCCGGTGGGTTGAATCAGGACATGGCCGATGCCACCGGTATTTTTGTCATCCGCTCCACCTCTGGCAAAAGCCCTGACGGCAAGATTGCGCAGATCTATCAGCTCAACGCCCGTGATGCCTCCGCTATGGTGCTGGGCACGGAGTTTCAGCTGCAGCCCTACGACATCGTCTACGTTACAACGGCACCGCTGTCACGCTGGAACCGGGTTTTGACTCAGCTTGTACCGACCATCACCGGCGTGCATGACCTGACGGAAACCGTGCGTTTTATTAAGTCCTGGCCTGAATAATGATTCATTCCATTCTGGTTATTTGCACCGGCAATATCTGTCGCTCACCATTGGGAGAGCGTCTTTTACTGCAGCAACTCCCGAGGCTACAGGTGTCATCTGCTGGGATCAGCGCGCTGGTTGGGCACCGGGCGGATCCTCAGGCGCAGAGCGTGGCGATGATGCATGGCATCTCTCTGGTGGGGCATATCGGCCGCCAGCTGACGGCCCAAATGATGCGGCAAAGCGATCTGATCCTCGCCATGGAAGCAGAGCAAATTAATCGTATCTCACTTATCGCACCAGAGGTACGCGGTAAAGCGCTGTTGTTTGGGCAATGGTTGAAGAATCAGGAGATACCTGATCCTTACGGGAAAAGCATGGATGCTTTTGAGTACGTCTTTCGCCAGCTTGGTGAGGCGAGTCAGGAATGGGCTAAAAGACTTAAAGTTAAGGAATGACGGACATGTCGGCAAAAACGATAAATACACAAGGTTGTACTGTAGAAAACCAAGAGCTGGATCTGGCGCGCCTTGTTGGAGAATTCATTGATCATCGCTGGTGTATCATTAGCCTCACGCTAATTTTTGCGCTTTGTGGGGGGATTTACGCATTATTTACTTCGCCGGTGTATATCGCTGATGCGATGGTGCAAATAGAAGATAAGCATCAGAACACTATTCTCAAAACCTTGAATCAGCTCTCACCAGACCTTGCACCGAATTCTTCAGCTGAAATGTATCTTATGAAATCTCGCATGATCCTCGGCGAAACGGTTGAGGCACTGCGCTTACGAGATGAGATAGTCCCGGTCTACTTACCCTTGGTGGGCAAAATCTGGGCCCGCCTGATTGGCCAGCAACCCGATATATTGACCGTTGACGTGTTGACGCTGCCGCCTTCTCAGGGGCAGGTGAAGCCGCTCATCCTCACAGTTCAAAGTGAGGGTCAATACCTGCTGGAAGGAGAAGGCTTTAGCGCGCAGGGAAATGTTGGCGAGTCATTGCATAAAGCGGGTGTCTCAATCAGGGTTCGCGAATTGTCTGCGCCAGCAGGCACGCGTTTTTCGATTACGCAGCGCTCGCTGCTTGAAGCCATCAATGACCTGAGCCGCAATTTTAGCGTGACACAACAGGGCAAAGAGAGCGGGATAATTGGGTTGAGCCTTACTGGTACCGACCCCGAACGCATTGCTCGCACCCTGAACCACATCACACAAAGCTATCTGCAGCAAAACATTGACCGTCAGGCGGCGCAGGATTCTAAGAGTCTTGACTTTCTTCAGCGACAGATGCCGCTAGTGCGTACCGAGCTTGAGGATGCTGAAGAGCGTCTGAATGCCTATCGTAAGAAACGTGATTCGGTTGATTTGACGCTGGAAGCCAAGTCAGTGTTAGAGCAAATCGTTAATGTCGAGAATCAGTTGAATGAGCTGACCTTTCGCGAAGCCGAAATCTCGCAGCACTTTAAAAAAGACCATCCGACGTATCGTGCACTGCGGGAGAAGCGTCTGACCTTAGAAGGCGAGCGGGACAGGCTAGACAAACGCGTCAGTGCGATGCCATCGACACAGCAGGCGATCGTCCGCCTGAGCCGCGATGTGGATTCAGGTCGCGCGGTGTACCTGCAGCTTCTGACACGCCAGCAGGAGTTGAACATCTCGCGCTCCAGCGCCATCGGCAATGTGCGTATTATTGACACGGCGGTGACGCAACCTGCACCCATAAAGCCGCGCAAAGCGCTGATCGTGATGATGATGACGCTGTGTGGACTGTTCGTGTCGATGGGGCTGGTACTGGCAAAGTCGGCGCTGCGACGCGGTATCAACAGTCCGGAGCAACTGGAAAGTGAGGGCATCAACGTCTATGCCACTCTGCCGCGTTCAGAATGGCTGAGCAGAAAAACTCTCTTAAGCGGCAAATACTTCTCCTGGTGCTTTAAGCATAAAACTACCGACGTGCCGTTTTTGCCGGTGGACCGGCCGCTGGATATTTTTGTCGAAGCCATTCGCGGATTACGCACCAGCCTGCATTTTGCCATGATGGATGCACAGAATAATATCTTGATGTTCAGCGGGCCGACGCAGGACTGTGGCAAAACGCTGGTCAGCACGTCGCTGGCGGCGCTGGTGGCGCAGGTTGAACAGCGCGTGCTGTTCATCGATGCCGACATGCGTAAAGGCTATGTGCACAATATTTTTGATCTGAAAAACGACGCGGGTTTATCCGATGTCCTGTCAGGGAAGGTAGAATTCCAGCAGGCCGTCCAGACCTACGCCAGCGGCAAATTCGATGTGGTGACCTGTGGACAATACCCTCCGAATCCTTCTGAACTGCTGATGCATAGCCGTTTTCGCGAGTTTATGCGCTGGGCCAGTGAGCATTACGACATGGTCATTGTGGATACCCCGCCCATTCTTGCCGTCACGGATGCCGCTCTGGTGGGGGGCGTTGCGGCCTCGACTCTGCTGGTTGCCCGCTTTAACGTCACCAGCGTCAGGGAGATGCAGGTCAGCTACCGACGTTTGCAGCAGATGGGGGTCAACATCAAAGGCGCCATTCTGAACGATGTCATGAAATCTGCCGCCAGCTATTACAGCTCCGGTTATGACGCCTACGGTTACTCCGCAGCGCAAAACGAGGGCGCAAAGACAGCAAGACGATAGGATGTACAGGGGAAAAGACCCGGTAGCCGAGCGGCTACCGGGTATAACGACTTATTTAGACAGCAGCTCGAGCGCCGTACGTTCCACCAGCGACAGCAGGACTTTGACATCCTCCAGCGTCACGATTGGGTTCAGCAGGGTCAGCTTCAGGCAGGTAACACCGTTGTGCTCGGTCACGCCAACGTTGGCACGACCCGAATCCAGCAGCGCATCACCAATCTTCTGGTTGAGCAGCGCAATGGCCGCGTCATCCAGCTGTTGCTCAGGACGGAAGCGGAACAGCACACTCGCCAGCTGCGGTGGCATCACCAGTTCCAGCAGCGGTTGCTCGGTCACGTATGCGGCAACCTGCTGGGCCATGGTCACGCCATGATCGATGATCTCAGCGTATTTCTTCTCACCCAGCGCTTCCAGGCTCATCCACAGCTTCAGCGCGTCGAAACGACGGGTTGTCTGCAGGGATTTGGATACCAGGTTCGGCACGCCCGCCTCTTCGTCGAACTCGGAGTTCAGGTACGCCGCCTGATAACGCATCAGCTCATAGTGACGCGCTTCTTTCAGCAGGAACGCCCCGCAGCTGATGGTCTGGAAGAACTGCTTGTGGAAGTCCAGGGTAACGGAATCCACCAGCTCGATGCCGTCCAGGTAATCGCGATACTTCTCGGACATCAGCAGCGCGCCGCCCCAGGCCGCATCCACGTGAACCCAGATATTCTGCTTCGCCGCCAGTTCTGCAATTGCACGCAGCGGATCGATAGCACCCGCATCCGTGGTGCCTGCCGTGGCAACAATCGCCAGGATCTGCTCACCGTTGGCGTTGCACTGGTCAATCTTCGCCGCCAGATCGTTAAGATCCATACGCGAACATTCGTCCGTTTTCACCTGGATGACAGACTGGTAGCCCAGACCCATCAGCGCCATGTTCTTCTGCACGGAGAAGTGAGCGCTGTCAGAGCACAGAACGCGAATTTTACGCAGATCGCCCACCAGACCATCCTGCTGGACCGAGTGGCCAAGACGCGCAAAGAACGCATCGCGTGCCAGCATCAGACCCATCATGTTGCTCTGGGTGCCGCCGCTGGTGAACACGCCCGCATCGCCAGCCTGATAACCCAGGCGGGTACGAAGCCATTCAATCAGTTTGATCTCGATAATGGTCGCTGACGGGCTTTGATCCCAGGAATCCATGCTCTGGTTAGTGGCGTTGATCATCACTTCCGCCGCCTGGCTTACCACCAGGCTTGGGCAGTGAAGATGCGCTACGCACTGCGGATGATGCACCGCCAGGCTGTCTTTCAGGAAATATTCAACGGCACGCGCAATCGCGGTTTCGTTGCCCAGCCCTTCCGGGCTGAAATCCAGGTTGATACGTTCGCGCAGCTCGGCGACCGTTTTACCCTGGTACATTTCCGGCTGTTTCAGCCACTGCATGACCGCCTGGGTGCTCTGCTCGATAGCCTGCTGATAGGCTTCAATGCTTTGCGCCGATGACGACAAAATCGGGTTTAAATCTGACATCTTATGCTTCGTCTCCGGTTCGGTTAGGCTGGGCGAACGCCCGCAGCAAGCAGTGCCTGCTCAAATTTGTCCAGGAACACGTTCAGTTCCTTGTCGCTTATCAGCAGGGAAGGCAGCAGACGAACAACGTTGCCGTTACGACCACCACGTTCCAGAATCAGACCAGCTTCGAAGCATTTCTTCTGGATCAGTGCAGAGAGATCACCATCGCCCGGGAAGCAGCCCATGTGGTCTGCCGCTTCGTGCGGTTTCACGATCTCAATACCGATCATCAGGCCCAGACCGCGCACGTGACCAATAACCGGATAGCGTTTCTGCAGCTCCACCAGTTTTGCTTTCAGCCACTCGCCCTGGGCGGCAACTTTATCAGCAACATTCTGCTCTTTGAGGATCTGCAGGGTAGTCAGGCCAGTGGCCATCGCCAGCTGGTTGCCACGGAAGGTGCCGGTATGGTGACCCGGAGACCAGGCATCGAACTGCTTTTTGATACCGAGCACGGCCAGCGGCAGACCACCACCCACAGCTTTAGACATCACAACGATGTCAGGCTGGATACCTGCGTGTTCGAAGGCGAAGAACTTACCAGTACGGGCAAAGCCCGCCTGCACTTCGTCGAGAATCAACAGAATGCCGTTTTCTTCAGTCACTTTACGAATACGCTGCAGCCACTCAACCGGAGCCGGGTTCACGCCGCCTTCGCCCTGAACCGCTTCCAGAATAACGGCAGCCGGTTTACGCACGCCGCTTTCAACGTCGTTGATCAGGTTTTCGAAGTAGTAGCTCAGGGCTTTAACGCCCGCTTCACCGCCGATACCCAGCGGGCAGCGGTACTGGTGCGGGTAAGGCATAAACTGCACTTCCGGCATCATGCCGTCGACCGCTTCTTTCGGAGACAGGTTGCCGGTCACGGACAGTGCGCCGTGCGTCATTCCGTGATACGCGCCGGAGAAGCTGATAATGCCGCTGCGGCCGGTGACTTTTTTCGCCAGCTTCAGTGCGGCTTCAACCGCATCCGCGCCGGAAGGGCCGGTAAACTGCAGGCAGTACTCTTTGCCCTGACCAGGCAGAACGGAGAGCAGGTATTCTGAAAACGCGTCTTTCAACGGCGTAGTCAGATCCAGGGTATGTAACGGCAAGCCGCTGGTAATGACACTTTGGATGCTTTTCAGCACATCAGGATGGTTATGACCCAATGCCAGCGTTCCCGCTCCGGCAAGGCAATCAAGATACTCTTTGTTATCCGCATCAGTGATCCACACGCCGTCCGCCTTAGTAATCGCTAAAGGCAGTTTGCGTGGGTAACTTCTGACGTTGGATTCCATTTCGGCCTGACGGGCCAGATAGGTTTCGTTGGTTTTGAAAGAAGAGGCATTCAAAGAATCAATACGGACTTTATCCGTCATCATATCACTCCTACAACCGCGGCTCATCGATGGCCACGATTGAACAATTAAAAGAAAAATGAGAAGGGCATCAAAAATTCGCGGCCAATATAGAGCCTTTTTGCGTGGGGCTCAATGGTTAATTGTTTATCGTTTTGTTACGCGTTCGCAATTGACGCGCGCAGGCCGTTAACCCGCATGGCGACTACGGTTTACCCGCGGGCGCTCAGGCTAAAAAAGTGGGGCAATTCCGGGCAAAAAAATACCCTCACCAGCGCGATGGCGGGCAAGGGTTTTTGGACGCCGTAAACTTACTTTTTAGTCTTTGTTGCCGCTTGCGCATTCTCTAACGCCTGCTTTTCAGCTGCCGCATTGATCGTGGCCTGACGGTTCTGATCGGCGATATAGCACGCATCGCGGCTTACGCCTTTTGCTTCGCAGTCTGCTAAGCGTTGCTCCTGAGAGACACAGCCTGAGAGAAGCGCTGCCACAATACCTGCTAATACAATCTTGTTCATAGATTAACCTTAAGTGAGCTGAGAACGCGTCGGCATGACGGTCTTGTTTCTATAGAAGTAACGGATTGCTAACGCGAGGGTACTATCGCGAAAGGGCAGGCTAAACAGCTTGATGCAGATCACACTTAGCACGAATAGCTAAAAAGATGAGAGTTATCTGTAGAGGGAGTGGCGAGAACGATACTCCCTCTACAAAAGGTATTTTAACTGCCCGCCTCGTTATTCTTACGCCACGCGGGGATAGTATTAAGCAGATAATGGCGAAGCGTTCAGCGCTTTGGGGTTAGAGCTCAGGCAGATTGCTCGTCTCTCGCTCCACGCGCTGAATAATATCCAAATCCCACTGCATGAGAAAAACGGAGGTATCACTAAGCGTTATTTACATATGTTTCCCTTATCCTCAGTTTCTTATGTGATTGATGGTCTGGATTGGGAGTAAACGGTTAGAATGAGAAGAAGCCAAATAAAAGTATATTTGGCTTCTATTTGTTATGCTTATTCAATGAAGTAGTAGATTATAATGGTTGCAACAAAAAATATGAGAGATATTAGATATAATGTGAACTTAATCTTCAACCATGAAATCATTTCTTTGGGTTGATTTCTAATGAAATCATAATGGTCTGGGTTCATATTCCTGACTGCGAAACTTCCCTTTTTTACAACGAAAGGAAATATAAAATAAAAATCCTTTTGCATTGATAAAAATACCCCTCCTGCTTGAGCAAGGGTTATACCTGCTGGTAAATAGCCAAAATGGTTCTTAAGGCATCGCATAGCTTATTATGCTGCTTATTTTTCAACACTGAGTAACCAATCGAAATGAATCCAAAAAGGATACATATAAATGTGCACATAGCAGGAATAACATTCATTACATACTGGCCGTTGTTCAATGAATATCTTTAATGAAAAGAGAAAAAATAATGTAATCTGTTATTAATGTAACGACTCCAAAAATAAGAAGCAAAAATTTTATCTTTATCCATGATGTTTTATTTTTAGGTTGCTCACGAGTAAATATATATAAATCTTTGTTTATATTCCTAACGAAAAAACTGTCATCTTTGAACGTTAAGGCAAGTAAAAAATGAATATCTTTCTGAAATGTAAATAAAGCTCCCCCCTTTTCATATGCTGCAATATCAGTATGGTAGTAACCAAATCTTTCAAGGAACTCGTTACATAACATTTTATGTTGCTTTTCTTTCATTGCAGAATATATAAATGCAATGAAAATAGCCAGTATTCCTACTGGTGTTAAGATCATAAAAAGGGTGTGCATATTATTTACCTACCGCTTCATATATCGATTCACCAAAAATTTGACCTAACTCCGACCCACCCTCACCTAACAAATAGCCGCCGCCCGTACCAAGTATTACACCGCAAGCCAATGCACCTGCACCACCGACTTCTACTGTTACACCACCTAAGATTAAAGTACAGATCCCCATGCCTATTGCCCCACCTGCATAACCACCAGCAAGGCTACCAGCGAAGCTACCGATCTCTGTATACTTTTTCTTCGTACATTCAGTTTCGCGACCAGTTGAACAAGCCTCATTTATCTCATTGATTGAGTGAACCGCACTAAACGCTATTCCAACATAGCCAGTATAGCGCATTGCTTTAACATATTTAGCTGCACGCTCAATGTGCGTTGCGTATCCTTCAATATCACTGATCCCAGTCTCATTCCATTTGTATATTATTGAACGGGTAGACAAACCGAGCGCATTTTTGATTTTATTATAATCTCCAAACTTCATCGCTTTATTCAGGAAGCCAACTTTGAGCACTCGGTCAAGTTCGTTAAAAAGTTGAGTGCGCCTCACATAGAATTGTTCACCGATCAATGCGCCTCGCGTCATGTACGTATTTTTATATGTCGCCTGGATCTCTTTGAGAATTCGTTCAATATTCTCAAAGTATTTCCCAACCGGATCGGCTGCAAGCCCAATGCCTTTATCCGCAATGTTAGAAAAATGGGCAATGGTGGCGTAATGCTTGTGCAGGAAGTTAGCTTCTTTATGTGTCAGCGGCTCAAGGGCTGCATCAACCCTGGCTTTTGCTTTTTTCATGTGGGCGATCTGCTCGTCGTCCTGCTTTTCAGGATCAACGATAAGCATAATAGAACCGGCTTTATAGCTTTGGTCTGCACCGTTCAGCGTAGCAAATAGCGCTTTGGCTCCTGCCGGTGGGTTTTCAGTGAACAGCAGACGTTGCCAGGCTTCTGTCGTACCGCCATAGGGGAGAACAGCGAAACCTGCATCTATGCCCGTTTTTTTCTTATTCGCTGTCTGTGCGTGCTGTTCAGGTTCAGGTTCAGGCTCTGAGTAAACTTCTGGAGCGAGTGAGGCGGATAGTGGAGCCACAGTCGCTGAGCCTGCGTTTCCGAATGCCTGTGGTTCTTCTTTTTCATACATGGGGTAAGCATTTGAGGGGCGTATTTTTGCCTTACAGGGGCATGAAATGTAGCTATCAAGTGACCCTGCTACACATCTGTTATCTGCACCATCCGTAAAAATTGAGATCCCGCCAATAATCTTGTACGTGTTGCCGTCTTTGCCACAGGTTACAGGGTCGCCTTCTTTTGCTATCGGTTTACCGAAAGCAATACCCAGCGCTGAGCCTACGACTATTCTTCCTCCGCATGTTGTTCTGTCCCCCTGGCAAAGCACAATCCGTGTCGCCATAAATCCATCTACTTAATGTGGAAATAATTACCGTGGTCATTTTACAAACAATAACCCCATGCGCAACAAGTATCAGACCCGGAGAAACTTCGTTTCGTAACAATCAGTAAGGGAGTTCGGATGAACTGCTTGCACCTGTCGGCGTATAGATGGCGTTGACCTGCTTCCAGAATTCGGTACACCGAGAAAATGTGATAACCAGAAGGGCAGGGCTTGCACCAGCAAGCCGCTTCCCCTAATCTGGCGGGCGTAAAAAGATTTAACTTACATGACTCGGGGTGCCCTTCCTTGTGAAGGCTGAGAAATACCCGTACCACCTGATCTGGATAATGCCAGCGTAGGGGGCCGAAATTCGGCCTACTTATCATTGGATTACATTTCTTTTTGTCCGTGCGTAATGCACTTGAGGTACAAAAAGGGCTTATCCATGAGGTTAAAATCACTTCCGTACACCTTCAAGAGGTACGGTAACTACTACATTCAGATCCGCTTATCTGATGGGCGGTCATACAAAAAATCACTTTCTACAGACAGTTATCGCGAAGCATCTGCTTTGATGATTAGCATCATTCCGCACATTCCTTTTCTTTAATCATTAGCTACGCCGATCCCTGTGTTCGAAGCGTTTTTATCAAATCTGATTACGTTAGAACGCAAGGCTGCAAGAAATCCACTTTTAGCCCAACAACAGCAGATAATTGTTCCTACTGGAATAATGGATTCTCAAGCGCCAGCCGAACCGGAAAAAGTGCTAACCCTTTCTGATGCGTGGGCTATGTACAAAGCCGAAAAAGGGCGCAACTGGACGAAATCGATCTCAATGGCAAATGAGCGCTACATGGAAGTGCTGCTAACTGTCTTGGGAGGGGAAACTGATGTAACGGTAATCACCAAACAGGACATTAAGCAGGTAATGGAAGTCGTTGAAAATCTGCCTAAGCGTGTTGTTCAGCCTTACCGCTCAATGTCCATTCAGCAAATGATAGAATGTGATGACGTGCCACCGGATGAGCTGGTGGGTGTTGAGGCCATCCATAAGCATCTCAAGATCTACAAATCACTGTTCAAAACTTTTCTTACCGAGGGCAAAGACATTCTGCCTAAATCGCCAACTGATGGCGTAGTGGCTGCGCCATCAAAAGCAAGATTTGGCGCATACAGCACGGCGGAGATGAAAAAGTTTGTTGGATGGGCGCTTAAGCAGCCTGATAACTGGCAAAAATGGATCACGTTATTATTGGCATACACGGGGGCGAGAAGAGGCGAGATAGGCAAACTGGAGAAGTCACAAATTAAATTCGACGAAGATAGCAAGCGCTACTATTTCCTGATTGCCGAAGGAGGCCAAGGGAAGACGGAGAATGCTACAAGACAGGTAGTTATTCATCCCAAGCTGATCGAATGGGGATTCATGGAATACGTTGATCGCCAGTGGAAAGAGCGGATCTTCTCAGAAGTGGCGGGTACAAACATGACTAAGATCGGCAAGGTGTTTGCTGACCTACGAGATCAGCTTGGTATCCCGTATCTGGATGATTACGGACAACGGCGGTTACTGCATTCGATCCGCCACAGCGTCTGTTCATCTGCTATGGCTGGTTGGGTGAAAAACATTCTGCACCTACAGCAAACCGTAGGTCACGAGAAAAGCGGAGGGATCACTAAACGCTATTTGCATACGTTTCCCTTATCCTCAGTTTCTTATGTAATTGATGGTATTGATTGGGAGTGAATAAAATAGCCAAGTTTTTCGCTTGGCTATTTATTTTACTTCCGTTAAATGAATGTTGGTAAATAGAAAGCTGATAACATCATGAATAGAAAAATAATACCGACGACAGAAAACCGCACTTTTACACGTAACCAATCGGTGTACTGATTAGGAAGTTCTTTAATGAATCGGATTTGCTCATTATCCATTCCTCGTGTATGGAATGAGTTCTCTTTAAAGTATAATGCTTTAATAAAGAATGCATCACGCATAAACGAGAAAAAGAATCCCCCATCCTGATAAATTAAAACTTCTGCTGGTCTTGCTCCAAATTTATCGACAAATAGCGAGCAAAGAGTCATGAACTTTCTCTTGGCTAATTTGTCATGAATCACGTAAGAAACATAATTAATTATTCCGAGAATCAAAAAGATCCCAGCGATTTCAACTCGATGTATCGTCAGAAAATTAATTGCCGACAATGTCATACAACTGTTCTCCGCCTAATTCCCCAACAGCACTTCCCACTGTGCTACCAGCGTACCCTAAACCAACACCTGCAATAACGGTACAAACAAGCCCGCCAACACCAGCAGTACCAACGCCTATTGTGACGCATAATGGTATAGCCCCGCCACCAGCGAGAACACCGCCACCTGTACCCAAAGCAAAACTACCTATCTCAGTATACTTTTTCTTGGTACATTCAGCTTCGCGACCAACAGAACATGCCTCATGGATTTCGTTAAGAGAATGGAGTCCGCTAAAACCAATGCCTAAATAACCAGTGTAACGCATTGCTTTTACGTATTTAGCTGCCCGTTCGATGTGGGTAGCATAACCTTCAATGTCACTGATCCCCGTTTCATTCCATTTGTGGGTAATAGAACTACTGGACAGGCCGAGTGCATTTTTTATTTTGGTATACTCTCCGAATTTCATAGCCTTATTCAGGAAGTTGACTTTGAGTATGGATTCAAGCTCTTTAAACAACTGGCTGCGTCGTACATAAAATTGTTCACCAATTAATGCACCACGTGTTAAGTAGGTGTTTTTATATGTTTCCTGGATCTCTTTGAGTATTTTTTCGATACTCTCGAAGTATTTTCCAACAGGATCAGCAGCAAGGCCAATTCCTGTATCAGCGTAGCTGGTGAAATTAGCTATGGTAGCGTAGTGTTTGTGCAGTAAGTTAGCTTCCTCATGCGTCAATGGGGCCAATGCTGCATCGACTCGCGCTTTCGCGGCTTTCATGTGGGCGATCTGTTCGCTGTCCTGCTTATCAGGATCAACCAGAAGCATGATAGAACCAGCTTTATAGCTTTTGTCTGCACCGTTCAGCGTAGCAAATAGCTCCTTTGCTCCGGCTGGTGGGTTTTCGGTGAATAGCAGACGTTGCCAGGCTTCTGTTGTTCCGCCGTAGGGGAGAACGGCGAAACCTGCGTCAATGCCTGTTTTCTTTTTCGCGGTTTGGGCGTGTTGTTCCGGTTCCTGCTGAGCTTGTTGCACCAGAGGTACGGCAGCAACTGCTGATTTAGCGCTCATCATTCCCGGATGACGTTCCCCAGTGAAGCCGGACATGGCGATCACAAAGTTATCTTTGCATTGACATAAAACCAGATCTCCATCACCCGCGATGAAACCTGCTTCGAGGAGTCCGGTATAGGTTGCATTAATTTCAAAAGCACCTTTGCAAACATCACACCATGCTTTATCACCAGCTCTCACCAATGGATTATGATCTTCATCAAAAATAGTTGATGAGGCAGAAACGATGTGCCCATACCTCGTTTTATTACCCAGCTTTGCAAGTGTTCTTTGCGTTACCATCAGTGATCCCTCAGTGAGCAGTTTCTGCTGCCAACATTTTGTCTACTTCAAAGTTATCAACAAGAAATCCCTTTGCTGCTGGAATGCCACGGCGTAGAACCAGTATTCCCGTTCCTTGAGGGGTACTTATTATTTCATCTCCATTGCTGAGACGACTGCCGACAAGAGCTACGCTAAGACCTGCGTTATTATGTGCTGCCTCTCCTGCACCACTGATTATTGTCGCTTCCGTACCATCGGGATAAACGACAGTATCCTGAGTTTGAGCTACCCGGAGTTTTTGACCTGTGCTGATCTCTACTTACGAAGTGGCAGTTGCGGTTTTGAGTATTCCGCCATCACGAGTCAGACTTCCTTCAACCGCGATGCGGTAGATCTCGATCACTGGATGCTGTTTGAGTTCGGTTTGCTGTTTGGCAATGAGTTCCTGCCATTCTTGGCTCATTCCGGCTACTTGGTCATCACTGAACGCTGGTTTATCAAAAGATGCCAGAATTTCAGGCGTGATCTCGTTGGTGTATTGCTGCATAAGTCCCTCTGCTTGTTATGGAAATAATCACGATGGTCATTTTACAAACAATCACCACATGCACAACAAGTATTAGACTTAAGCGAAACTTCGTTTCGTAACAGAAAGTTATCCGGTAAAGTGGTGAGCATTAATCTTCAACAAATCTCAGACAGGGGATGTTATGGCAGGTGTACTGGCAAGCACGGCGGCAGCGGTAGGGATTCTTGATAAAGCGGTTAGCATCACTCAGAAGCTGGCAAATAATAGCGATGAACTGGACAAGGCAACGCTCAAACTTGAGTTAGCTAATCTGATGGTTGAACTTGCTAACGCCAAGATAGAAGCCGTGACTGAAGTGGTCAACAAAAACTGGCCACGGCTTTAGAGTTTTTCCAGAACAATCGCTCTGATTCATTGGGTGTTAAGCCACCGTTATATTGGTGGGGTCTGAGCTGGCTGTAATAACCAATGATGTAATTCGTTATTGATCTATTTGCTTCGCTAAAATTAGCGTATCCACAGTTCGGTACCCATTCTGATTTCAGGCTGCGAAAAAATCGTTCCATTGGGCTGTTGTCCCAGCAGTTCCCACGTCGACTCATGCTTTGCTTTATACGATAACGCCACAGTAACCGTCTGAACTCCCTGCTGGTATAGTGACTTCCCTGGTCAGAATGATACATAACGTCAGCCGGTTTTCCCCAGGCTTCCCAGGCCATCGTTAATGCTTTTCCTGTCAGAGCTGTGTCCGGAGAAAACGACATCGCC
Source organism: Silvania hatchlandensis (assembly GCF_025564065.1). Lineage (GTDB taxonomy): Bacteria > Pseudomonadota > Gammaproteobacteria > Enterobacterales > Enterobacteriaceae > Enterobacter > Enterobacter hatchlandensis. The sequence goes on along the minus strand of NZ_JAMGZK010000049.1, from coordinate 17,758 downwards.
CAGCCTATTGGCTTGCGGGAAAATAAATCCAGAACAACCGCCAGATAAGCCCACCGTTTGCCCGTCCAGATGTAGGTCACGTCGCCGCACCAGGTCTGATTAGGTTCCGTTACTGCAAACTGGCGATCCAGATGATTAGGGATATCCACATGCTCTTTTGTGGCTTTTTTGTAGCGATGCTCCGGTTGCTGGCAACTAACAATATTCAGCTCTTTCATTATCTTACTGGCCCGCCAGCGACTCAACGGAACACCTTTTGCGCTGACCATATCGGCAATGCTCCGGGCCCCCGCAGAGCCATTACTGGCATGATGAACTTCACGAACCAGGCTAAGTATAACGATATGTTTTGCATCAGGTTTCTGCGGTCGGCTTAGCCAGTACCGATAGCTACTGCGATGGATCCCGAACACATTGCAAATAAAGGCAACAGGAAACCGCGTCCTGAGTTTCTCAACTAACGAGAATTGTTCAGGGAGTCTGACATCAAGAGCGCGGTAGCCTTTTTTAATATATCGTTTTCCATTTCAACACGTTGCAGTCGTTTTTCTAATTCACGAATGCGAAGTTGCTCAGGCGTCATCGGAGAGGCCTTTGGGGATTTACCTGCGCGTTCTTCTTTAAGCTGGCGAACCCATTTATCCATCGTGGATTTACCAACATTCATTGCCGTTGCAGCGGCGGCAACGGTGTAGTGCTGATCGAGTACAAGCTGGGCAGCCTCAAGTCGGAACTCGGGGCTAAAATTGCGTCTGTTACGTCCGGTCATAATGTCACCTGTTTTGACTATGAGGTGATGATATCACCTCTATTCAGGTGGCCAAATTCAGTAAACCACTTCACACCGCACTCTCTCCGGTCACGAAGTGATGAACCTCTGGTTCACCGCTAAGCGACCTACTCTCACGGGAAGGTTTTCGCCAACCGCTGGTTGTATTCAGAAAAGACGTACTACTCCGGGTCATCCTGGATTAGGCCATTAATCCGGCGCTCTCCTCGTCGGTCATCTTGCCATGATGCAAACTGGCACCGAGCTAACACCGCTTTCTAACGGTCGTGGATGTCCGCAATTGGCGGTGTTGCTCCCTCATTCCTAATCTCTCCATCAGAAAACTACTGACCTATACCAGGCGAAATATTCTCGCCTTGGTCTTTTTCTGCATGGAAAACGAAGTGAAGAACATCGCGAAGCGATTAGCAATCCCAGTTGCTAACTCGTGAAACGAGTGAAAGAAGGTCGCCTTTGTGCGGCCTCTTTTACACCTGTACCAAATCCCGGCAAATCTGCCGAATAACGATAACTACCTGTATATCAGGCTATTTAACTGTAGGAGATATGACATATGGCATTCGAACATGAAAGCAAAACCCCACAGGATGTATTGGTTTATACCGATTCACCAATCTTTCACAAGCGCACCGTGATCCTTGATCTGGCTGCTGCTGTGACCTGTGGCGATGTGATCAACCCAACCACAGGCAAGGCTTATGCCGCTGCTGACGGTGATAACTGCGCTGTAGCACTGCAAAACCAAATCGCAGGCGATGATCGTAGCCTGGTCATTTCTGACCGTGGCTGTGTTTTCAATCCATCTGGTCTGGTCGTCGCTACTGCTGCAAAAGATGCTGCATACGCTGCCCTTGTTAAGCAAGGCAACCGCATTGCTGACGCAAACACCAAAATCTAATCAAGGAGAGATAACAATATGAAATTAAGTGATTTTACTAACCTTTCCGGTCAGTTCGTGAAGCCAAGCGGCGAGGGATTCCTTCTGTCCAGCCTGGGGATCTTTACCAGCCGTCCAAGTGATACGCAAATCATCGCGCTCGACACATTGGAAGATGTGGAGCGTGAAGTGACAAAATCAGTTGCCCGTTATGGTTCTGAAATGTCCGGTCTAAACTTCCCTAAAGCGGCTAACGTGACCGTCCAGGCCCCACTGCATGTCTACAGTTCAACCATCACCAGCCAGGATTGGCAGGGGAAGCGTCAACCCGGTGAAAACCGTCAAATGACCGCTGAAGATGTAGTCGCTAGTCATACTCTGAAGCATTACCTGCAAACCCGCCGCGACGTTGAATATGCAATGGCGCAGAGTCTGCTTCACAATACTGTAGAGGCGACACACCTACGCGAGGGCCCAACCATCCACTGGAACGAGTTCTGGGGAATTCAGCAACCGCATACCGTGGTGAAAACTGGCACCAGTGCCAACGTCATTACTGAGATGCAGAACGCTGTCACACTACTGAAGAAAAATCTGGGTGGCTGGTCTTCCAGCATCAAGCAGGTTTATCTGCTAGCGAGTCCAAGTCTGTTCACCGCCATTCAAGGCAACCCAACCGCATATCAGGCGGCTCTGTTTGGTGCTACGTCCCGTGACATCATTTTCCCTGACACTTTGGGTGCATATGACCGATATAACATCGGTCGTGTAACTGTGGTGCAGGTTGACGATCCGCTATACGGCATTGCAGATGGTGAAGGCTACATGCTGGCGACATTCTCCAACATCGTCGAAGGCGACTTGTCCCCATACATGACTTATCAGACTCCGGCGAGCCGTCATGCAGAGGTTGCTAATGGTCCGGTTTATCCGTCTTACCATTACGTTCTGCGTGATAAGTTCATGAATTATGAGGTGGTCAGTGAGTTATCACAGATTCAGATCCCAATGCGTCCGGACTTCGTTCTGAAGATCACTATGGACGACGCAGCGTAAGACAGCAGATTTTGGGGGCGCATTGCCCCCGCTGCTGGCGAGGCTAACGGTGCGAAGCACTCTCGCTATTGCGAGACATCTTCGGTGCTGGAGGCAAAGGAAAGGAGATATATATGAAATTAGCTTTGATCGGTACTGGCAACATGCCGTTGATGCAGTGGATTTTAGATGGCAAGGGCGATGATGCGATCATCAACATGTCAGCGCTAGCGCGTCGGCTGGGGTGTAGTCGTTCCAGCCTACTTGACCGCATTCAAAACCACGGATTCGACAGTGCTATTAGGTACTACCTCAGCGAACAGCGACAACGAAAACTGAAAACATAAGAGCCGGGTTAATCCCGGCTTTTTTTTAGCGCTTTTTATTCGATTGGGAAACAACCGAACCAGCTAAGGTTTTAGTAACCTCACTTGAACGTGGGTTTTTCAATGCTGCTGATGCTTTGGCTTCCATGTCCGCGCCAGTCTGATTTTTTGTTCCTGCTTGTGATAGCACCGAACCCGCTAAACTTTTCTGAATCGCAGAAGCGTTTGGGTTGTTTAGAGTCTCTGCTGCCAGATGTGATACATCTTTTGAGGATTGCTTAACATTGTTCGCCATTTCAACACCTATTCACGGGGTGGATGTTTGGATATGTTGTATTTCTAATATCAATAAACACAATATGTAGTGATTATGATAGAAGCGAAGCGGCAAAGTTAGCAAGCTCGGGAAAAAGTTTTTACTGGTTTTATGACCAGTGTCAATTGTTTGATAATTGACCATTTACGAAGCGGCAGAGGAGTCATATAAGAAGTGTGCAGGCATAAGCTTGTAATACTCAGGACAAACCAAATGGCAGATAACTTACAGCGTCGGCAGCCAGAAGATAAACGTTTCATCAGCTTGAGTGAATCTTGGGAAGTGGCATATTGGACCCGAGCGTTGGGTGTTACTGAATCTCAGCTTAGGGCTGCTGTTAGAGCTGTTGGTAATGGCACCGCTAAGGTAAGAGCACATCTAGGTAAATAGGTTTGTTAAGGCACCTTCAATTGTGCTGTTGAGGCTGGGGAAACCCGGCCTTTTTTGTGTTCGGTTTTTGGTGCTGTGAGCCACAACCTGGGACACAAGCTGGCACACAGAGCATTTTTTAGGGTTGAGTCTTTGGCTTCCCGCTGGCATGATCCAGAACAGGGATTAACGGGACGTTAATCGCAAGCTTTTGATTTTGTAGTACATGACTCGGGGTGCCCTTCTACGTGAAGGCTGAGAAATACCCGTACCACCTGATCTGGATAATGCCAGCGTAGGGAAGTCAGATGCCCTCCGGGCTATCGCTTCTTCGCGCAAGGCAGGAGCGATACCATGCAGCCTGACCTGCTCAATTTACACGCCTTACACCATTTTCGAACCCGTTCCCCGCTGACGCACTGCATGACCAATGATGTGGTGCAGACCTTTACCGCTAACGTGTTGCTGGCTCTCGGAGCGTCACCGGCGATGGTGATTGAAGCCGAAGAGGCCGAACAGTTTGCCTCTGTGGCCGATGCGCTGCTGATTAACGTCGGCACCTTGACTGCGTCGCGTGCTCAGTCGATGCGCCGGGCAATCGAAAGCGCCGTCGCCGCAGGCAAACCCTGGCTGCTCGATCCGGTCGCCGTTGGGGCGCTGGCGTACCGCACCCGCTTTTGCCAGCAAATTCTCGCCCTGAAACCTGCCGCCATCCGCGGCAATGCCTCAGAAATTATGGCCCTGGCAGGGATGAGCGCGGGCGGGCGCGGGGTGGATACCACCGATACGGCAGCCAGCGCGTTGCCTGCGGCGCAGGCGCTGGCGCGTCAGACCAATGCAATTGTGGCGGTGACCGGCGAGGTGGATTACATCACCGACGGGCAGCGCATCCAGGCCGTGACCGGCGGCAATCCGATGATGACCCGCGTGGTGGGCACCGGCTGCGCGCTGTCGGCGGTGGCGGCGGCCAGCTGTTCACTGCCGGGCGATCGGCTGGATAACATCGCCGCAGCCTGTGGCTGGATGAAGCGGGCGGGCACCCTCGCTGCCGCACAAAGTCAGGGGCCGGGCAGTTTTGCGACGGCGTTTCTGGATGCTTTGTGGAATCTGGGGGATCAGGCATGAAGCGCATTAACGCTCTGACCATTGCCGGTACCGATCCCAGCGGCGGCGCAGGGATCCAGGCCGACCTGAAAACCTTCTCCGCGCTGGGCGCCTACGGCTGCTCGGTCATCACCGCGCTGGTGGCGCAAAATACCCGTGGGGTCCAGTCGGTGTATCGCATCGAACCGGATTTTGTGGCCGCGCAGCTGGAGTCGGTGTTCAGCGATGTGCGCATCGATACCACCAAAATCGGCATGCTGGCAGAGACGGATATTGTTGAGGCCGTGGCAGAGCAGCTTAAACGCTATCAGGTGCAGAACGTGGTGCTCGATACCGTGATGCTGGCAAAGAGCGGCGATCCACTATTGTCGGCTTCCGCCGTCGATACGCTGCGTATAAAGCTACTGCCACAGGTGGCGCTGATCACACCCAATCTGCCCGAAGCGGCTGCGCTGCTTAATGCCCCGCACGCACAAAACGAGCGCGAAATGAGAGAGCAGGGCATTGCGCTACTCGCCATGGGCTGCGGGGCGGTACTGATGAAAGGTGGTCATCTGGAGGATGCCGAAAGTCCGGACTGGCTCTTTACCCGTGAAGGCGAACTCCGCTTTACGGCCCCGCGCGTGCAGACCAAAAATACCCACGGTACGGGCTGTACGCTCTCTGCTGCCCTCGCGGCGTTACGTCCACGTCATGACAACTGGCCTGATACGGTGCAGGAGGCCAAGCGCTGGCTCTCAAGCGCGCTGGCAAAAGCCGATAGTCTGGAAGTGGGTCACGGTATTGGGCCGGTACACCATTTCCACGCGTGGTGGTAAGCCTTATACTGGCAGGAGATATCAGGCCTGAGAAAAACAGAGATGGAACAAGCGCATACCCGGCTAATTGCTGAGCTGACTGAACGGATCGCGGCACCGGACAATACCCCGCTGTACCTGAAGTTTGCCGAAACGGTAAAAAATGCGGTGCGCAGCGGGGTGCTGGCCCACGGGAATATTCTGCCAGGCGAGCGCGATCTGAGCCAGTTAACCGGGGTGTCGCGCATTACGGTGCGTAAAGCGATGCAGGCGCTGGAAGAGGAGGGGGTAGTGACGCGCGCCCGGGGCTACGGGACACAAATCAATAATATCTTTGAATATTCCCTTAAGGAAGCGCGCGGTTTTTCTCAGCAGGTGGTGCTGCGCGGTAAAAAACCCAACACGCTATGGGTCAACAAGCGGGTGGTGAAGTGTCCGGAAGAGGTTGCCAGCCAGCTGTCGATTGCCCCGGAAAGTGACGTCTTTTTGCTGAAGCGTATTCGCTATGTGGATGATGACGCCGTCTCGATTGAAGAGTCCTGGGTTCCGGTAGCGCTGATCCCTGACCCGGATGCGATTGGTATTTCGCTGTACGACTACTTTCGCAGCCAGAATATCTTCCCGCAGCGGACCCGTTCTCGCGTCAGCGCCCGCATGCCGGACAGTGAATTTCAGACCCATATCAAAATGGATGACAAAATCCCGGTGCTGGTGATCAAGCAGATTGCGCTTGACCAGCAACACCGGCCCATTGAGTACAGCATTAGCTACTGTCGCAGCGATCTATACGTCTTTGTGTGCGAAGAGTAACGCCTCGCGCGTGGGTGCACAGTCCCCTCCGCGATGGCTGACCACCCAGGCGGCCACGGCATTGCCCAGCATCACCGCGTCAGCCAGACTCCACCCCGCCGCCAGCCCGGCAAGCGTACCGCCCGCGTGGCTGTCACCTGCGCCAATGGTGTCGACCACGGTAGCCGGAAAGGCAGGAACATAGCCCGAGGTTTCAGCATCATACCAGGCTGCACCGTCTTTGTCGTGACGGACAATCAGCACTGAGCCGAACCGCTGCTGCCAGTACGCGCCTAAACTGTCATCCTCGACACCCCATCTTTCAGCGGCGAGCTGCGCCTCCTGGCGATTGATCGACACGATCGGGTTACAGGCCATAATCCGCGCCATCAGCGGGTCAGGAATATCCGCAATACGCGGGCCAAAGTCGATAAACGGCGTCACGTCCTGCAGTCCTTCCAGCCAGCCCGTCAGTAACTCCCCGCACGGTGATGCCAGCTGGTAACCCGACAGATAGACCAGACTGTCAGGCGGCACGGTAAGCGCATCCAGCCAGGGTTGCTGCCACTGGTTTTCCACCCCGCTAAACGACATAAAGGTCCGCTCGCCGTCAGGCTCCACCAGCGCCAGGCACCAGCCGTTGTCGCCGGTTTCAGCTTCCACGACGCTGTGCAGATCCTGTTTTGCCATTGCGTGACGAATAATGTCCGCCCACACGCCGTGACCGACGGGCAGCGCGTTTTGTGCGCTGATACCCAGCCGCTTCAGGGCGATGGCGATGTTCAGCGCGCAGCCGCCAATGTTGACGCCCTGCTGTTTTAGCTCGATATCACACCCGCGCCAGGGCAGGGCGTAGGCATCGGCGATCACGTCAATCACCGCCGCACCCAGCACCGTGACCGGGCGCGTGGCGTGTAAGGCTTCCAGACGCTGGGCTAACAAACTCATACGGCCTCCCTTTGCTCCCGGTAGTGCAGGAGTTTTTCGCAGTAATGACCAAAATCGAGACGGTTAACGGCGTCGAGTTCGTTCTTCAGCGCCGGGTCAATCGCCTGCACGCCGTGCAGCGCCCCACAGATAGCCGTTGCCATTGCGCCAATGGTGTCCGTATCGCCGCCCAGGTTGGCGCATAAAATAGCGCAGCGGTTCGGGTCAGTCCCCGCCAGCTCAACCATCGCGATCGCCGCCGGAACGGACTCAATGGTGCTGGTTCCCGCCCCGATAAGTTGATACACCTGCTCGCTGGCGGACTCTGTGCCAGTGGCCTCCCGCACGGTTTTGAGCGCCAGTTCAATGCGCGCGGCAAGCGACGCGCTGAAAGTGGTGGTTTTGGCCTCCTGCGCATAGCGGGCGATACCCGGCAGGGCATCAGCGATGTTTTGCCAGCGCTCACCGTCGATGGCGCGTGAAATCGTCCAGGCAATCACCACCGCACCGGCGATGGCGAGATCCGATTTATGGGTCGGGCTGGAGGCCAGCGCGACCTGTTCAACAAAGTGCTCCAGAGGCATCGCGGGCAGCAGGCAGCCCAGCGGGGAGGCACGCATCGCCGCCCCGTTGGTGACGCCGTTGTTTTCCAGCTCGCTGACCGGCTTGCCGTCGCGAATGGCGTTGAGGGCGATTTTCGACGTCGGGCCGAGTACGTTCTTATTAAAGGCATCGAAATCGAGCGCCCAGCGCAGGATATGTTTGCCGATAACGTCCGCATTAATCTGCCCGTCGCACTCGATAATCGCGTCGGCGAGACACAGCGCCATTGAGGTATCATCAGTGAATTCCGCGCGGTTGAAATAGCAGGCCGCGTTATTCTCTGCTGGGCCGGGTAAAAAACGGTCGATCCAGCCGAAGTGCGCTTTCACGCGCTTTCTCGGCCACAGCTCCGATGGCATGCCCATCGCATCCCCTAACGCCTGCCCGTAAAGAGCCCCGAGAACACGTTCGTGTTTCATTTAACTTCCCCTTGTGTCAGCGCGGTATCGCCATCAACCACCTCAATTGCGGTGATCTCTTTATCCGATTCGCGGAAAAACAGCATAAACAGCACGGCAATCACCGCAATCATGATTGCCCCAAACGTCCACATTCCGGCCCAGTTGAAGGTCAGCCCATTCACCGGCTCTTTATAAGCGAACATTTTTTCCATCATCACGCCGCCCAGACGGTAACCCAGCAGGCTACCAAAGCCCTGGCAGCACAGCGTAATCAAGCCCTGCGCGGCGGTACGCATGTGCGCCGGCGCTTTTTTGTCCACGTAAATGTACGCCGTCACGTAGTAGAAGTCGTAGCTCACGCCGTGCAGCAAAATACCGAGGAACAGCAGGGCGTAGGTGAAGTATTGTTCCGCACCGCCGTAAACAAAGAAACCATAGCGAATAGCGGCGGTGATAAGACCCAGCAACAAGACCTTCTTAATACCAAAGCGTTTGGTAAAGAACGGCAGGGCCAGCATAAAGAAAATTTCGGAGAACTGACCGAGCGTCATCCAACCCGTGGCGTTTTTCATGCCCACTTCGGTCAGGTAGCCAGTGGCGAAGATGTAGTAGAACGCCAGCGGCATCGCGAACAGGAACGAGCAGAAGAAGAACACCAGGAAATTCCTGTCGCGCAGCAGGATCAGGGCATCGAGCCCCAGCATCACTTTGAGGTCCAGCTTGCCGGTACTCTTCGGCGGGGTGTTCGGCAGGAACAGTGCGAACACGCCAAGCAGGGCAGAGCTGGCGGCGGTCATCAGCAGTGGAATATTGGTATCGGAGATATCGCTGTAGCCCAGCATCTGCGGCAGGAACCCGCACGCCAGGCCAGAGGCGATCCAGCCGATGGTGCCCATGACGCGAATGCGGGGGAAATCCGCCTCCATATCATCAACGTTGGCAAAGGCGATACTATTGGTCAGCGCGATGGTCGGCATATAGGTCAGGGAATAGGCCAGCAGCAGCGGGAAAAAGGTGCTGAACTCGGTCTGTTGCGCGGCGAAGTACATCAGCACGGCACCGGCAAACATCAGCACCGCCAGCACTTTCTGGGCGGCGAAGAAGCGGTCAGTCAGCGAGCCGACGAGGATTGGCGAGAGGATCGCCGCAATTGCGGTACAGGCATACGACCAGCCGATTTCCCCGGCGCTGAAGCCGCTTTTACTCAGCCACAGCCACAGCGGCACAAACCATGCGCCCCAGATAAACCATTCAACAAACATCATGAATGACAGTTGGACTTTCGTTTTCATTGCTTCATCCTGCATGTCAGAGAGGGTACGCCTTTAACATACCATTCAATAATACCTTTTAAATACCTTTGTGGTGATTGTTTGATCGGTGTAACAAAATTGTTGTACACGAAACGCGCCAGTAAGCGGTATGGAAATGCGCTTCAGGCGGTGGAAAATCTGTTCAGGCGGTACCAGGCTTAGTCTGCTCACAAAAATGTGGGCCTGGATACTACGCGCCGACATCACGTCGGCCCTGACGGGAGCAAAGCTATGACTGATATTGCGCAGCTGCTTGGCAAAGACGCCGACAGCCTGTTACAGCATCGTTGTATGACCATTCCAGCCGACCATCTTTACCTGCCCGGTCACGACTACGTCGACCGGGTGATGGTCGACAATAACCGTCCACCTGCCGTGCTGCGCAATATGCAGACGCTGTATAACACCGGGCGTCTTGGCGGTACAGGCTATCTGTCGATTCTGCCGGTTGACCAGGGCGTGGAGCATTCGGCCGGGGCGTCGTTTGCCGCTAATCCGCTCTATTTTGATCCAAAGAACATTGTTGAGCTGGCAATTGAAGCGGGCTGTAACTGCGTTGCTTCCACCTACGGCGTGCTGGCCTCCGTGTCGCGGCGCTATGCGCACCGCATTCCGTTCCTCGTGAAGCTAAACCATAACGAAACCCTGAGTTATCCCACCGAGTATGACCAGACCCTGTACGCCAGCGTCGAGCAGGCGTTCAATATGGGGGCCGTCGCGGTAGGAGCGACCATCTACTTTGGTTCAGAGCAGTCGCGGCGTCAGATAGAAGAGATCTCGGCGGCCTTTGAGCGTGCGCACGAGCTGGGTCTGGTGACCGTGCTGTGGGCTTATCTGCGCAACCCGGCGTTTAACAAAGACGGGACCGATTATCACGTCTCCGCCGACCTCACCGGGCAGGCTAACCATCTGGCGGCCACCATCGGGGCGGATATTGTGAAGCAGAAAATGGCCGAGAATAACGGCGGCTACAATGCGGTGAAATTCGGCTACACCGACGATCGGGTCTACAGCAAGCTGACCAGCGACAGCCCCATCGATTTGGTGCGCTACCAGTTGGCAAACTGCTACATGGGCCGCGCAGGGCTTATCAACTCCGGGGGAGCTGCGGGTGGTGAAACCGACCTCGCGGATGCGGTGCGCACGGCGGTGATCAACAAACGCGCGGGCGGGATGGGACTGATCCTCGGTCGCAAGGCGTTTAAAAAGTCGATGGCCGACGGCGTGAAGCTGATTAACGCGGTGCAGGATGTCTACCTGGACAGCAAAGTGACAATTGCCTGATTCGTCTTTGCGTCTTTCGCTAATGCCGGGCGGCACTGCGTTTGCCCGGCCTACAAATACGGCGTCTACATTTTCGAAAACCATTTCATTTCACTCAAACATCTATCCCGATCCACGTCACACTTCCCCCGCCTTTTGTGAAAAGTGTCACTTCTTGCCGTGCAGATGCACAGAAAATGGTCGACGCTTAGCGGAATTTGTCTAAGGCTGTGGGTGAAATTTGCGCTTAAAGTTAGTTTCGAAACAGCTTTTCATATTGCGAAGCCGCGCAGAACCAACGTTGTGTTAAGGACTGATAATGAAAATCGAATCTGTAAACGTCACCGTCTTTCAGTATCCCACGCGTCGGGTTTCCGACACCGCCGGGCACTCTCATCCGGGGCCGGAAAGCCTGGCTAAAATGGCGATGCTGACCATTACCGCAGACGATGGCACCCAAGGGTACGCTTTTGCACCGCCGGAAGTGGTGCGCCCTTTTGTCGTCAATACCTTCTTTCGTAAAGTGATGATCGGCCAGGATGCGTTTAATCGCGAGAAGATCTGGCAGGAGCTGGCGCACTGGCAGCGTGGTAGCGCCCATCAGCTGACCGAGCGCGCGCTGGGGTTTGTTGAGCAGGCGCTGTGGGATCTGATTGGTCGCAAGCTTAACGTGCCGGTGTGGAAACTGCTCGGTGGCTATCGCGATAAAGTCCCGGCTTACGGCAGCACCATGTGCGGGGATGACCTGCCGGGCGGCCTCTCAACCCCGGACGAATACGCCAGCTTCGCTGAAACGCTGGTCGCGCGCGGCTATAAAGCGATCAAACTGCACACCTGGATGCCGCCGGTCTCGTTTGCGCCTAATCCAAAGATGGATGTCAAAGCCTGTGCCGCAGTGCGCGAAGCTGTGGGCCCGGATATCGACCTGATGATTGACGGCTACCACTGGTACAGCCGCACCGAGGCGCTGTACATCGGTAAAGAGCTGGAGAAGCTCAACTTCGCGTGGTTCGAAGAGCCAATGGAGGAGGAGAGCATGTCCTCGTACGCCTGGCTGGCCGAAAATCTGTCGATTCCGATCATCGGGCCAGAAAGCCTTGGCGGTAAACACCACAGCCGTGCCGACTGGATTAAAGCCGGGGCCTGCGACATTCTGCGTGCCGGCTCTAACGGCGTGGGGGGCATCTCGCCGACCCTGAAGGTGGCAAACCTGGCCGAAGCGTTTGGCATGGACTGCGAAGTACACGGCAACGGCGCGGCAAGCCTCGCGGTGATTGGCGCCATCAAGAACTGTCGCTGGTACGAGCGCGGTCTGCTGCACCCGTTCCTCGACTACGATGTTCCGGCCGCGTATCTCCATAGCATCGTCGATCCGATGGACGAGAACGGCATTGTCACCCTGCCGGATCGCCCGGGACTCGGTGAAGACATTAATTTTGCATATATCGAAGCCAATACCGTCAGCCACGACTGACAAATAAAAACGTACCCTACAGGCGATATATACATGAAACGATCTCCCTTAGCCGGGGCGTGCTTAGTCGCGCTCTCGCTGATGATGGGGAGCGGGGCGGCGTACGCAAAAACGCCGTCCGATCAGCTCATCATCGGTATGAACATGAACAACCTGCTGACCCTCGACCCGGCCGCGATGACCGGTAATGAAGTGGTCGGCATTGTGGTCAATCTCTACGATTCGCTGGTGGAACTGGATCCTAATACCCTCACCAACGTTAAACCGGCGCTGGCGAAATCCTGGGATATTGCCCCGGACGGCAAAACCCTGACCTTCCATCTGCGCGATAACGTGACCTTCCACTCCGGCAACCCGCTCACTGCCGAGGACGTGGTGTGGTCGATGCGCCGCCTGCTGCACCTGAACCTGGCCCAGGCCTCGGTGTGGAAATCCTACGGTTTCAGCAAGAAAAACATCGACCAGCAGGTAAAAGCCGTTGATGACTACACGGTTCAGCTTACCCTGCCGAAGGCCAACGATCCTCAACTGGTGATTTACTCCCTTGGCGCACTGGGCAACCTCGGCGTGCTGGATCGCAAAACGGTGCAGAGCCACGAGGTCAATAACGACTGGGGTAACCGCTGGCTGACCACCAACGAAGCCGGTTCCGGACCGTTTATGCTGGAAACCTGGCAGGCGAAAGACGTGCTGCGCATGCAGCGCAACCCGACATACTGGCGCGAAGAGCCGAAGATGAACCGGGTGGTGTTGCGCCATTTCCAGGAGTCGCAAACCCTGCGCCTGATGGTGGAGAAGGGCGATCTGGATATTGCCAGCAATATGGCGGTGGCCGACATCAACGCCCTGCGTAAAGATCCCCAGCTGACGGTGGAAGCCGTGCAGAAGGGCACGGTTTATTACGTGGCGATGAGCATGAAAGAGGATCACTTCGCCAACCCGAAAGTGCGCGAAGCGGTGCGCTACCTGATTGATTATCAGGGCATCAACAAAGCGCTGATGCCGGGCTATGGCGTCCTGCACCAGCGACCGATCAAGGCCGGAATGCCGTCAACGCTGCCGGATCCTGGCTATGCGTTGGACATTCCCCGCGCCAAAAAGCTGCTGGCAGAAGCGGGCTACCCGGACGGTTTCGACACCACGCTGCGAGTGCTGGCGGATCAGCCCTTCCTCAATATTGCCATCGCGGTGCAGTCCACGCTGATGCAGGCGGGGATTAACGCCAAAATCATCACCGGCACCGGCAACCAGATCTACGGCGCGATGCGCGAACGTAAGTTCGACATGCTGGTCGGGCGCGGCGGCAGCGGCGTTGAGCCGCATCCTCACTCCAGCCTGCGCGCGCTGGTCTACAACCCGGACAACAGCGACGAAGCCCGCCTGACCAACTTCCAGGGCTGGCGCACCAGTTTTTACGACAAACCGCTGAACGAGATGATCGATAAAGCGCTGCTGGAGCGCGATCCGCAGAAACAGATTGTTGATTATCAGCAGATCCAGGTCCGCTACGACCAGTTGATCCCGGCGTTGATCCCGCTGTCGCAAATGGTTGATTCGGTGGTGGTGCGTAACGAGGTGAAAAACTTCCAGTCGCATCCGTCCGCCACCACCTTCCTGCGGGAAGTGTACAAAACCGGAGGTGAAAAATGAGTGTTGCGATACTCGGGCCAGGCTCCCGGACCCGGCGTTTCTCAAAACGCGTAACCCAGGTGCTGGTGACGCTGTTCGGCCTGCTGGTGCTGACCTTTTTTATCGGCCGCGTCATGCCGGTGGACCCGGTGCTGGCGATTGTCGGCCCGGATGCTGACCACAGCACCTATCAGCAGGTGTATCACCAGCTGGGCTTTGACAAGTCGCTGCTGACCCAGTTTGGCATTTACTTCAACAACCTGCTGCACGGCGATTTAGGCAATGCGCTGCTGACCGGCAAACCGGTTCTGGATGACATCCTGCGCGTCTTCCCGGCGACGCTGGAGCTGGCGACGATGGCAATTATTGTCGGCGCGGGCTTAGGCATTCCGCTGGGGGTGCTGGCAGCGGCGCGTCGCAACAGTATTTCCGATTACGTGGTGCGCATCATCAGCCTGGCCGGTTATTCGACGCCGATCTTCTGGGTGGGGATGATGGGGCTGCTGCTGTTCTACGCCTGGCTCGGTTGGGTGGGCGGCGCCGGACGGCTGGATTTGGGCCTCGAAGGCGTGGTGCCGCGTCGTACCGGACTGATGACCGTCGATGCCCTGCTGGCGGGCAACAGCACGGTGTTCTGGAATGCGATTAACCATCTGGTGCTCCCGGCATCGCTGCTCGGTTTCCACTCTCTGGCCTACATCAGCCGTATGACCCGCAGCTTTATGCTGGCCCAGCTGTCGCAGGAGTTCATCATCACTGCCCGGGTAAAAGGCTTAACCGAGCGTCAGGTGATCTGGAACCACGCGTTCCGCAACATCCTGGTCCAGCTGCTGACGGTGGTGGCGCTGGCCTACGGCTCGCTGCTGGAAGGGGCGGTCCTGATTGAAACCGTCTTCTCCTGGCCTGGATTTGGCTCGTATCTTACCGGCAGCCTGCTGCTGGGGGACATGAATGCGGTAATGGGCTGTGTGCTGCTGGTGGGGATGATCTTCGTGATGCTCAACCTGCTCTCCGACATGCTGTATCAACTCTTTGACCCGAGGACGAAATCATGACCGTTTCTCTGGATACACCGCTGCAGATTGGCCGCAGCGAAGGACGCCAGCGCCTGGCGCGCACCGCACGTCGCGCGGCGGGCTTTGTCGGGCAGATGGCGCGTAATCCGCTAACGGCGATTGGCGGCGGCATTATCCTGCTGCTGTTGATTGTCGCGGCCTTCGCGCCGTGGATCGCCCCTTATAACCCGCTGGTGCAGGATCTGAATAACGCCCTGGTGGCGCCGAACGCCCAGCACTGGTTCGGCACCGATGAGTTTGGTCGGGACATCTTCAGCCGCCTGGTGTACGGCTCACGCATTACGCTGTACATCGTGCTGCTGGTGTCGGTCACCGTGGGGCCGCTGGGGCTGCTGCTCGGCGTTACCGCAGGTTATTTTGGCGGTAAGGTCGATGCGGTGCTGATGCGCGTCACCGACATCTTTATCTCGTTCCCGAGCCTGGTGCTGGCGCTGGCCTTTGTTGCCGCCCTCGGTCCAGGGCTAGAGCACGTGGTCATCGCCATTACGATTACAGCCTGGCCGCCGATTGCCCGTCTGGCGCGCGCCGAGACCCTCTCGTTACGCCAGGCTGACTTTATCTCCGCCGTGCGTCTGCAGGGGGCATCCCCGGTGCGGGTACTGTGGCGACACGTTGTCCCGCTCTGTCTGCCGTCGGTAATCATCCGGATCACCATGAACATGGCCGGGATCATCCTGACTGCAGCCGGTCTCGGTTTCCTGGGTCTTGGCGCGCAGCCGCCAGAGCCGGAGTGGGGCGCGATGATCTCCAGCGGTCGCACTTATATGATGGAGTGCTGGTGGGTGGTGACTATTCCGGGGCTGGCAATCCTGATCAACAGCCTGGCGTTCAACTTCTTAGGAGATGGCCTACGTGACATCCTCGATCCTCGCAGCAACTGATGCACCGCTGCTCGACGTGCGCGATCTGCACGTCGACTTTATCAACGGACGCGCGGTCACGAACGCGGTGCGCGGCGTCTCCTTTCAGCTCGGGCGCGAGAAGCTGGCGATTGTCGGCGAATCGGGTTCCGGTAAATCCACCGTCGGGCGGGCGCTGCTGCGCCTGCATCCGGCTAAAGCGCAGATCACCGCCACGCGGATGCAGTTTGGCGATGTCGATTTACGTACCGTCAGCGAGGCGCAGATGCGCGGCATTCGCGGCAAGCGCATCTCGATGATCATGCAGGACCCAAAATACTCCCTTAACCCGGTGGTGTGCGTCGGGGATCAGATTGCCGAAGCCTGGCTGACCCACCATCCGGGGCGCAAGGCGGAAGCCAAAGCCAAAGTGCTGGAGATGCTGGACGTGGTGCGCATTCGCGAGCCGAAGCGCGTGTATCAACTCTATCCGCATGAGATCTCCGGCGGGCAGGGGCAGCGCATCATGATTGCCATGATGCTGATCACCGACCCGGAACTGGTGATTGCCGATGAACCGACCTCGGCGCTGGACGTCTCGGTGCGCCTGCAGGTGCTGGGGCTGCTGGACGATTTAGTTCAGTCGCGCGGGCTGGGCTTAATCTTTATCAGTCACGACATCAACCTGGTGCGCAGCTTCTGTGACCGGGTGCTGGTGATGTACGCCGGTCGGGTGGTGGAATCCATTGCCGCCTGCGATCTGCACAATGCAAAACATCCCTACACGCAGGGGCTGATCAATGCCCTGCCGGAGATGAATCACCGCCGTCCGGTGCTGCCGGTGCTGCAGCGCCAGGCCAGCTGGCTGGTCGAATAAGGAGCGAAGATGATCGAGGTAAAAAACCTGAATCTGGCCTTCGGTGAGGGCGAGAAGCGCAGCCAGGTGCTGTATGACGTTAACATTAACGTCCAGCCGGGCGAGATTTATGGCCTGGTGGGAGAGTCGGGGTCCGGCAAAACCACGGTGCTGAAGTGCCTAGCCGGGCTGTTCACCCACTGGGAGGGGGGGCTAGCGATTAACGGCCAGGCGCTGGAGCGACGCATCAGCCCCCAGCGCTGTCGGCTGGTGCAGATGGTGTTTCAGGATCCCTATGGTTCGCTGCACCCGCGTCACACCATCGGCGATATTCTGGAAGAGCCGCTGCAAATCCATGGCATCAACGACCGGGATCGGCGTATTCATGCCCTGCTGGATAAAGTGGGGCTGAACCGCGCCTTCCGCGACCGCTATCCGCATCAGCTGTCGGGTGGTCAGCGCCAGCGCGTGGCAATTGCCAGGGCGTTGATTCTGGAGCCACAGGTGCTGCTGCTCGATGAACCGACCTCGGCGCTGGACGTGTCGGTGCAGGCGGAGATCTTAAACCTGCTGGCGGAGCTGCAGCGCGAGTCGAAGCTGACCTATCTGATGGTGACCCACGATCTGGGGGTGATTGCGCATCTGTGCCAGAAGGTGGCGGTGATGCAGTACGGTAAGATCCTTGAAACGTTGACCGTGGATGAGCTGGTGGCCGGGAATGCCAAAACCGATTATACGCGGATGCTGGTCACCGCCAGCCAGCAGTATTCACGCGAAATGGCGCGGGAGGTGGCGGTGTATTAGTGGGTTGGATGCGGCCTGATGTCCTCTCCCAACCCTCTCCCACTGTACAGTCCGGGGACATAGTGAACACTTGTTCGGGGACATGGTAGACACTTACAACTAAGGCATAAGAACCCGTTTATGGAGCCACTTATGCCCTGGGATGCGAGAGATACCATGTCATTACGTAA